>JABHQW010000005.1 GCA_018696595.1 Candidatus Woesearchaeota archaeon | reverse complement strand
TGAAGATTGCTTATTTCATTGGTCTTGTTTTTACTTATGAGCTCATAGCTTAACATTCCCAGTCTTCATTTATTTTGGTGGGAATGCGATAAAAACATGAAAAACTACGTAGTAAGGTGCCCTAAAAATTGTGGATAATGTTTGTTATGTGCCCATGAGTTTATCTCATGGTGCGTAACGTAGTGGAGCAAGTAATTCTGGTGGTATAAAGGTTTAGTGGGGTGCTAACACCACTTGTTTATCATCAATAGGGGTGAGAAAATTAACATCCACAAATACAAGAAGGTTTATCCCCTCTTAGCATTGAGAATTCTCTCCTGCTAGGTTTTTCACTTTCACAATAATCTTTACAAAGTATTGAACATGGTTTAGAACACACATTCCATTCTTCATTAATATATTTCTCAGTTATTCTATAACTTATTTTTGATTCCATTGGAAGAACCCAAGTGTCTTCACAAAATGCTATTTTATAAGAGAATGAATCCTCTTGCGAAGAGAATCCGCCAATTGTACCTTTCATAATGTTAGAACTAAATAAGAATAACATTCCTATTAATAAAACAATTAGCAAAAATATTGATATGTACAAAATAATTTTTTTTGGTTTTTCTTTTACAAATAATAAGATGGAAAATAAAATTACAAATGGATAATAAAATAGAGCGTAATCTAAACCAATTAAATATAAGAAAAAAGGACTGATTAGCAACAATAAGGATAATAGTAGTTTTGTTTTCTTACTTTTTTGTTTGCTATAGTCAAATAGGAGGGAGATGCCACAGATTATTAAATAAATGATTATAATTAATAAAATTGAGTTAAATAATAAATCTAGGTTATGAATTTGTTTGTATTCTGGCGCATTTTGGAAATAAGTGGCCATAGAAGTCCATTGGTCATTCTGTTCTTTTTCTGCTTGGTCTTTAAGACATTGGTAATCCTCTTGGCTTATATAATAAGAGCATCTAAAGGAGGTAAATTCTTTAACTTCTTCTGAAACTAGAATAAATTCACAAGGAACAGGAAAAAAAGGATTTAATTTATAGATTAATGAAGGATAAAAATATATGTTTCCCATCATAACTGGCAACAATTGATTTCTAAATTCTTGGCTACTTTGAATTTTTTTCTTATCTAGAAGTTCCTGTTTTTCTAAAAGATTAACAACTTCTTTAGGATCAATATTGTTTATACTTGATGTGTCTTTAATTTGTTCTTTTAAGACATCCATTTCTTGTCCTGACTTAATCTGTTGGCAATATTGTTCTCCTGTTTCTGGGAGAAAAGAAGAATTGATGAAAAACGAGACTAAAATTAAGACTAGAAATAAAATTGGAAAAAATAATTTTAATGGTGTTGGTTTGATGAAATCCTTGAAGTTGAATGTTCTGTGAGATTTTGCTAAAGAAATTGCATCTTCAATATCTTTTTTGTTATATTTTTTCTTAATAAGATAGTTCTTAAGTTGTTGTTCTGTGTATCCTTGTGCTTCTTCTGATTTTATCCAGTCAGCAAGTTTTTTATTAACCATCTTCCTCTTTTAATACTAAGAAGTATTTCTTACTTGCTTTTAAAGATTGTGTTAAATTTTCTCACCCCCATTTAAGATTAGTTTTTAACTTTCCTTACCACTAGAATTATTGCACTTAACATCGTGATTAAGAGAAGTTCGGTTTTGAGGCAACCCACAAAACCGAATTTGGATGGAGAAGTCTGCAAGACTTCGGAATCTCTTAATCGCTGTTAAACTCTCCCGATAGGGATTGAATTTTAGTGCAACGTTCCCGAAGGGAAAAATTCAAAGTAAATTTGAAGTCCGTCCATCCTGCGAACACAGTGAGCCATTAAGACACAGAATCAAAGGGCAATTTCTTTTCATCAAAGCCGAAGGCTAATCAAGTTAAGGAAGTTAGGGGGTCGCCGTTCCTAGATTCTCAGCGGTTTATTCTCTGCATATTCTATTCCTGATTCTTTATAGAAATCTCTAATTGTCTGGGGATCTCCATTCATTTTTCTGTAGGCTTTTCTCACTTGTTTAATCTTTTGTCTTACATCTCTATCGGAGATTTGACTAAAGAATAATAATCTCTTAAAACTGTAAGGGTTATCATTGTGTCCGTGAATAAGGGGTTCTTCGTAGGTGTGAACAACTACTCTTTTTCTTCCATCAAATTCTACCTTCGGAATAAAGTATGTAACTCTTTGACTTTCAGTATCAACATCTTTAACAGCAGTAAAATGGGGATAAGCAGTTAAGTAAAGATTTCCCTGTTCGTGAAGAACATTATAAGCCTGCCATCGTTCATGATCTGAATGGTGTTCATGTTGGTCTAAAAATCCAATTACTCTTGTAACTGTTTCAATTGGAACTGTTAAGTCTGGATGTGATGGAGAGTGCATATCAACTATCATTTTGTAAGGAATTACACCTAAGCCATAAGCAAGTTTTGAGATTCTTTTTAGTTTGTCAACACTCCATGCTATATTATTTCTTTGAAAATTAATTCCCTCCTGTAATGGCATTTGAAGATGAAGTGTAATTCCTGCTCGTTCAAGTTTTTCTACTGCCATTTTTGCTTCTGGTGCTGATAGTTGATAATCGTCTGTAACATGAGCATTAATGTAGAATTGTTTTCCTGTTTCTCTTTCAAAATCTTGTAACATCTGCACAAATTCATCATCTACTCTGTACCACATTCCCTGAAAGACAGAGGAAGTACACATTCTGACAACTCCTACATGCTCTGCTTGTCTGTATTGTTCAAGAATTTTCTCTAGAGCAGAATTTGAGAATAAAGTTGGTTCTCCGCCACTTATGACAATAGTATCAACTTCTGGATTTTGGTTAAGCCATTGTGTAAGAAGTTCTGCCTGTCTCTCTGCTCTTTTTTCTTGAGTATTAAGTTGTCTTTTAATTTGTGCATATTCAGGATAAACTTCTGCAAGGGAGGATAATGCCGTTCTTACCATTGAGCCCTTGTAACAACCATCACATCCAATATGGCAGGCTTCAGTTATATTTGCCAGAACTGCGTAAGGAAATTTTCTTGTGGCAAGGTAAGTTTCATTTCCATCATCATCTACTGCTGTAACTCTATCCATTCCTCTGAAAATTCCATAAGGATCCATGCTGTGCCTCCAATTTCCAGAGAATTTATCAGGTCTTGAAGGGAGATATTTTCTTATTGTAGTTTCTCCCATAAGAGCATTATAAGGAAGAAGACTCATTACTCTGCCTGCATTAACCGCTGCTTCTGCTTCATCTACATATTCTTCCAAATCAAGAAGTCTTAGGTGTTCTGGTTTTGTAGCTCTAAAGAGTAACTGAAATTTTTGTGAAGCCCAAAGTAGATCTGGTGGAGTTTGTAATTGTTGACTTACTGTATCAAGAACAGAATCTAAAGTTTGGTCTTCTGGGATTTTTCCTAAATATCTAGCTTGTGTGTGAGTAAAGAAGTCTCTAGCAGAATGTTCTCCAAGTTCTTGCTCTATGTTTGATAAATTCAATCGTGATTCTACCATTTTCCACCATAGAGTGGTTTGTTTGTAGGCATATTTAAAGAATTGTAGTCTTAATCAAGATGACAAAATAGAAATATTTAAATATTGAATTTGATTATTGATAGTATATGACAGAAAAAGAAATACTGCAAGAACTAGGATTATCAGAAGCAGAAGCAAAAGTCTATCTTGCTCTTTTAGAAACTGGCCCAACATTAGCAGGTCCAATCATTAAGAAAACAGCATTGCATAGAGGAACGACTTATCAAATTCTTCAAAGATTGAAAGAGAAAGGTTTGGTTTCTTCAATCATTAAAGGCAAGAAGCAATATTTTGAGCCAGCAAGTCCAGACAGGTTAATGGATGTTCTAAAAGAAAGGCAGGATAAATTACAGAGTGTTCTTCCTGCATTAAATCAGAAGTTAGAAGCAAGTAAAGAAAAACAGGAAGTTACTGTTTACTATGGGATCAAAGGTATCCGTTCTTCAATGGATAAGATGTTAGAAGAATTAAATCCTAATGGAGACTATTTTGATTTTGGAGTATCAGGGTTGTTTAGGGAGAAGATGGGAGCATATTGGGATTTGTGGCAGAAGAAAAAGAGAAAATACAAGATTAAATCCAAAGTTATTTTTACAGAGGAATTGAAAAAGAAGAACCCCGAATTGTTAAAAGATTATTTTGGAGATGCACGTTTTCATCCAAAAGAATATCCAAGTATCACGGACACAATGATCTATAAAGATACAGCTTTATTGTTAGTTTGGACAGCGAAACCACCTGTTGCAATAGTAATAAAGAATCAGGATAATGCAGAGAGTTACAAGAATCAGTTTAAGTTAATGTGGAAGTTAGCGAAGAAATAAAGACGACCCCATTTGTTTTTTAAGAAATTGCCCTCTTCTACTTTTAGGACTTCAAATTTATTGAGTGTAACACTGTATAAGCGTATGTCTTAGTATTTCTCAGGGAGAAGCGCTGAAAGTGGAAAATTATTACGCTTATACTATTGTTATGAGCCAATTTGTGACCCACTCCCGCACTAGACAACCTTGGAAAGAATATATAAATAAGTTCTTCATTAAACTTAACATGAAAATAAACTATACAACGAAGAACCAAAGATTAAACGTAGAGATTGATTCCGATTCCGCTAAAGATGCTTTTAAGAAATTATCTGAGTTTCAAGAAGTGTTTGACGAATCTAATTGTGGCCAGTGTAACAACGATGATTTGCAATTTATTGTTAGAACTGTAGAAGGAAATGATTATTACGAATTAAGATGTAAATCTTGCGGTGCAAAACTTGCTTTTGGTCAACATAAGTCTGGTGGAACATTATTTCCAAAAAGAAAGTTAGCCAATGGTGAGTTTGACAAAGAGAATAAAGGTTGGCATAAATGGAATAATGGAAACTAATGTTGCATTTATTAACAAGAAACTAAAAGGACAGTTTGATAGTCTCAAATCTGGAAAATCTGAAGATCAAAAGCTCTATAAGTTTATCGATAGAGCATTAGATGACATTAAGAAGGATATTACTTGTGGGGTAAAAGTTCCAAAGAAGTTGTGGCCAAAGTCCTATGTTCAAGAATATGGCTTAACTAATCTTTGGAAGTATAATTTGCCTGATGCTTGGAGACTCATTTATACTATTTAAAGTGATGAAGTTAGAATTATGGGGGATTATTCTGGAATGGTTTTCCCATAAAGAATATGAAAAGAAGTTTAAGTATTAATTCTATTTTACAATCAATCCTTCACTAATTAATTTCTTTACTCTTTTAGGATTAAACGTCCATATTACACAACCATCATTGTCAACAATAATTTTTCCTGATTCTTGTAAATATTTTAAAATTACTTGAAATGTTTGATACATCATTTTCTTGGGCAATTTCTTCCATAATTGATATTTGCCACATTCTTGGGAATATTTTTGTATTGCTTTCTCTACCATCAATACAGATTCTAATGTGGGGCTATGCAAGATTGTTGTTTGAGGCATCTTATATAAGTATATATAACAAGTAATATTTAAACTTTTTGGTATGAAATATTTTAATATGTGAAGTGAATTTCACAAATGATTTTTAAACAAGTACCCATTTTAACACTTTTATGGATAAAAAGAAATTAAATGACGCTTTGAAAGAGAAGACCAAAGTACAAGTTATTAATTTTCTGATGCGGGGGAATAAAACATACTCTGAGATTATGTCTTGTTTAGATGAGAAAGATTCAGGTCGGGTTAATTATCATTTGAAACTACTTACTTCTTTAAATTTAATTAGAAAAGAAGATTCTGGGGAATATTCTTTAACTACTGAAGGCGAAAAGTTTGGAATGTATGCTAAACAATTTGAGCTCAAAGAGCAATATCCTATTCCAGTTGTTTGTTGTGAGGTGGAACATGAAGGAAAAATTCTTTTTGCTAAAAGAGCAAAAAAACCTTATCTTAATTATTGGTTAATTCCTGGCGGGAAAGTAGGGCATGGTGAAAGTTTCTTTGAAGCATCTGAAAGAGAATTAATGGAAGAATGCGGTATGAAAATTAAACCAAAGAAAGTTAAAGGGATTTATCCCACTATCATTAAGGACAATTTAGGAAATATTAAACATCATGTTTATTTGATACATATGTTATGTGACTTTGTAGAAAAATTACCTCATTTGATTGAGAAAGATAGTGATGTTTCTGAGTATGGGTGGTTCAATCGTGAAGGATTATCAGAACTTAAAATGATCCCTTCAAATAAGATTTTTTATAATCAACTTCCTGGACAGATTCATGAACAAGTCTTAATAGAAGAAGATTATGACTTATAATCACATAATTCACATAATTCTTTTAAAGTAACTCCATAAAATATACTTTATGAAAATATTATTAGTTTATCCTCCCTTTTGTACTCCAGCTAGTCCGCCATATTCGCTAGTTAATCTGAGTGCTTTTTTAAAAGCAAATTCCAAAATGGAAACAGCTATATTGGATTTAAACTTAGAATTTCATAAATTAAAGTTTTATAAATATCAACAATACTTTCAAAACTTTACTAAAGATTACTCTAAAGAAGAATATGAACAGATATCTAAAGAATATCATCAATTAACTAAAACTACTTATTCTGAAAACAATAAGAAAGTTGTTGGTAACCAAGATCCAGAATTGTTAAAAGAATTAACAGAACAAATTAAAGATCAAAATACAGACTTAGTTGCTTTCAGTATTGTATATTCTAGCCAAGCATTTTATTCTTTAGCCTTACTTAAAGAATTAAAGAAACAGGGAATCAAAACCGTTGTCGGTGGTCCTGCTGTAAATGAGAAAATCATCGCGCAAGCAACGAAATATTGTCAAAATGAAGTTGAATTGTTGGAATACTTAACTGAAAAGAAAGTTAATCATCAAGAACTTAATTGTGATAATATCTTAGACTTTAATACTTGTAACCTTAAAGACTATTTTGTTTCCCAAGCAGTAATTCCTATCAAAACAACTAGCACTTGTTTTTATAAAAGATGTACCTTTTGTACACACCATCAGAATAAAGAGTATTACGAATTTCCATTAGAACAAATCAAAGAAACAATCATAAACTCGAAACAAAAACAATTCTTCTTTATTGATGATATGATTTCTAAGAAAAGATTATTGCAACTAGCAGAGATGTTGAAACCATTAAATGTTTCTTGGATGTGTCAATTAAGACCGACAAAAGATTTGGATCTAGAAACATTAAGTATTTTGTCTGAATCTGGATTGAAGAGTGTAATCTGGGGGGTGGAATCTGGATGTAATAGGGTCTTGGGTTTAATGCAAAAAGGTACAAACAAAGAGGACATTACTAGTGTCTTAGCTGATTCTAAAAAAGCAGAGATTAAGAATGTTCTTTACATTATGTTTGGTTTTCCTACTGAAACTAAAGAAGAGTTTATGGAAACAATTAATTTTCTAACAGATAACCAAGAAAACATTGCTTTGGTTTCTACTTCAACATTTGGATTACAGAAAGGAACTCCAATATTTAACAATCCTTCTCAGTTTGGTGTTACTGAAATTACAGAAACAAATAGAACAGTTTTAGAACCAAAAATTTCTTATCAAACTAATTCTGGTTTAACCCAGGAAGAAATCAAACAACTTAAGAAAAGCCACAAAAACACTTTAGAGAAAATAAACAAGTTTCCTAAAGAGATGAATTTCTTCAGGGAGCATTTACTTAATCTGTGTTGAAATCTTTTTCCATTCTTCTTTAATCAGATCCTTCTGCCACTTTTTCAAAATATCCAAACTTTCAGAAACAACAATCTTAATCATTTGTTCTTTATTCATGATAAGAGACTTTTGAATTTTTAATTCTTCTCCTAACTTTACTTGTAACACTTCCAACTTCTCTAGTTGTGCTCTTTTGTTAATAGCAAGTTTCTTACCAACAGTTTTAACAATTTCAATTTTTTCTTTCTTTCCTTTTTGTACTTCTAAATAAAATAAACGTCCGCTTTTTTTAATAATTGGATGTACTCCTCTTATTCGGGACCAATCTTTAGGGGGATCAACCGTATATTCCATTAAACGTTTATTATTAATAACAAAATGAATCGGCCGATCTACTCGCTTAGCTAACCGATCTCTCAATTCATAAAGATGTTTAAAGATTGACCTTTCTCTTGGTTCTAAATGAGAGTAACCTTTTACAGTATTGAAAGTTCCTTCTTCATATTTCCATTCTTTCTTTTCTAATACTAAGAAATCTTCTTTTACCCAAGGTAAACGATTCTTCTGTTTCAATTCTTTTACTAAAACATCACGTAACCTAATCAAATAGATGGTGTCACCAGAAGCATAATCTAACATCTCTTCTGTTAGGGGTCGCTTAGTCCAGTCTGCTCTTTGAAACTTTTTAATCTTTTCAACATTAAAATAGTTTTTAATTAAAGCACCCAACCCAATCTCTGTTTTCCCTAATAATTGTGCTGCAATCTGAGTATCAAAAACATTTTTAGGTTTACATTTCAGTTGATGATTAAGGATTCTTAAATCAAAATCAGAACCGTGAAATATTTTCTGGATCTCTTTATCTTGTAATATTTTAATCAACGGTTTTAGTTCAATGACTTTTAAGATATCAACCACATAATTATTTTTATTATCAGAAATCTGAATCAAAGAGATATAAGCTCCGTAATGGTGAAGATTATTTTCACATTCTAAATCTATGCCTAAAGAACTTTCTTTTTCTAATTCTTCACAGATCTCTTTTAGTCGTTCATTTGTGTCTATGTAAGTGTACACTTTATTCCCTCATCTTTCTTTTAATCCAAACATAAACCCAATGTAATGCTAACAGGATTACACCTACAAGGACAATCACTCCCCAATCAAAAAGTTCTAATGGCACCGTTCCAAATACTTTAGATAACGGGGTGTAAATTACTATTAACTGTAATAAGAATGATCCAAATATGGCTGCTACTAACCATTTGTTACTGAACATTCCTAACTTGTAATCGCTTCTAATCATTCTAATTCTAACAATTTCAAAAACTACTAAAGCAGTAAATGCAACCGTTTGTGCTTTTGCTGTTCCTGAATCGTGATATAAAAAGAATAAGATTAATGTGCCAACTCCTATTAGTGTACCAAATACAATAATGTCCATCCATAATTCTTTAGATAAAATACTTTCATGTGCTGGCCGGGGTTTACGTAACATGATACCTTTAGCATGAGGGTCCAAACTTAAAGCAACAGCAGGTAAACCATCTGTAACTAAATTAACCCATAAAATTTGGATGGCAGTTAATGGTAAAACTAAAGCAGCATTAGGAAATAAAAATGGACTTAAAATAAACGCAAAAAATATCGCTGTGATTTCTCCCAGATTACTTGATAATAAATAATTAACAAATTTTCTAATGTTGTCAAATATTCCTCTTCCTTCTTCAACTGCACTAACAATACTTGTAAAATTATCATCAGTAAGAATCATATCGGAAGCTTCTTTAGCAACATCTGTTCCTGTAATACCCATACTAATGCCAATGTCAGCCTTCTTTAAAGCAGGGGCATCATTAACTCCATCTCCGGTCATTGCTACAACGTAACCTTGTTGTTTCAATGCTTTAACAACATCTAATTTATCTTTAGGATTAACTCTAGCGAATATGTTGGTGTCTTTTATTTTCTTTTTCAGATCAACTTTTTCTAAATCCTGCCCAGTAATTGCTTCGCCCTTGATGCCTAACTCTTTAGCAATTGCTTGGGCCGTTGTTACATGATCACCAGTAATCATTATTACTCTAATTCCTGCTTCTTGACAGACTTTAATTGACTCTTTAACTTCTTCCCTTGGGGGGTCAATCATTGCTTGTAATCCAACAAAAACCATTCCAGTTTCAGAATCTTCATTTTTCTTGAAGTTTTCATTATAAGCAAACCCTAAAACACGTAATGCTTGTTGAGCAAATATCTCATTTTGTTTTAATAATTCTTTTTTCTTGTGTCTGTTTAGTCTTTGTATTTTACCATTAATTAATATCTGGTCACATTTTTCAATAATTATGTCAGGGGCACCTTTAGTGTAAGAAACTTTTCCTTTATGGATGGTTGTCATCATCTTCCTTTCGGAAGTGAAAGGAATTTCATCGACTCTTGGTTCTTTTTTAGAATGTTCTTTTAATTTAAAACCAATTTTTTCTGCAGAAACAATTAATGCTGCTTCGGTTGGATCTCCTAAAACTTCTCTGTTTTTATCTTTTCCAGTTAACTTCGCATCATTACATAACATGCCAATTTTCAACATCTGATGTAACATTTCTGGATTAGCAAGTTTTCCTTCAATAGAGAAACTTCCTTTTGGTTCATAACCTGCACCTGAAACTTCATATTCTTGATCGTTAGCCCAAGCTTTAACAACCGTCATTTGGTTGTGTGTAAGCGTTCCAGTCTTATCGGTACAAATAACACTAACACTTCCTAAAGTTTCTACAGAAGGAAGTTTTCTAACTAAGGCATTCTTTTTAATCATCTTCTGCACGCCTAAAGCTAGAGAGATTGTAATTACTGCGGGTAGTCCTTCTGGGATTGCTGCTACTGCTAAAGCAATTGCAGTTAAGAACATTGTTTCTATTGGGTGCCCTGAGAATATTCCAGCTAAGAAAATCATTACTGCTACTACGATTACAGCAATGGTAAGGTACTTTCCTAATTGTCTTAACTTCTTTTGTAATGGTGTTAATTTCTCATGGGCTTCTTTTATTAGTTTAGCAATCTTTCCAACTTCTGTGTTCATCCCTGTTGAGGTAACTATAGCTAAGGCTCTTCCTTGAGAAATAATTGTAGAAGCGTAAACCATATTTTTTCTTTCTGCAAGAACGGTTTTTTCTGCTAATTTTTCTGAGATTTTTGTTATTGGTTGAGATTCTCCTGTTAATGGTGCTTCTTGAGAATGTAAACTATGTACTTCTAATAAACGGGAATCTGCGGGAATCTTATCTCCCGTTTCTAATATAATAATATCTCCTGGGACTAAATATTTACTTTCTATTCTTATTTCTTTACCCTCTCTGAGAACTCTTGCTTTTGGGGAAGCCATTTTCTTTAATGCTTCAATGGCTTTTTCTGCTCTAAACTCTTGAACAAATCCTAGAATAGAGTTGAGAATAACAATGACTGAGATTACTACTGCATCAGTAACTTCTCCTAAAATAATGGAAACTATTAACGCAAATAATAAAATCCAGATTAATGGGCTGGCAAATTGTTCTAAGAAAATTTTTATTGGACTTACTGTTTTCTCTGCTTTTAATTCATTAAATCCGTAGGTTTGTCTTCGATGTTCTGCTTCATGGTTAGTTAAACCTTTTTTTGTAGTTTTCAATACTTTTAACGTATTTTCCTCATCCAGTGCGTGATAATTAATAGAATCTTTCATTTTTAGTCCTCTTTATTATTAATAGTATATAATAAGAAATATAAAAATGTTTGGATTAGAACTTCCTTTGATATTGTAAATGTGCTGTTGGTTCATTACCTTTCATGAACGCTTCATCAACAGTTTTGATATAACTATGATCTCCAATATGGACTGTTTCTCTTCCCGCTACAAATAAATCATTATATTTTCCTAAATCTGGATTATGTCTAACGATCCCTTTTCCTCCTTTTTTTGTGATTGACCAACTAACATTAACAACATCCGGTAATTTGTCTTCAATCGTTTCTTTTGACATTTATGATTTAAAGCATTTTAAAAGTAATTATAAATATTTATATTCTTAGAAATATGTATTACTTTTTTTCCATCCGCCACAATCCTACATCTACCATTTTAACCGGTTTCTTGTGATGCATGAACGTAGCTTTTATCGGAAAATCGTATCTCCAGAAATGAGTAATCTCAAAATCGAAGTCTTTGGCAATTGCTTCTACAAAAGATTTTGTAGAATACTTATGCATTGAGTAAACTATCTTAGAAACTTCAAACGCTTTTTCTAAAAACTTTTTATCAGCATGTTCTGTTTTTGTTCCAAAGGGCGGATTCTGAACAGTAATATCTACTTCCTGGTCAAACAAAGAAATGTCTTCAATAATAAATTCCGCTTCACCAATTTCATATTCTTCTTTGATTTGATTATAATTGTTCATACATATTTTCATTGCCGATTCATCCTTATCAACAAAATAAACTTTCTTCGCTCCCATTAGTAATAAAGCAATTCCAAGAATTCCTGGGCCAGAAGCAGCATCTAAGAAAGTTCTTCCTGCAACTTCTCCGTTCAAAGCCATTTGCCAGATCCAATCTGCTGCAATTGTGTCAGGTGTTGCATATTGTTCTAACTCTAAAGAAGGTTCTGCGAAATTCTTTAGTTTGCTTAGTTGTACTTCTAAATCTTTCTTTGATCTAACCATATAGTAAAAGAAATTGAGAATGTTTTTAAGACTTTTGTTAAGTGGACATTACAGAAAAACAATATCTTTAAATACTTTTTCTGACCACTTAAAAATGATACATTTTCTAAAATAGAAACATATTTAAACCAGTAAGATTTGTTAAATCTCGGGTGGTAGTAAGGGAACAGTACGTTTTTCTGTTCTTTCTAAGAGGGGTTTAATACTAAAAAATGTGTAGCTTATACCAAGGTGTCAGAACTGAATTTCATAAAGTCCGTCAAGCTCTAGAAGAACATCTTAGCGCGATTAATGAGAACACCACTGAGATCCAATCTTTGTTTGATTATCTACAAGAAATGGATGTTAAACTTGAAAAGCTATCTTCTCGTTTGGATCAAATCCAACTTAACCAAGGTTGCAATTTAGAAAAACCACAAATTGAATCTTTAAATCAAACTGAAAAGAAAATCTTTTTAACACTTTATACTGAAGAGCAACCTTTATCTTTTTCTGAGATTGCTTTAAGATCTGAGTTACCTAATTCTTTAATTTCTGAATGTGTAGCAAGTTTAGCTAATAAAGGAATACCACTTTCAAGAACTTTATGTAACGGCCAACTATTTGTAAGTATTGGTAAGAATTTCAAAGAGTTACAAGCAAAAGAGAATCTTGTTAATTTAAGTTTAGAAAGTTTTATGTGAATGCTTTAATAGTTATTTCTTAAAATCAAGCTTCTACTATATACATCTTTAAAAACCCAACTCCCACAAAGTAGTAATTATGGGGTGGATTAAATCAATCTTAGTTTCATTTGCAATTCTACTAGTTATATTTTCAATCGGAGTTATTTCTTTATCCGATAAACAAATCCCTGCTAGCTTATTTGGGGGGAAAGAAGTATTTTCGCCAAGTGACTGGGTGAAAGAAAATCAAATTAAAGTTTATAGGAACAAAGTTGTTTTAGATATTGAAGGTGCAACTTGGGCTTCTTTTACAGATACCAATTCAATGGATCCGTTTATTGATGAAACTAGTAATGCGATTGAAATTCTACCAGAAGATGCTGATTCGATTAATGTTGGGGATGTCATTTCTTACAAATCTAGTTACGGAACAATTATCCATCGAGTGATTGAGAAAGGAACAGATAAAGATGGGCCTTACTTTATTGTAAAAGGTGATAATAATAAATTTCAAGATCCGTTTAAAGTAAGGTTCGATCAAATCAAAGGTGTTGTAGTAGCTGTAGTTTATTAAGAAAATCTTTTAAACTCGTTCTAAAAATTAACTTAAAGTGATACCAGCAATTGTTGTAGGAATGAGAAAAGGAGAACTTCTTCCAGAATATGATCAAGACATTCCTCCAGATTTTATTGATAAAGTTACAAAAAGAGCAGATCAAACAAATGCTTATCGTTTTGGAATTGCATTTGATGCAAAAAAGACTGTTGAAGAATTGGCAAATAAAGGAGAAGAACAAATTGAAACATTTGGTACTTGGCAACATCAATGTGTCTCAGCAATAGTAAGATATGGGTTAATGAACGACATCTCAGTTAGGGTTCCAAAAGGATTTACTTTTAGTGTTAATGATTTTAGTTTAGAAGATGCCGTAGCCAGAACTTGTGTAGGGGCTTATCCTTATCAACTAACTGAAGATAAAAATTTCTTATATTTTATACCAAAAAAAACTGATTAAGGGCACGCCCGATAGTCGAATCAACTAAGCATCGTTGGCTTAATCCCGAAAGCTTCTCAAACTTGCAACCCTCTGAACATGAAACTTAAAGGTTATGGCTGCTTGCTTCCACATCTGACCAGATTCCCAGCAAGCCCATCCCAAAGGACAAGCCGTCAGCAAAGACAATCAGGACCAACAAAACAAAACTGACCCTTCCGCGGGCTTCGGCTCTGTCTAAAGCGTGTTGACAGTAACAAGAGAACGCTAACCTCCCAGCCTAGCTTTCCCCACAGTTTAATTTAACTAGAAATTGTCTTGATTTTATTTAAAACTTTGCTTTATCAATCCCAAAATGTTCTTAGTTTTTCGGCTTTAAGTATTGTTCTCAATTTCTTCAAAGCTTTTTTCTCATGATAATGAATTGCTCTTCTACTTACACCAAAATGTTGTCCAATTTCTTCTAATGAATGGGGAATATCTTCGCCAGATTCAATTTCATTTTGTGGGTCAGCACGATTCCGAGCAATTCCGTGTCTCATTCTAAGAATTTTTTCTTGATGTTGAGTTAAGGTAGTAAGTACCCTATCTGTTTCTAATATTAATTCTCTGTTTGAGCTGTATTGTTCTCCCTCAAAGGCGTTATTATCTTCTATTAAATCTTTAAATGTGATTCTTACCTCAAGATTAGTATGTTTTTCTAAAGGAACCAGTTCTCCCTCAACTTGGTCTAATGCCCTCATTTTTTCAATAATCTCTTTAGTATTTTCTGTATCATAATCATCAGGATTATTCTCAATCATCTGGGCAACAATCTCGTTTTCATTTGGTTCTCTTTCTAATCCTTGCAATAGTTCTTCTGAAGCTTTCCGCCATTTTCTACGAACTAAACCAACTTGATTTGGGATTTTTACTGTTTTTGCATAGTGGGCAATTCCTTTTGATATTGTTTGTTTTATACTCCGAGTGGCATAAGTAGAAAATTTGAGTCCTTTTCTGTAATCAAAGAAATCTACTGCCTCTTTTAAACCCCAATTACCTTCTTGAATTAAATCAGCCATCTGCAATCCCATGCCTTGATATTCTTTGGCAACACTTACAACAAGTTTTAGATTTCTTTCCATTAATTCTCTTTTATATTCATTAATAGCTTCTATTTCTTCTTTTATATCTAAATCTTGGTTTTCTTCTGCAATCCTTTCTGCAGTACTAAGAATAGCTTCTCTACATTTATTTAAATTTCCTTTCTTAAGTTTTTCAGGAAGGTCATTTGAGATTTCTTCTCCTTCTTCGGGTTGATGGGTATATTCAGACCAATATAATAATTTAAAAACCTGGTTTTGAACTTTTTCTGTTTTTTTATTGCCTTTCGAAACTAAATCTTCCAATTCAGAAATAATTCTATAAGGGTCATTGATTTCTAAACAACTTGGCCCTTCTTCTACAATTCTTTCTCGTTTTTCTTCACCATAGGTAATAAGTAACTCTTCCAATAAAATAGACATGCCAGATCTTATTTCATCGTCAATTCTTTCTTCGTGATTATAAAGGGCACCAACTAGATTTCGATAAGAATTCTCAACTTTCTGTCCCCATTCTACTTCTTCTTTTTTACTGAATAAAGGAGTTTTTCCAACTTTATCTAAGTATTGATCTATTAAGCTTACTTGTTCTGGTTGTTCTTTCTTCTCTTTCTTCATTAATTAGCAAATAAAGCAGATAGCTTAAAAATCTTACTTAAGAATAGTTAAAATTTTACTTTAATATAATAACATTCCCACGGCCTTTCTTAATCCTCTCAATCTTGCCTTTATGCTCAAGTTCAGTTAGAATTAGGCTAACTTTAGATTCGGAAATGTCTAACATCTCTTTTCTTAAAGTTTTTTGATGAATCCTTCCATCATGTTTCTTAATAATTTCTACTGCTCGGTCAATATATCCTGGCTCTTTATCAATCTCTTTTTGATGTTGCTCAACTGTTTTCCTATTTTCTGATTTGTGGTGTTGTCTAAACTTTCTTACTGAACCAAACTTTTTTCTCATCCAAAAGAATCTGATCAAAAGTGCCAAAATTACTAATCCTCCTAATACATAACGCCATAAAGCGTAACTTGTTTCTTCATCTTCTATAAAGAATTCTTCTTCTGTATCTTTCCAAAGATCATCTTCGTTTGTAAAGTCATCTAATAAGAAAAGATCAAACACATTTGTTCCTGTGTTAGTTATTTGAACTTCTTCTGTGGTTGAGACTAAACCTTTAGTGGCAACTATTTCATGTGTTCCTAAAGTTAACTCGAATTGGTAATTGCCATCTTTGGTTAAGAATTTCTGTGTGCCAATTTCTACTAATACATCTGTTTCTAATTCTAAGTTGGAATTGTAAACGCTACCTTGTAACGTTGCTGCAGTAGCTAGAGAAGTTAATAATAAGATTGCTAATAAAAGTGATAATTTAAGTTTCATTTAAGAGAAGAAAGTTTATTTGCTATAAAAAGTTATTGAAATTAAGTGTTATTTATTTGATTTAGAAATTTAAGTTGCGCTTCACGATAAACTTTCATGTTTTCTGGGAATGGTTTTTCTTTTTCAATAATCTTAATTGCTTTTGATATGGGCATGAGTTTTTCACCTTCCCAATAATCTTCATGTTGTTCCTCATTTTTTGTAAACTCTTTAATCTTTCCAGAAAAGAAATGCATTTCTTCACCTTTATATTCTTTATATCTTCTCTTTTGTTTTTCTGACCTTGCCCAATTCTCATCCCAAATAAATTGAACTGTTTCTAAATCTTTAATTGGTAATTGAATAATTGCACCGGTTTCTTCAAAAGTTTCACGTACCACTGCAGAATCTGCATGTTCTCCTTTATCAATACCCCCACCCGGAAAAACAAGATAACCTTTTTTAGTGTCTTTGGCTAATACTTTTCCATCATTTGTAAAAAAATATCCTTCGCAATTTCTTCGATAAGGTAAAGTGCTTCTATCCATAAAATAACAGAAAGTTTATTTGCTATAAAAAGTTATTGAAAAAAGAAATTATATCTTATCTCGTAAGTATGGGGAAAAGAATTCTTTATATTTTTCTTGAATCTCTTTAATTTTCCAATCATTGCCTGTAATTGTTTTCCTACAATTAGAAGAACCACAACTACATTCAAAAGATTCAAAATAGGATTCCATAAATGCATAATCGGTGGCTAACTCTTTCCCTGCTTTTATATCTCTCATTGCAACCATAGTTATACTAGAATTAAAGCCAACATTTGGTTCACAAGAGTGATTAAATATTCCTTGTTCTTTGATTTCTTCATGGCTTGAAGGAACAATAAAGAAATCATCGCTAACTTGTATTCCAGCATGACTGATGATTTTTCTATATTCTTTTATTTCTCCCTTCGGAACTGTAATTCCACCAAAAGCATTAATTGGTTCACCTTTCTTAATCTCTTCTTTTGCAAAGATTCCGTATCGGTGTATTGAAGAATTCCTTGGTTCTGCTTTTGGTGTAAGCCAACGATGAGGCCAAGTATCATGTAAGTCTTCCATAAATAAACAAAATAATGAACTTCTTTTTATATTTTATGTGTGAGAACAAAACACTTTCCATAAACCTTTAACCCCCAATTCAAGCTTCCTAAAGTTTTAACTCTTAAAAACAAGCTTCTTTGCAACTAAAAAACCAATGACCAAAAAGTTTCTTTATAAAGTAGTTGATCTCTCAGAACTGTATGATCAGACAAAACGTTTGTGATGAACAAAAAAATTGGAGGGAAATGAAAATGAAAAAAATAATGAAGAAAACATTTGCTTTGGCTGTACTGGCACTATTTATCTTAAGTATTCTACCAGCAGCTTTAGCAGAAGAAGAAACAGGAGATGTTTTAGATGCAACTCCTGAACCGTTGAAAGCTAAACAAGCACCTGGAAAGCAAGCAAAGAAAGTTTTGGCGAATACAAAGGAAGGATTAAAACTAACTAGAGAAAGATTACAATTATTAAAAGAGAAACACCTACAAGCTAGAGAACATTTTCAAGCACAAAAAGAAAAAGTAATGGAAGCAAAAAAGAATGTTGAAGCTTGTAATGAAGATGCGGAAACGTGTAGAAAAGCTAAACAAGGATTAAGAATTGGCGTAAAGAACCATTTAGTTAAAACTAGCGATTTAATTTTAAGATCTTTAGAGAAGTTAGTTGATCAAGTAGAAAATTCTAAAGCTTTAACTGCTGAAGAAAAAGAAGAAGCTTTAGCTAAGATTGCTGAGTTAGAAGAAGAATTAACTGCAAAGAAAGATGAAATTGAATCTCTGGGAGATGATTTAACTGCAGAAGAATTAAGAGAACAAATTAAAGCACTTAAAAATATCTGGAATAAAGTTAGAAGAGAACAAAGGTGGCAAGTAACTCAGTTGATTAATAATAAGATGGGTAACTTAGCAGATAAGCATGAAGAATATTATAATGCTATGACTGTTCGAATTTCTACTTTAGAAGATAAAGGTTATACTGAGGCTGAATTAGCTGAAGTTAAAGAGATTGCTGAAGAGTTTAGGGAAGCAATGGAAGATTTGAAAGCAGATCAGGAAGCAGCTGAAGAGGCCTGGGCCAATGCTAAATCTAGTCCCGAAGCTTTAGAAGAAGCTAAAGAGAAACAAAGGGTTGTTCGTGAAGACATGAAAGAAACTAAAGAATTGTTGAGAGAATTTGTTAAAGAGTTTAACGAAGTTTACAAAAACAATAAAGTTTCTGATGATGTTGAAGAAACCGAAATAGAGGAAGAAGTTGAAGATGAGGAAGAAGAAACTGAAACTGAAGAATAATTTTCTTTTTTCTTTTTTTCTTTTTTAGAAACATTAATAAATGAATTTTCATTACTTTAACGAAAAGAGGTGTATATTATGAAACGAATATTATCAATAATGCTTATAATTAGTCTAGTTTTCTTAGTTGCTTGTCAACCAATGGAAGACACTTTAGAAGATTCTACTGAAACAGCAACTGAAGAACCAGCTAGTTCAGAAGAAGCAGAAATCTCAGAAGCTTTAAACGAAATTGAAGATCTTGAATCTTTAGAAGATGATTTAACTGCAGATTTCGAAGATTTAGAAAATTTGGATTTTGAATGATTTTTTAAGATAGGTTTTTATATTTTCTTTTTATTTAGTAATAATAATGGGTAATTCTGGTTCTGGTGGTGATAATGGTAGGAAGAGTTCAACCGCTATTTATATGGCTGAAGTTAAATCCAAAACCAGTCTATTGGGTGATTTTTCTAATGAGAAAGATTTGGCTTCTGAAATAGAATATCACTCTCAAGAAGTTTTTTTAGCGATTTGTGAATATCAACCTTACGATTTGTATTTAGATGCATCTTCAGATCTTGATTTTCTTGTTAAACAAGCAAAAAAATGCGAACGTAAAGATTTAGGCTATTTTATTTCTCGATTAGAAACTGAATTAGTTGATTGTTTGGATGATGAAGAAAGAGACAGTTTAATGGATTCTTATTTTGAGAAATTATATTTTTACGATATTAAACTAAAAGAAATCCCTCCTGAATATCGTGTAAAAAAAAAGAGAGTTTCTAATCGGGGATTAATTAGGTTTGCTGGAGAGAGTTTATCTCAACGGATTGAAAAAGAAATTAATGATTCTTCAGAATCTGAAATTGAACCTTCTTACTTAGAAAAACTTGAAGATTTGCAATTGAGATTAGAAAGTAACTTGAAAATGATTAGAAATTATCATAATGAGTTTGTTAAATCAAACTTAAGATTGGTCATGAATAAAGCTAAACATTTTGTGGATCACGGATTAGATTATTTAGATTTAATTCAAGAAGGTAACCTTGGTTTAATAAAAGCAGTTGATAAGTTCGATTATCGGAAAGGAATTAAATTTTCTACTTATGCGATATATTGGATTAAACAATCTATAACTAGGGCGTTAGCTGAATATGGGAAAACTATAAAAGTTCCCGTTTATGTAGCCGAAACACTTCATAGTCATTATGTTAATTCAATAAAATTAATGCATCAGTTAGGTAGAGAACCAACTCAGGATGAAGTTTTACCCATTACTGCTAGACAAGTAGTCTTAAGAAAAATCAAAGAAGGCTTTAGGAATAAAGGCATTGAAAGAGGCCCTACTGAAGAAGAGATTGCAAAAAATATTCCTGATAGAATGAAGAAACTTAAAGTTTGTTTGAAAGCATATCAGGATACTTTCTCTTTAGAAGAATCGATTGAATTTGGAGGGGAATATGTTCCTTTTAGTGCTTTTATTCAGGATAAAAAAGCAACAGACCCTGCAGATTTTAATTACACAGTTCGTTTACGAGAGGGTTTAAGAAGAGTATTAGCTACATTAACAGCCAGAGAAGAAAAGATTTTGAGAATGAAGTTTGGGTTTGGTGAATTAGAAGCAGATGGTTGGAAAGAAATGGGTCATCCTTTCCGAATTACTGGAGAAAGAGCTCGACAACTTTCAGGAAAGGCTTTAGAAAAACTTCGTCAACCAAGTAAAAGAGAAACGCTTGAAAAATTTGTTGGTGACGCATTTCCAGGGGAAGATAATTGAGGATATCAACCTTAAATAACTTTTTATTTTTTACTTTGCTTCCATAAAATATCAAAATGTTTTTTGTATGAATCTGATGATTCTTTATTTTTTATAAGAAAACAAACAGGGGTGCCATGAACATTAATAGTGACTACATAATCTTTAAAAATATCGATCCATGCAGGAGTTTCTAATTCTTGGTTCATATAACGAACTTCGGTATATTTCATCTTTTCTCTTTTCACACCATCTTCTTTACAATCGTGGTTGTAGATGATTTTCATCTTGATATTTTTTTGAATTCTTCTTTTGTTCCATTCAACTAAATAACCCTCGAACTTTTCATTGGCTTTTTTTGGAACGCCCATGATATAGATTGTGTCTCCTTTCTTTAGTTCTTTCAATGCTGATTCATAAAATGTTTTGAATCCTTTAACTCCTTCGTAAACTTCTGCTATCGGTTTGTATTTTTGTTCTTCATACTGGGCTTTAAGAACTGGGATGATTTTCTTAAGTTTCTCTTTTTTCTTTATTAAGCTCTTTTCTTTCTCATCCATATAGTCAAGCAACTGTTCTGGGTCTTTTGCTTGGTAATATTTAGTTCCTGACTTGATTACGTGGGTAACTAATCCTTTTAGTATCAGTTTATCTAAAATCAAATAAGCTTTGCCTGAGGCAATTCCTGCTTTCTTAATTATTGGTCCTGTTGTTGAAGAACCAATTTCTAATAAAGCAAAGTAAACTGCTATCTCTGATTTTGTTAAGCCAATCTCAGCAAGTAATTCTTCATACATATTCTTTATTTGGGAGTTATTTTATTTAAATCTTTCTATTAGTGCCCACTGGGGAGGAGGTGGTGCTTATATGTTTCCTGCGTTACTACTATGTTATGACAAACTCACTTACTAACAAAGATTAGTAAGGAAAGAGGGAAAATAAAAATGGAAAAATTAGATATATTAGTAGTAGAGGATAAGAAAATCCACCAAGATTCAGCAAATGATTTACTTGGCGAGCATAATATTGTTGTCGCTAGTAATTTGGTTGAAGCATTAGCTCATCTGGGTCAAGATTATGTTGGGAATCGTACCGGCAGTGGTTTCATTGAGAGAGCCGAGTCTAACAGAATCAAGGAAATTGCTCAAGAATCTGCTGGCAAGAGTTATGACATTGTGTTGACAGATATGATGTTTCCACTAGGACCCGGAATTATAAATTTAACACGTGAAGGGGAATATCAAAGACATGAAGAACAACCATTGGGATATGCAATGGCATTATATGCAGCAAAACAAGGAATACCTTTAATTGGAATTCTTACTGATATGAACCACCATGCTGGTCCTATAGCGGCTACATTTGATCTTTTCCGAAACAGAGATTCTGAACATGGCAGAGAAGAATTCACTATAAATGACTCTAAAGTTGCTTTGTTTGATAACAGAGATTTTCCAGAAATGTATCTTATGAAAGATGGTTCATTGACTGAACAGGCTTCATGGCGTTTATCTGATGGAGAAAGTGCACTTTACCAAAGAGAAGCTGGAGCAGAAGTTACTGTAAAAAACTGGAAGGGAGTATTGGGTGCTTTGAGGGGGGATTAATTTTTTTCTTTTTTTCTTTTTTAAAAGCAATATATTTTTAAATAACCCCCCACTCACTTCTTAATATGAAATATCCTAATTACAATCATAAAGAACTTGAACCAGAGATGCTAGAATTCTGGAAGAATCAAAAGATCCTACAGAAACTAAAAGATAAAAATGAAAATGGTAAAAAGTTTACCTTCTTACAAGGCCCACCTTATACTTCTGGAAGAATTCACCTTGGACATGCTTGGAATTATGCTTTGAAAGATATGGCCTTGAGATATAAAAGAAGTCAAGGATTCAATGTTTGGGACAGAAATGGTTATGATGTTCATGGATTACCTACTGCTCATAAAGTTATGGCAGAAAATGATCTTAAAGCTAAAGAAGATATTGAAAGTTTTGGTGTTGGTAAATTTATCAAGCTCTGCGAAGAGTATGCAAAAGCAAGAGCAGCAACCATGGATGATGATTTCAGAAGAATTGGTTGTACAATTAAATTTGACGACCCTTACATGGCTTTAACCAATAATTATATGGAAGGAGAATGGTGGATGGTTAAACAAGCTTGGAAAAAAGATAGATTATACCTTGGAGACAAATCTATGACTTGGTGTGGTAATTGTGAAACTGCTTTAGCTAAACACGAATGTGAATATCAAGAATTAACAGAAGATTCAGTATTCTTAAAATTTCCAATCAAAGGTAAAGAAAATGAATTCTTAGTTATTTGGACAACTACTCCTTGGACAATTCCTTTCAATCTTGCAATTATGGTTAATCCTAATTTGGATTATGTAAAAGCTAAATTAGATTTTGAAGATCATGAAGAACTTTGGGTTATCGGGAAAAGTTTAGTTGGTCCACTTGTGCAATCTGTTGTTGGTAAAGCATTAACAGTTGTTGAAGAGTTCAAAGGAGAAACTCTTTTGGGAACTGAATATGTTCATCCTTGGGAAAAGGATATTCCACAATTCAAAGAAATGAAAGAGAAACATCCTAAATTACATACAGTTATTTTATCAGAACAACATGTTGACTTCACTGCTGGATCTGGGTTAGTACATTGCGCACCTGGGTGTGGTCCTGAGGATCAGGTTGTTGGAAAGGAATATGGTTTACCTGCGTTTAACAATCTTACTGAGAAAGGAGAATTCCCAAAAGAGATTGGAGAAAGATTTGCCGGAAGGATTGCTAAAGTTGATGATAAAAAGTTTATTGAAGATATGGAAAAAGATGGTTTCTTAATTGCAACAACAAAAGTTGAGCACGATTATCCTACTTGTTGGCGATGTCATAAACCTGTTATTTTCAAAACAACCAAACAATGGTTCTTTAAGATCGAAGATCTTAGAGTAGAGATGATTCAAGAGAACGCTAAAGTTCATTGGGTTCCTAAGACCCAAGGTTTTGATGCTTGGACTTCAAACTTGAAAGATAATTCTATTACCCGACAAAGATATTGGGGAACTCCTGTTCCGTTATGGGAATGTGATCAAGAAGATTGTAAAGAGATTGAAGTTATTGGTTCTGTTAAAGAGCTTGAAGTTAAAGTTGGTAAAGAAAATATTCCTGAAGATTTACATCGTCCTTGGATTGATGAAGTTAAATGGAAATGTAAATGTGGTAAGGGAACAATGAAAAGAATTCCTGACATTTTAGATGTTTGGATTGATGCAGGTACAGCTTCTTGGAATTGTTTATATTATCCGCAAAGTGAAGAACACTTTGTTGATAACTTTCCTGCTGATTTGATTTTGGAAGCAACTGAACAAGTTAGGTTATGGTTTAGTATGTTATCAATCTGTTCACAATTAGCGATGGATAAGAATTGTTACAAAAATGTTTACATGCACGGAATGATCAGAGATGTTGAAGGAACTAAGATGAGTAAATCTATTGGCAACATTATTTCTCCTAATGAAATGATCACTAAACATGGCGCAGACGTTTTAAGATATTACATGTGTCAAACTAACGCTGGTCAAGATATTAAGTTTAGTTGGGATGAAGCAGCTTTGAAAGGAAGACACTTGTTAATCCTTTGGAACACTCATAAATTCTTAATTAATTTGTGTAAAGAAAACAAAATTAATCCAGTTAAGATTGATAAAAGTATTGTTGAGAACGTTTTAGGGATCGAAGAGAAATACATTTTCTCTAAACTAAATTCTACTTTAAAGAAAGTAACAGAATTATTTGAACAGTATCGTTTAGACGAAACTATTGCTCCATTAGAAGAATTATTTTTAGAATTAAGTCGAACTTATATCCAAATGGTTAGAGATAAATGTGCTTTAGGAGAAGAACAAGAAAAAGAAGTTGCAGTTTATACAATCTTTAATGTTTTGATGGAATTCATTAAATCATTTAACATAATTTCTCCTTTTATTACTGAAGCAATTTATCAGAATTTCAAGGAAGAGTTTAATTTGAAAGAGTCAAGCATTATGCATTATAATTTTCCAACAGTTAATGAAGAAAAGATTGATTTAGAGTTAGAACAGTCAGTTGAAGCTTCTAAACAAATTGTTCAATCTGCTTTGAATGCTAGGGAGAAAGCTAAACTTGGTTTAAGATGGCCAGTTAAAGAAATTGTTGTTGTTAGTAAGAAACAAGAAGTGATTGCTGCTGTTGAAAAGATGAGGGACATAATTCAAAAACAAGTTAATACTAAATCTATTAATGTTTTAGAGAGTTTGCCTGGTGTGTCTATTAAAATCAAATGTGATCCCGGAAAAATTGGTAAGGCTTATGGTCAGTTAACTCCAGAGATTGCTACTAAGTTAACTATTGATAGTCCTGAAACTATTATTGGACATTTAGAAAAAGAAAGTGTTTATACGTTTTCTATTGGTGATAAAGAAGTTAAGATTACTAAAGATATGATTATTGTTGAGAGAGAAGTTCCAGATATTTTCCAGGAAAGTGAGTTTAGGTCCGGGCAAGTTTATTTGAATACCGAGAGAAGTGAAGAATTGGATGCTGAAGGATATGCTCGTGAAGTGATGAGAAATATTCAACAGCTGAGAAAGAAAGCAGGACTTGAAAAGTTAGATTCAATTGTTTTGTTGTTGAAAGTTAGCAAGGAAATGAAAGAAATGCTTGAACCTTTTAAGCCCGAGATTGAAGAGAAAATCGGAGCAGATAAAATGGAGATCTCTATTGCTGATTCTGTAAGGAAGCATGAACATCAGGCAGAGTTTAAAGTTAAGTGGGAAAAGTTTTCTGTTTGGTTTAGTAAAGTTTAAGCAGCGCCTTTATTGTGAGCATTTTTTCATAAAAATTTTTGTTTTGGTTCAGAGCTGATTAAAACACTATCATAAATTTTAATTATGTTTTTGAATCTTTCTTTAACATCATCCATAATTTTAAAATAATCCTCATATGTTTTAGTTTCAAACATAATTTCCAAATCCCAGGGGGCAAAAGTAATCACGATATTGATTGTGTTGGGTAATCTCTTACAATATTCTATGAATTCTTTCTTTTTAGTTTCATTTATATTTTTGAAAAAAACAAAAGCTTTACATGTACTAAATCCCATCAAAGAAGGGTTTAATAAAATTTTGTAACCTTTTATTATTCCTTCTTTCTTCATTCTTTTAATTCTATAAGCTACCATCTTAGAATTTAGTTTAATTTTTTTGGAAACTTCAATTAATTTTGTTCTTGAATTATCTGTCAAGATATTTAATATTTCTTGATTTCTTTCATCTAATTGGACTTTCTCTTCTTTTTCTCCAAAATTAAATTCTACTGGGTCTAATATGTCATGATAAAACCATCTTCTGTTATATTGGAAGCTCTCACGACTTATAGAAAGTTCTTTGTCCTGGATATATTTATTAAATTTATCTAAAATTTGATCATGAATTGTAAAAAAATCTTCAATTGTCTTTGCCCAAATTCCAAATATTAAATCCCACCGGCCTTTACATGTGCCAATCCAAAAAACTTTTTTGTTCTTTATTAAATAATTAACTAATGTGTCCCAGTTTTCTTTTGAAATATCACTTAATCTTAAATATACTTTGTAAGCAGTTAGGCCAAATCGATAGCTTGCTGGTACAGTATGAAACTTTAAGATTATTTTCTTTTCTACAAGTCGGTTGATTCTATGAAAAACTACTTCTTTACTAAGTCGAACTTTTTTAGCAATCTCTGAGAAACTGGCATTACTATCCTTGTCTAATTCAAAAAGTATTTTCTTGTCTTTCAAATCTAGGGTCATTATTTAATAAAAGGGCATAGTTTATATAAAACTTTCTCCATTTATTAAATATTTTAATAGAAATGTTTAATTACTGTGTCGTTAGATTATTCACTAATGGGTAACAAAACAACTATTAAAAACTGGAAAACATCTGCACACGAAGGCTTGGGTTGCATAATTGATCGACTAGATGAAATTTGGTTAGAGATTGGAGGGAGCTGTCATCTTAAGTGTGGTTATTGCTTTGCTGAGTCTGGTGGGGTTGATTCTTCTTCAGATAATGTTTCGATTGAAAGAATTTTAGATGTGATTGATGAATTCTCTTCTTTTGGTGGGACGAGAATTGGAATTGTGGGGGCTGGAGAACCATTTCATAAAAGAAATATAACAGATTTGTTCAATATTTTAGGTTACAATAAATCAAAAGATATTTTTACCACCATTTTTACTACCGGGGATTTACTGACAGATAAAGTCTTAGATCAGTTAGACGATTACCAAAACATTAGATTGTTGGTTAAGTACAATAGCCAAATAAATGCTGTCCAGGACAAAATTGTTGATTCCAAGGGATACACTGCAAGAAGAGATGATGCACTAAAGAGAATGATTAACAGAGGATATAATGACGGAAGTAGATTAGGAGTAGTCACTACCCTTTTAGAAGAAAGTTCTAAAGAGTTTCCAAACATTTTTAGATATGCCCGGGATAATAATTTAATTTTTGATGCAGATACTCCAATTTCTCGTGGAAGGGGAAAAACTTGTAATCTTGATGCTATTGAGAAAATTGCTAAACCTGTTATTGAAAAATTAAGTCAGATTGACAGAGAAGAATACGGGAATGAATGGGAATCTCACGGAACTTATATAGCAAGTCCACCCTGTACAAGATTTAATCATCATTTGTACCTTGATAAAAAAGGGGGCGTACATCCTTGTGTGGCTTCTGATCAAGTCGTTCTTGGAAATGTTAAGCAGGAAAGTTTGGCAGAGATTTGGGAAAAGGACATTACAAAGATTATTAGAGGACATAATTATGTTGGTAAGTGTATAGATTCCTGCAAGAACTATGAAGAAAAGAAATGTTTTTCTTGTTTAGGTAGGGCTACAGAAGAATTGAATACTGAATCATTGTTAAAAAATGGTTATGTTAGAACTGTTGGTTGCTTCAATTTTAAACATAAAGATAAGAAATAAATTGTAGGGTACCATAAAAACTTTTATATACCAATTAACTTTCTTTATTTTCAGGTGATATTGATGAAAAAGTTATTAATTATTATTGTGTTGATTTTAGTTGTTCTATTTTCCACTGGATATTTGAGTTACGATTATGTGAAAGAAAAGAGTTATGAAAAATTAGGTGACGCCTTAGGAATTGATTCTGAAGTGAAAGAAGTTATTCCTGAGACAACTTTAGAAGAAACTGAAGAACCCGTTGTTTCTGAAGAACCCGAACCAGAAGTAGAAGAAACTGTTGGTTGTCAAACTAATGCTGAATGTGAAGTTGGAACTTTCTGTATTGATGGGGATTGTGGGACGATTGCGAACCTGTATAAAACAGAAGGTTGTACAGAGAAATGTAACTTTAATTCTGTTGTAATTGAAACAAGTGATGGTCAAACTTTTACTTTAAACAGAGGACAAGGAGATTATACTGCTGCTGGCGCTTTAGAATGGGCTTTAGCTTCCGGTCCAAATTATTGTCCCGAATCTGATGATATTGTTGTTCCTGTAAAGATTAAGAAAAAGAATGCAGGGAAATTACTTAGCGAACAATACATTATTGTTTTAGTTGGTGAAAAAAGTGAAGTTGTTACTCATCCAACGATTAAGTCTGTTCAGTTCACGTTTACTATTAAGAGCGTTAAAGAAGAGTGTGGTTAGATAGTTGCTCATCTAGTTATAAAACCTACATTGCCAATGGAGGCGCATTTCTTCGCTAGAAGAAATCTAAAGCGCCGTGCATGTTGGTTTTATAACAAAATTAAATGAGTTGGTGAGTTAAATATATAAACAAAAAAACATTACTTAACTAAAAAGAGGTACATTAATGGAATTAGCAATCTTACAAAACTTTTTAATTGCGTTAGCGTTAGGAGCACTTGTCGGGCTAGAAAGAGAATATGCTAGGTATAGAAAAAGAGGCAATGATTATGCTGGTATTCGAACGTTTCCATTAATTGCTTTGTTTGGTGCGTTATCTGCTTACCTTGGAGAACTAATCTCTCCCATGATTCTGATTGTTGGTATTGTCTTGACGGGAATACTTATTATCTTTGCTTATTATAACATTGCTGGCCATTCTCGGCATCATTCTGGGGCAACATCAGAAGTTGCTGGGTTTTTAGTTTTCTTTTTAGGCGTTTTATCTTATTATGGGGAAGTTACTCTTGCAATTGTCCTAGCAGTTATTATTACGATTATTCTTTATGCTCGATCAATGTTGCATCACTTTGCCAAAAAGATTAAACCATTAGAGATGGCAGACACTTTAAAGTTTGCAGTAATTGCTTTTGTTATTCTTCCTTTATTACCAAATCAAGGTTACGGCCCTTTAGAAATGTTTAATCCTTACGTTATTTGGTTAATGGTCGTTTTCATTTCTGGGATTGGTTTTGCTGGTTATGTGTTAATGAAATGGTTTGGTGAAAGAGGAATTACAATCGCTGGTATTCTTGGTGGTTTAGTTTCCAGTACAGCAGTTACTTCAAGTTTCGCAGTAAGAAGCAAGAAAGAAACAAAGATTTATCGTACTTTGGTTTTAGGTGTTATTCTTGCCAATACAATTATGTTTGTAAGAATTTTAATTGAAGTGTTTGTAATTAATAAAGAATTGTTGTGGGAATTAATTTTGCCAATTTCAATCTTGATTGTGATCTGTGCAATCTTTTCTTATCTGTTATGGAGAAAAGCTAAAGAGGCTAAAGGTAAAGTTCATTTAAGTTCTCCTTTTACTTTGGGTCCGGCATTAAAGTTTGGTGTGTTCTTTGCTGTAATCTTAGCTTTAGTAAAAGTTGCTGACGTTTATTTGTCTTCAAAAGGAGTTTATTTAGTAAGTTTTATTTCAGGGTTTGCAGATGTTGATGCAATTACTGTTTCTTTATCACAACTATCGAAAACCAGTTTATCTTTAGATATTGCGAGAAATGGAATTCTTCTTGCTGCTTTAACTAATGTTGGTGTGAAAGGCGGAATTGCTTACATCTTTGGAGATAGAAAGAAATTTGGTAAGATCATTCTAGCGTTTTATGTTGTACTAATTCTTTTGGGTTTGGGATTAATGTGGGTTTTCTAGAAAAACTCTAGCTTAGGTTCTTCTTTATTTTCACCATCATCTTCTTTCTTGTTCATTAGATTCATGAAGTTGCTGAAGTCTGGAGCCGTTTCTTGTTCTGTTTGAGTGGGTTCATCGCTTGGTGTTGATGTTGAAGAATCTCCAAACATGTTCATAAATCCAGCTGGTTTGTCTTCAGTAGTTACGGGATTTGAATTAATATTAGAATTGATATTAAAATTAGAATCTAACTTAGCATTACTTTCTTTGTTTTCAAGAATGTGAGTTAGAATGTGTAACACTTTGCGAATGTCTTCATGAGTGTCGTGTTTTGTATCAATAGTTATCTTCATGCTATCACCTATACTCAAAGAAATATAATTAGTATTTAATATTTACTATCTCTTTCAGAATGTAATCTTTTATATATTACATTGATATTTGGGCAGGAAAGTGCTTAAACTACCTGAACTTTCGGAAACTTTGGAAGAAAAGCTTGCTGCTTCTAGTAGTAATCGCGCTAAATTTGATGTGGTTATTTTTGGTACTGGTTACAATTTTCAAGGTTACAAAGAGATTGGTAATGGAAAGACTTTCTTTCACTTTTATCGGTGTGGTAGCTTGGGTTTAAACCAGATTCTAACGGAATTGAAAAAACAAAGAATTGAACATTCTGTTCCTCAACGTGATTTTGGTTACGTTCCTGTTTCTAAGATGACTAAGAAACAAGTTGAATATTTTGCAGAACAGAATTATGTGGGGACAATTCTTTCTAAAGATGATCAGATCTGGTTAGGTTGAATAAGAAATATAAATGCACCCGCCGGGATTCGAACCCGGATCACAGGCTCACTTCAAAAGCGAGTAGTTGATTACAGGCCTTATGGAAGGCCCGGATTCTAGCCATTAAACTACGGGTGCAATAAAGGTTTAATTTCACTATTTCTTTATAAAAGTTACCATAAAACAAAAAGTTAAATAAAGTAAAATATATTTCCCATTACAATGGCGAAAAAAGAGACAATCTTTGTATTTGGGGCCCATACTGATGATTTTGTTATTGGGGCAGGCGGAACTATCGCTAAATACATTGAAGAAGGTAAGAAAGTAATCTCTGTTGTTTTCTCTTTGGGGGAATTATCACATTTCTGGTTAAAAGATCATGTTATCAAAGGAATTAGATCCCAAGAAACTCTAGTGGCGGGAGAATTAATGGGTTGCGAAACAATCTTTCTAAAGTTAGGTGATCAAAAGATTCAAGAAGATTATGATAAATATCATCTGGAAGAAAAACTACTTAAAATTCTTAACAAAGAGAAACCAACTAAAATATTCACTCACAGTATTGAAGATCCCCACCCAGACCATAAAACAGTACAAAGAATAACTTTAGATCTTTATGAAAAAGTAAATTTTCAACCAAAACCAGAAGTTTATGTTTATTCTGTTTGGAATCCTGTTTCGTTTAAAACAAGTTGGCCTGCTTTATATGTAGACGTAAGAAAAACATTTTCCAGAAAGTTAGATGCTTTAAAAGAATTTAAAAGCCAAAAAGTTCACGTTGCATATCCATTTATCTTACTGGTATTTCGAGCAATCAAAAATGGCATTAAAATTAGAACTCTCTTTGCGGAAAAGTTCTTTCGAATAAAATGAATGAAAAACCAAAACTATTAATTGTGGTGGACACTTATTATCCTAAAATAGATGGTACTTTAAAATTTGTTGAAGAATTTACTAAAAGAGCGAATAGAGATTTTGATTATCATTTACTTGTTCCCAACTTTGAAAAGAAAAAAGACACTAAGGAAATAACTTTTATTGGTGTTTCTAAAATAATTAAATCATCAGGATATGCTTCAATAAAACTATTTTCCTTCAAAAATTACAAGAAGATTATCAATCAAATTAATCAAACAGACACTGTTTTTGTTCAAGGACCAGCAATGTTAAGTGCGATTGCTATTGTTTTAGGAAGAATAAAAAAGAAAAAAGTAGTTTTTTATATGCATGTTAATTTGTGGGATTTTTTTAAGAAATTTCTAATTACTCCCCTTACAAAGATTCTTTATTTTTTTATGAAACCTTTAATGAAAAGATTGGGAAACCTTTCTTCTTTAGTGATTGCTCCTTATCAAGAATTAAAAGAAGAACTTGTTAAGAGGGGTGTCAAGACACCCATTAAGGTTGCCCGTTTAGGTGTGGATATTGAAAAGTTTTCCCCTTCAAAAGATAAAGCCGAACAAAAAAAGAAGTGTGGTCTTAACCCAAACAAAAAAGTAATTGGTTATGTCGGAAGAATTTCTAATGAGAAAAACATAAACATCTTAATGGAAGCCTTTCAGAAATTACCCGCGCAAAGTAATTTACAATTATTGATGGTTGGAGACGGGAATCCAGAATTAGTTAAGAAACTTAAAGAACTCAAGAATTGTAAAGTTACTGGTTTTGTTGATAATGTTGAGAAATACATTAAAGCGATGGACATTTTTGTAATGCCTAGTTTGACAGAAACAACTTCTTTGGCTACATTGGAGGCGATGTCTTGTGGTTTACCTGTTATTGCAACTAAGGTTGGTTTTATCAAGAATTATCTGATTCGTAATCACAATGGGATCTTTTTTCCTAGGAATAGTTCTACTATGTTAGCCATTAAAATTGAAAAATTGCTTAAGAATGAAGAATTAATGGAACGTTTGGGTAGAAATGCTCGTAAAACAGTCGCTTATTCTTTCTCTTGGGAAAGATCAATCAATAAGATTGTGCGCATAATCTTGGAATAATTCTTATATGCCCCCCTTCACAAAGTATATGGGTATATATAGTATAATAGAAAACTTTAAAAGCAAAACCCCCGAAATAACCTAAAAATGGAAGAATATAGTGCTGAAGAAGGAAATGTAAAAAAAGAGAACTACTCTGAGGAAGAAAATTTAGAAGAAAGTTTCATGAAGGGTTACACTGATGAAGAAAAGATTGTTGAATGTGCCGAGTGTGGTGGTGCAATTAATGAGAAAAAACTTATCAAAGAATTTGAAGGTGAGCCCCATACTTTTTGTTCTGAAGCTTGTGCAGAAGAGTTTGAAGAAAGTGTTGGCAATAATTAGTTTTTAATAAATTTATTTGCTTTTTGTAAGTTTTTCTATTTTCTTTGAATTGATAATAATTGTAAGAAAGACTTTTTTGTTTATAAAACTTATTCTCTTGTTGGAGGCAACGGTAATCGTTCTGGATTGGGTCTATTTACACTATTATTTTGTTCTCTCAAATGTTGGGCTGGTCCTTGTTGAGCTAATCTATTCATTAATGTTTGTTGTTCTCTTTGCCTTGTTTGTTGTTGTTGAGTAAATTGCCATAGTGGTTGAGTGTTATAATCTTGGGGGTCAATACCTTCTTCTTCAGGATTAATTTTTACAATACCTTCTCCATAATTAATTAAATAATCATCTTCCATCTTAACAAGTTTGACTTTATCTTGGTCTAATAAATCTTTCATTGTTACTGGAACATAATCTAATTCTGATTTCCTTTCTTCAGTCAAATATTTAGCTCCCTCTTGTGTAAGAATATAGTCTCCAGAATTGTTTGTTAATATTTTTAATCCTGCATTAATCTTTTCTTGTAAGTCTGGAACTGCTTCTTGATTTAGTTCAGTGATTTCGTTACTGTATAAACTAGTTGCGGCTTTTTCTTTAGAAATTCCAAACATCTCTTCTATTTCAGTAACTGTTTTTTGATTGCCTACAAATCCTGGTCTTTTTTGATAAGCCCCTGTATCTAGGGCATCTTCTTCACTTAATAATCCTTGATTAAGCCCTTTTGAATAAAGTCCAATCGCTTCACTTCTATTAAGGGTTGTTTTTCTTTCTAAGTTTTGCGGAAGATAAACTTCATCAACTACAGACATCCACATTTCTTCTGTAATGTCTTTTAGGATGTGACTTTGTCCTCTACCTCCCAATTCTTGGCTAACTTTCTTTTGTAAACTCATTCCCCAATTAAACGCAATACTTTCATAGGTCATATTTTTAACGTCAGTGGCTTCTTGTAAATCATCTAAATCAATTCCAAAAGCAGTTTTCATTAAGATTCTATTATACCATTTTCTTTCATCGGCTGTACAATCAATTTCTGCTAAATCAACATTAAATATCTTGGCTGCTTCTTTTCCTAGTAGGTCTGCAGTTTCAATTTGTTTTTCTAATAATTCTTGATTGGTAAAAGAACTTTCTGGATTTCTTCCACAGATCCATTCATTTTTAACATAATCTAAAACGTTTTTAATTGTTCTAGTTGCTTCTTCAGTTTTTCTGTTAATAATAGTTAAATTTTGTCTAATTGTAAAATCTAATTGTTCTGGAGCCATATTTTCATAACTAGTAATTAGTCCTTTGCTATCCAATTCATAATGTCTGTCTAAATCTAAACTTTTTTTGAACATCTCACGATTTGCTTCACTAATAATTGTTCTATTAATAAGGTTGAATTCAATTTTCTTATCTTCGTTGTTAACTAAATGTTCCCCATATAAAACAACTTTTTTAATTCCAGAAAGTGCGTTGTAAATACGATATTCGTCTACTTTAATTAACTGTTTAGTATCTTCATCAAATGTAGTTAAACAAAAACTAGAATGAGACCCGGAATTCCTTTCTCTTGCTAATATTCCTGGTGAAAGGGTTAGAATTTCTACTTCTTGTCCAGAATGTTTGTCTTTATATTTTTGCCAATCTATTAAGGCATCACTATTGTGGTGATGACCATGGACAATTGTTTTTGGTAATGGTAAATTTAGTTGGTCTCTTTGCACTAACATTTCTACTACATGTTCCGAATATGAATCTGCGTGATTACCTGCAATGGTTGGCGGAATGTGAGTAACTAATAAATCAATCTCATTTTCTTCTTGGGTTGATCCTTGTGGTTGTAATAATAGTTTTTCTAGTCCTTTAAATCGATAAACTCTGTTGTCAAAGTCATCTGCCATAAACCCTTCTTTAATTCCAACATTACCAACTGGAACACTTCCCCCTCCTGATGCCCAGACTGTTTTTAATCCATTTTCTACAGAAGCAACATTGTCCATAAATTGTTCAGCAAGAACTTCTTTAATCGGTTTTTCAATGTCGTGGTTTCCTGCAACAACTTTTAACCCTGGGTCAATTTGTTTAACAAGTTCATAAGTTGATGTTCCATGTCTTAACAATGATTCTAATGCTTGTTTATGTGGATTAGCTAATCTTTCTAATTGTGCATCACTATAGAGGCCTTCTTCTACAGCTGTTCTGTATGGGGTGCCATTAGCCATCTGTTCTCTAAATTGAGAAGAGAAAGATGCCTGGTCCTTTGTGAAATCTGCAACTAAATGTAAGGGGATGTCTCCTAAACAAATTCTACTTTCAATACCTTTATCTTTAGCTACTTTTACAGCTAAATCTAGGCCTTGAAAGTTACCATGCGGATCTCCAAAAAAAGCAAGATTTCTAGCCATTATTTAATATAAATGGTTAACTCTCTTTATAAACCTTTCGTTTATTATTACTGGTTAGTGGCAACAAAAACTATTTGTGGCCTTTGTATTTATTTTTTAGAATTCTTCTAGCTTCGTCTTCACTAATATGTCCTTTACCTCTGCTATGTGCTTCTAGTAATCTTTTAGCTTCAGTAAGTGTTGGATCTGAATGAACTTCCATTTCTGTTTCTTCAATTATGTCACTAATGTCACCTTTAGATATGTGCTCTGTTGTATTTTTTTCTAACGCTTGTCTTTTCTCTTGCTTAAAACCTGGGAGTACTTCTCTTTGGTAGGTGTCCCATTTCATCCCTCCTCCTAGAGTATCATGATATTGAGTTAGGGTATCTTCGTCATAACCAGTTAATATTTTCAAAAAACCACTTTTTAGTTCTTTAGGCATATCTTTAAGAATTTTTTTAAGTTTTGAATCTTTAACAACATTTGTTTCATAATAATCCTTCATTTCTACTCTAAATTGCTTACGAGCATCTTCTGCACTTATTTTTTTGCCATCTTTTTCGAATCCTTTATCTAAACGACCATACTCAATTTCCCCTTTGTCATCCATCAAAACATTTTTCTCTGCTTGAAGATAAGCTGCCCTATGATGATGATCTGTAGTATCAACAGCAGGTTCGATTTTCTTGTAAGCTTTTTGATGTTTATCAATAGCACTCTCTTTTTTCTCAGACATACTTCCAAGTAAACATAAGCCCTATTTAAATATTTCTTTTCTGAAGAGGAATGGTTTAATTCAACTTAACCATGACTTTTGGGTCTCACCACTTATAAAAACAATTATAATACTTTAAAACATATTTCATAGTAGACTGATTATTACGTGACAGTCAAAATAGTATAATTAAATAAATAATGGAGATTATATCATAATGGCAAAAAAAACTAAATCAAATAAATCTGTTAAACCTAAAAGTGTAAAACCCGCAAAGGGAAAGAATGAACCTCAACTTCCTGCAGGAGCACCAAAATTGCCTCCTGAATTGGAGAAGAAACTTAAAGCTCTCAAAACAAAGTTAGACAAATTTAAAGACAAAGTTGTTGATAAGTTTGGAGATTATATTGTGGGAATTACATTATTACCCCCTCCAAAACAACCCGCACAAGCTCCTCAAGGACAAGCACCGCAAGCTACTAAAAAAGAAGAGAAGAAACCAAATCCTGATGAAATTCACGTTTTAGTTGTTGTTGATGATACCACTTCTAAGAAGATGAGTAAAGATGAATTACATCATAAATTTTCTAGTATCATCGGTAAATTCGCCGAAGAGACCGATAAAAATATCAAAGCTCAGAGTGTTTTGTTAACAGACATTTGGCAGAATTCTTATGATGCTAAGTATGATATGAACAAGATGGTTTCTGTGGGAGCCCCAATTTATGATACCGGAATGCTTGCAGCAATAAAAATTGCTGAAATTCATAAAAGCATGGTTATCAAGAAGTTTGATAAATATATCTTAAGTTATGTTCTTGCTGGATCTTTAACACAAGGAAGAGCTACTGCTACTTCAGACATTGATGTTTGGATAGTAATTGATGATACTGATGTTAAGAAAATGACTCGAGCAGAGTTGAAGGATAAATTACGAGCAATCATTATTGGAATGGGGGTAGAAGCTGGAGAAATGACTGGGATTAAAAACAAATTAAACATTCAGGTTTACATTTTAACAGACTTCTGGGATTCTTTGAAAGATGCTAATCCAATCATCTTTACTTTGTTAAGAGACGGAGTTCCCTTTTATGATCGGGGTATTTTTATGCCTTGGAAACAGTTGCTTAGAATGGGAAGAATCAAGCCAAGCAGAGAAGCAATTGATTTGTTCATGAGTACTGGTGAACAAAGTGTTAAAAGAATTAAATTGAAAATGAAAGACATGGGTATGGAAGATACATTCTATGCAATCTTAACACCAACTCAAGCAGCTTTAATGTTGTACGGGATTCCTCCGCCTACGCCAAAAGAAACACCTGAAGTTTTGGAAGAAATCTTTGTGAAGAGAGAAAAGTTGTTGGAACCAGAATACGTAGAAATCTTAAAGAAAAATGTTCAAGTTAGAAAAGAGATTGAACATGGAACAAAGAAAGAATTGTCTGGGACCGAACTTGATGAGCTAATTAAGAATGCAGAAAAATATCTTGAAAGAATTAAGAAATTGTTTAAAGAAATTGAACTAATGCATGATAAGAAAAGCGTAGTCGTTCTTTATGATGAAATCATAACAATCATCAGAGATGTCTTGAAGTTAGAAGGTATTGAGAAAGCTCAAGATGCAGAAATTATTAAGCTATTTGAAGATGAACTAATCTCTACTGGAAAAGTTCCTGCTCGTTATCTTAGAGATTTAAATGAGATTATTGAAGCTAAAAAGAAAAGCGATAAAAAGAAATTAACTAAAGCAGATGTTGAGAAAGCTAGAAAAGGATCTGGTGGCTTAATTCGGTTCTTAGTTGAGTACATGCAGAGAAAACGTGGAAGGGAACTTGAAAGAACTAAGATTAAAGTTAAGCATGGAGACAAGTATGGGGAAGTTATCTTGCTTGATGATCTTGCTTTTATAATTCATGACATTGATGCTAAAGAGAAGAGGATTGAGAAAGCTAAAATCAACGAAGATGGAAGTTTAGGAACTTTAAAGGATTCTAGTTTGGAAGAGTTTGAGAAAGCTCTTGCTTCTTTGAAAATGCCTAAGCGTGCTTTCATTAAAGAACCAGTCTTTGAAGATCTGAAGAACATCTTTGGAAGAGATGTGCAAGTATTAGTTAATTACTAAAAACAATTTTCAAAATGCTTTTTTTTGCATTTTGTTTAATTATTAGTTTTTTTATTTTTTCTTTTCTTTCTTATTTTTTCTCTCCTATTCTTAAATTTATAGAATTGCTTAATGCACCTTCAAAATTCTTTATGTTTTCTTGTTAGCTCTGCGTTCCCGGATGGAGCAACCCCTCGCAACGAGCTTGATTTAGATTATTGATTTAATTTTGACTTGATGATGCAGACAGCAATTTTATTTGGTTTCTAAAAACTCTTACTATAATCAACATCACCAGTTACTGCATACATAGAATGAAATAATCCCATCAAGTCTTTGTTAAAAGTTACCCAGTTAGTAAATTGTTTTCTTTTTTCATGACTTAATTCAGTCATTGTTCCTAAAACTTTAGCATATTGAACCGCAACAAGCATTTCTCTTGCTTCTTCTGTATCCATTGTTTCAGAATTATTACTGGTAGCTTCATCCATGTTCTCTTCATAAATTTCTCCAAAAGAATTAGAACCCACTCCAGAAAATGAATATGAAAATAAACTATTATAATCAAGATTAGATTTATAGAAATTCTCTGCCAAAAACTGTTCTTCTAAAGAATAATCGATTGAAGTAACTGTTTCTTCTGTGTCTTTTTCTTTTTTATCAACTTTTAAATCAGGGTCCTCTTTTTTTACTTTGCTTTTTATTGGATTTTCAATCTTTTCTTTAGAAACTTCTTTCTCCAGGGGGCTTTCCTTTTTCTTTTCATTATCTTTTGTTTTAACAGAACTTTCTTCTAGAATAAACTGGTGAACTGCGGATTCAATCTCTTTGAAACTAGAATACTTTTCTATTAATTGATCTATTTCCTTTTCTAAAATAATATACCACCCCTAAACGAAATTAAAATGGAATCACTAATCTATATAAATATTGTTAATTGTGAATTAGTAGTAAAACACTATTATTCAAAGAACCATCTTAAACTCTTTTCCATAATCCTCAAATCCCAGTTTCTGGTAGAATTGATGAATCTGTTCTCTGGAATATCTGCTATTAGCAATAATCCAAGTACATTTTTGTTTCTTTGCTTCTTCAATTGCTGCCAACATTAATTGTTTGCCATAACCTTTTCTACGATGTTCTTCATTAACAAATAGATTCTCAATAAGAGCATAATAACAATTGTGAGATTCGTTTTTAATTAAGTAAACTCTTACCCACCCCACTTCTTGTTTGTTTTCTGATAAAGAAATTCTTATCACTTTAGCTGGCAACTCTTTTTTTTTAATTTCCATTTTTCTTATTAATAATTAATGCTTTAAGAATTTTGTGTAATTAAGTGGATTAAACTAAAGCAGGAGTAAACCGTTCTTCTTTAGCAGCCAGCATAACATACTTAACTTCATTCTTAATAACTTTATCAAAATTAAAAAAACTTCTATCTACTGGAACATCTATCACTTGATATTCCGTTCCTTCATCTGTGACAAGAACTTGAACATATCTTTTTAATCGTGATGTTAGTTTTCTTGTGTTCATATCTAAATCATATTCATCTCTCCAACTTCCGGGATGAACAATAACAACTCCCTTATGATCTTCAATATGTTTTTCATGAATATGTCCCAAAATGAAAATTTTTCCTTGCTTTAATGAACGTCTTTTCTTTCTTTTAAATGTGGGGATTACTTTATCAACGTCCCAATGAACATTCTTTAATCTTAAATACAATTCTCTAAACAATTCTCGAGGATAGGTATAAGTGGGATCATAATAATAACGTATTGGATAATATAACATGCTCTTTAAAAAATAGCCAACAGTTCTTCTGGTTATTTTTTTGATTGCAGAACGATGTAACTTTAATAACTGTTTTCTAGGAAAAATCCTTTCCATAAATGGGTGGTTCTCTTTAAGTTCCATGGCTCTGCTAATAATCCCAAATGAGACGAATGATTGATTTAATATTGTATCTCCTTTATATGAAAGAAACAGTTTGTCAAAATTTATTCTTGTTAAGAAATCATACTGTTGTCCGTGTTCAACATAAATATTTTTGTAACGATACTTTTCTTTGAAATAAACATTTTTTGGTTTCCCTAAATACTCTTTTATTTTGTTTTGTACTCCTTTGTAAACTAAATCCATATCATGATTTCCAATTGTAAATATTAATCTGTGTTTTTTTGTTTTACAAAATTTCTTTAACGCCCTAAAAACTTTATTGTGCGCATGATAAATAAGATTTAATTTATTTAATGAAACTTTTTCTGTAATGTGTCTGTGATAAACTAATTGGTTGGTTTGGAAAGAGGGGCATTTAAGGAAGTCAAAACTATCTCCGTTAAAGATTAAATCAACAGGGTGTGGGCGATTACTTAACTCTACAATTAATTCTGCTAATAGTCTATCACTAATAAAATCATCTGTAAGATTGCCTGCACCCATTTCTATATCACTAAGTACAATTACCTCTTTTTTTAACGACATCTATAGAACCATAACTTTTAAGAATATAAATGTAGTGGTTTGAATCTATCATTGTTCTTAACAACCAAATTATTTTTAAATAAATCACCAAATTATAACCAAAATGTCAAATTTAGAATATCATCTTGGAGAAAAGAACTTTTGTCATGAATTATTGGGAAACAACAGATTCTTGGTAACTCTGGGTCATAAAAATGATCTCTTTCTTTATCTTCGAAATGACATCCCAAAAGATTGTTTGATAAATAATCAAATGGTCGTTGGTGGTGGAAAATATTTTGTTGCAGTTTCTCGATCTTGGAGCTTTGAAGGTCCACAACCTCGCCAGGTTGAAGATCAGAATTGTTTTATTCATTTTTATAGTGCGAATGAAACTTTTGGACCTGTTCCTGTTGACGTCGCAGATACTTTTGCTGATTTAATCGCACAAGAACTTAAAGGTCGTAATGTCACTCGTAAAGTTATTCGTCCAAATGTTTCTAATGGGTTATACAATCCTTTATGGGAAGAACTAGGATTTGACCAAGAAACACAAAAAAGAAAGATGTTTGAAAGCTTAAATGGGGTTTCCAAGGATTAATAACTTTTTCCAAAATGAAACCAATACTTGGCTTCTTCTTTACAGAATGAACATTTCTGTCCTTTCTTAAGTTTAGGTTGTTCTTCTGGAGAATTTAATGATTTGGCTCCGCTTTTTTCTTTGAAAATATCTTCACAAGGAACAGAACCACACCAAGGTGCAAAAGCAATTTTCTTGTCCTTGAAAGCTTTCTTAGCATCTTTAAGATTATCCACTTTAACAATACAGTTATCCAAAACTTTTTGAGCTTTATCAAATAAATTTTTATGAATGTCATCTAATAAAATTCTAACTTCATCAGCGATAGCAGTTAATTCTAAAGCTTGTTTCTCAGAAGTATCTCTACGTGCGACCATCGCTTGATGTTTCTCTAAATCTCTTGGTCCAATTTCAATCCTAACGGGAACGCCTTTCATTTCCCATTCGTTAAATTTCCAACCAGGACTATAATTTTCACGATCATCTAAGTAAACTGAAATTCCTTTTTTTTCTAAACTTTTTTTGATGTCTTTAGCTTTCTTTAAAACATCTTTTTTAGAATCTTCAAATAAAATTGGAACAATTACTGCTTGAGTTATTGCTAATTTTGGTGGGATTACTAATCCTTTATCGTCTCCATGCATAGCGATTAAAACGCCAATCATTCTGGTAGAAATTGCCCATGTATTTTGCCAAACATAATCTTTTTCTCCTTTTTCGTTGGTGAAAGAGATCTCAAAGGCTTTGGAAAAGTTTTGCCCGTCAAAATGGAAATCAGGTCCTTGAATAGATTTTCCGTTAGGCATAATAAATTCTAAACTTGTTGTATATTCAGCACCAGCAAACTTTTCTTTCTCAGATTTTCTTCCAATCAAAGAAGGCATTGCTAAGTAATCTTTACAAACATCATCATAAATTCCAATTATTTCTGGCCCTTCTGCTTCTGCTTCTTTTTTTGTAGCGAAACAAGTGTGTCCTTCGTTCCATAAAAATTCTCTTCCTCTTAAGAATGGTGTTGGATGTTTAAATTCCCATCTAACAACGTTATTCCATTGGTTAATACGAAGAGGTAAATCATTGTATGAACGAATCCACTTGGAATATGAATCGTACATGATTGTTTCAGATGTTGGTCTAATTGCTAAGCGTTCAGCCAATTTAGAATTGCCAGCATGAGTTACCCACGCAACTTCGGGGGCAAATCCTTCAATATGGTTAGCTTCTTTTTGTAATAATGATTCTGGGATTAATAATGGGAAATAGGCATTTTTAATACCAACTGCTTTAAATTTCTTGTCAGTAACTTCTTTGATCTTTTCCCAGATAGCATATGAATTGGGCTTGTAAACAATACATCCAGAGACGGATGAATAATCTGCTAAGTCCGCTTTTTGAATAACTTGCGGATACCATTCATTGAAATCTTCTTTCTTTACAGTTAATCCTTTCTGATCTTTCTTTGCCATTAGATTGAGGATTATATTTGTTTTTATAAATGTTTTTGATGTGTTTATAGTTTGGGTTTAATAAAAACCAAAAATATTAAAAGAACAAGAGTATTTACTATAACTTATGAGTAAAAAAAAGAAAAATATTTTTGGCGGGATAAGTTTTATATCTTCTATTGTTAGCTTTGTCAACCTTTTTATTTACTTAATATTGTCTTATATTGCACCTTTAGAAGATTCGTTTTTAGACATATTCATTCTCTTATTCTTCTTTATTGTTATAGCCGCTTCTATTTTAGGGCTAGTATTTGGAATAATCAGTCGTGTTCAGAAAGAGAGAAGTAATTATGCCATTGTTGGAATTGTTATTAGCTCAGTGGTTATGTTCTTTCTTTGTTTTGTTATAGTGCTTGGGATTATTGGAACTTTCATGGGAATGTGAACCTCTTCCTTTTTTTCTATTAAGCTTTCTAAATAGAAATGTTTTTAAAGTGTTTACCTCTTTTAAAGAATAATTATGTGGGCGTGCCAGAGTGGTCAAATGGGCTGGGCTTAGGACCCAGTAGCTTAGTGCTTACGCAGGTTCGAGTATTAAGCTGTGCTTAATGAATTGGAACAAGTGCGGTTTTTTCGAAATTCCTGCCGCCCACATATCTTTTCTTATCATTTAATTCTTATTATGACTCATTTATTCGGGGGAAGTAACTTATACCTTTACTGATTCTTTATAGTTATGAAAACTACGATGAGTATTGGTAAAGGAACTTTTCTTATTACTAGTTGGCACTATTTCTATTAAATACAATTAGAACTAATATAAATTCTTACAGTTTCTGGAAAATAAATTCTGGAATTGATGGGGTCTGAAAATTAGTTCTTGGCAAATTAAATTGTTGGTTTTGAGATTAATAAAAAATAAAAATACTTTGGAGGTAAAATAAAATGATTGAAATGTTAATGTTGATTGGAATTGGAATGATTTGTACTGTTTTGGTGGCTCACCAGTACGGCTTTCGTGGAATGATTGAGAGTGAGGTAAGAGCGCATAATCTTGGAGCGATTGGAAGAACCATCTCTAGTGATTCGAATCTCAGAAAGGTTCTTCCTGCTGATGATATTGGTGCTATTTTGCATGAGAGTGCAAATAGTGGAGATATTGAGCGGATAGGACGGATAGTTTCGAATTTAACGCAGACTTTAGATCCAAGCATTGTTGTTGCTAGAATGGGTGAACTGGAATCTGATTGTCCGGGCATTATGGATGCTTTGACATCAGAGGAGAAGAATATTTACGATAGTGTTCTTGCAGGTCAAGAGATTAGCAAGAAACAACAATACGTTTTAATGCAAACGTTGGGGATTTAATTTTTGCATTTTTTTCTTTTTTTAGATTGTATATTAAAGAAAATTATATAAGCAGAAAAGCATTACTTGTGTTTATGACTTCTGAACAAGAATGGAAAAATAAACTTACTAAAGAGCAATATCATATTCTTCGAAAGAAAGGAACAGAAGCGCCTTTTTCTGGCAAGTATGTTAAGCATAATAAAAAAGGAAAATATGTTTGTGCTGCTTGTGGTAATGAATTATTTGGTTCTAACACTAAATATGATTCTAATTGTGGCTGGCCCAGTTTTTATGATGCTAAGAAAGATGCTGTTGAATTTAAAACTGATTTTAAACTATTAATTCCAAGAAAAGAGGTTGTTTGCAAGAAATGTGGTGGACACTTAGGTCATGTGTTTCGTGATGGCCCAAAACCTACGGGTAAACGTTTTTGTATTAATTCCTTATCCTTAAAGTTTAAGGGGAATTGAGGAAAGATTATCCAAAAATTTTATAAAGAACTTAGACAAAGATAGTCTTACAGCCCCATGGTGTAGTGGACTATCATAGTGCCCTTTGGACCCTTTATTGGGAAAGAGAGGCATTGACCGCGGTTCAAATATCCTTTAGGGAGACTACAAATCTTCCTGAAGATTTGAAAGTCCGCGTGGGGCTATTATTATCTCTCGTCTGAAAGCAAGTTCACGCAAAGGGCGACTGATAATACCAAATCATTGAAATCCATAGACACGAAACTTGTCCACAAAGTGGCAAAAAGTTGAGGATTCTAATTCTGGATTTCTCCGATAAGGAGGAATAAAAAAATGGAAACTAAAGTACAAATTGTAGAAACAGTAGTAGATAGAATAGGCAAAAATGGGCGAAGATGGATACAAGACCACGAATCTGTGTACGATAAAGCCAAAACTAAATTCTTTGAAGATAGTAAAAGTGTGAACAAAAGTGACATTTTGCATTATTTAAGAGATATGCGAACTGGTGACCCCTCTAAAAAGCAAGAAAAAAGGTCAATAGGTAAAAGCCGAGCATTAAGAGTAATGGGCATTTTAAGAAATTTTGATGGATGGATGCAAGGAAAAGAGTTCAGAGAAATAAACGAACAAGATATGAGAGATTTTGTTGAAAAGTTGGAAGATGGAATCCTTGTATCACCATTAACTGGAAAAGAATATGCAGAAACAACTAAAGCAACCATCAAGAAAGTCATAAGAAAATTTTGGAAATGGCTAAAAGGCAAAAATGAATTTTATCCAAAAGAAGTAGTATGGATGGATACTTACGAACCAAGACCAGAAGGACAAATCTACTCAATAGATGAACTCCAATTGATGAAAGATTCATTCACCAAATTCAAGATGAAAACTTTAGTAATGTTAATGTTTGATTCTGGAGCAAGGATAAACGAGATTCTTAACCTAAAAATTAAAGATATAGTTTATCCAAATGCACAAGCAAGATATGTTTCAATAAACATAACAAACTCAATTGCAAAAAGTGGCAATGGAAGAACCATAGGATTATACTTGTCAAGCATTTACTTGTTAAAGTATATTGAAAAACATCATACAGACCCAAACAACAAAGAAGCATACTTGTTTAATTACAGCTATGATGCAATACGAACCAAACTTTATCAAAAAGGAATGAAAGTTTTAGGTAAAAGTGTAACTCCACACAGAATCAGGGCATCAAGTGCCACCTATTACGCAACAAGAATCAAGACATACCAAAACTTTTGCTACAGATTTGGTTGGAATCTTGCAAGTCGAGTACCAGACATCTACTACAAAAGAGCTGGAGTAAAAAATTCTGAAGTTATGAACGAAATATTTTCTTCGGAAAGAGCAATACTTCAATCTGAATCAATGGATGAAAGATTAATCAACGATCAACTAATAATTGAAAACAAAATGCTTACAGACAAAGTAGGCAACTACAAGAAAAAAGTTAGTGGCTTTGAAAGATACGAACCAGCACTTATGGAATTGTTGCAAAATCCAGCAATAAAAGAGCAATTGATGAAAATAATGAATCGAGACATTAGTGAAAACACAAAATTGATTCAAGAAGCTCAAGAATCTGTAGAGGTGCAAAAATGATTTCACAAAAACATATCAAGGACTCTGAAAGAAAATATGTTAAGATTGTGAATTGCTCTGGTTTTGCACAAAGGATTGCTGGAAGTGGCTGTGGACAGTTCGGTGTTTGTGATGTAATCTCTGTTGAAGATGGTCAAGTCTATCTGGATGAAGTGAAAAGCACTTCACAAGAAAAACTGACTGTTGATACAAAGATGAAAGAGCAACTTCAGAAATTAATTGATACAGCTAAAGCAAATCCTCCAGTAAAATCAAGATTAGTCATACATTGGAAGCGTAGAGGTTGGCAAATAATCAATCTGGATGAAATTCCAAAAAGCCCCATCGTGATAAAAGTCTGAAAAAAACAAAAGCTTTTATTAGTAGTTAAACTTTTCATATAGTTATGATTAGTTTTCCCTTTTGCTTTGGTAAAACCATATATCAAACATAGAAAAGGGAACAGTTTTTGACAGTTTTGAGGCATAAAAAATGACAGAATATACAGATCCACTAATGAAATATCAAGATTTGAAAGAAGAAGTAGTTAATACTGCCCATATACTATTAGAAGAAAAACCAGAAAACAAAGAAGTTGTATTTAAGATTCTTAATGATATACAAAATGATAAAGAATTTGAAATACCTCACGAACTTGATGTTGAATCTTGGGAAGATGATAGCATAACTTTTTCTGATGGATTAATTTTGTTAAAGATTGCGAAGCAAGATGATAAATTTGTTTCAACAATTGAAGGATGTTGGTTTGGTGCGAAAAATGAAGAACCTTATCAATTACCAATACCACAAATAACTGAATCATACGAGAACCAATTTAACGCAATTGCTCAAACAATCATTCAAAGAGGAGACATTGTTAATAGATATTATTTACCTAATTTGAAAATTCAAAATAATGAAGAATTATCAAAAAATCCTAATTTTAGAGAATGGAAAAAAGTAATGTTTGGAATAGGACTTTGTGGACTTGATTTCATTGATGTTCATAAATCAGTCTTAGACAAAGCTTGTGAGATGTCGTATTTTTCGTTCAAACAACCCTCTGAACTAAACGAACTGATAAAAAAGGATGAAGGCATATCAAACTACCTTATTGCTATGAAAGTTCCACAAAATACTTCTCTGGATGAAATAAATAAAATTGCAGAGATCTGTACTGAGAAATTAAATTCAGAATGTAATATTCTTTGGCAAGCGATTAATCATGATAAAGAAGAATTTGAGATTATTGTTTTGTATAACTAAACTTGTTCAATCTATTTTTTCATTCTTTATTACCCAAAAATCACCATTAAATGATCTATCATCTTTTAATAGATCCATAATATTTTTTATATTTGTTATAAACGCACCATTTTGCATAACTTCATATCCAAAATCAACTCCTTCGAAATTTTTAATATTCTTAATTGCATTATCTACATTATCCTTCATAGATTCCAATTCTTCTAAAGTTTTTTTACGAATTTCCTCTTTTTTATCCATAATAAACACCTCTTAATTATTAATAATTTTATTCATCCCACTTAGGGCAATAAAATTTATACCCACAAAATCTACATGAATTTTCATCATCAGTACAATCAAACGAATGTTCATAATCGTTCTTTATACTTTTTGTTAATTCAACTATTTCTGCTTTTAATTCTGATAATTTGAAATTGGCTGATTTATTACAACCCAATACTGCAATAACTTCATCACCTTCAATTTTCATTTCAATTGGTTTATCAAGTTTTAACATATCTAATGTTAATTTTGAAACTTTGAATCCTTTTGATTGAAGAGCTAATGCGTAAAAACCTAATTGCAATGCCCTTTTTTTAGGAGGTATCGCATCTTTATTTGTTTTATAATCCACAATTTCAACTGTTCCATCATCCAATGTATCTACTCTATCTGCAAGGCCAAAAAATCTAAAACCTTCGATTTCTACAGGCAGTTTTAATTCAGTTTTGGAGTTTTCATTTATTTTATTTTTATTTCTCTCCCAGAATATTTCAATTAAAGGAATTGCATCATTAATATTTATTGATTCCCATTCATTATCTTTAACTAATTTCTTTGCTAATTCAATATATCCTTCCAATTTGTCTGTTTTTTGATCTACTCCTAATTCTAAGACTTTATGAATAAAAGATCCAAGTGATGCCCCTCCACCGTCTGATTCAAAATCTCCTCTTTGAGGCATTTGATATATCTTGCTAAGTTCAAACTTTTTTGGACATTCCGAATATTCAATTAATGCTGTTGGACTAAATGTAAAATCTGAAGAATTAAATTTAATTCCAGATACATCTTCATTACATTTATCTAAATGCCTTTGTAATTCAGCTTTATCTGATGAATCATCCTCAATTAATTTTTTATCCCTACAAACCAAATAAGTGATTAATCTTTTCTTCAAATCATCTACGCCTTCAGTATCTAAAGAGTTCATTAATTGATTTTTTAACATAGATTTGTAAATTTCATAATTAGAATTTGGTGCAATCAATAATGATTTTTCTTCATCATCTTTTACAAATTCACAAGTTTCAGTATATTTTATTTCGTCTAAAAAAATTGATTTTGTCGTTGAATCTGGTTCATCATTATAACTTCTTGCATAAGTTAAATGTAATTCCTTCTTAGCCCTAGTCCAAGCTACATAACAAAGTCTTCTTTCTTCAAATAATTGAATAGACTTATCATAATCTTTTATTTTCTTTTCAATTTCCTTTTCATTAAGACCTTCTTCTTTCCAATCATCTATTTGTGCCTTGAAATCTGGTAACAATTCTTTAGGAATTAATGGTTCATTCCTTGTCCTACCAACAGGGAATCTATCTTTTGCAAGATTACAAGTTATAATTACATCAAATTCCAATCCTTTTGACGCATGAATCGTCATTAATCTAACAGCATCAATGTGTAATATTTTTGATGCATCTATACTAACTCCTAAAGTGTCAACCATTTCTAGATACTTAATAAATTCAGTTAGATTTTTTTCATGTAAATTATAATAATTCTTCGCAATTTCATAGAATTTTTTTAAATTCATTAAACTTTCAATGTTCTGAATATTTCTTTGATGACTAAAAGCCCTATTCAATCCAGAAATTTCAAATATATCAAGGATTATCTCTGGTAATGGCTTGTTTGAAGATTTAAGTATTTCTCTTAACAGATCAACTACTCTTTTTATAATTACTTTTGCTTCATTCGATAGGTTCAACTCTGAGATAGAATTTAATAATAATTCATCGATCCCTATTTGATCTTCTATAGGCATTTCATGTTTGTTATGTTTTTTAAGATATCTTCCAATTTTAACTGAGTCTTCTGGACTTAATGTATTTTGAAAATGAAATAAATCCCACCATGACTGTTCCCCAGTACCAGATCTATTAATTAAATTTGATAATATGCTTAAATATCCTATTACTGTCCTTATCTCTCTTTTTTGAAGTAGATCTATTTTTCCTGCTGAAATAAATTGTATGTTCTTAAGTTCTAATGCTTTTTTTATTTCTTCAGCTTGTTTATGAGTTCTATGAAGAATACAAATTTCATCTTTAGAAATTCCTTCATCTATCTTTTTCTGCACTAAATCAGCAATATATCTAGCTTCTTCATATTTATTTACAAGTTCAATTACATTAACTTTATCGCCTTCATCCCCATTAGCATTTTGAATGTTAATACAATCTTCAGGATTTTCATAATTATTTTTTATTAATTCATGAGATGCATTAAGAATTTGATTTGGTGATCTCCAACTTTTATCAAGTTTATGAACTTCTTCTACTTTGAAAACTTTCTTAAAATGTTCAAAACTTTCTTTATACGATCCTCTAAACCCATAAATTGATTGATTTGGATCTCCAACTACTGTGATATTTTGTCCTGCAATGAATTCTATTAACTCAAATTGTAATTTATTTGTATCTTGAAATTCGTCTATAAATACATATTTGTATTTATCTTTTTTTGCACCAAATTCTCTAAATAATTTTAATGTAAAAAAATTAAGATCTGAAAAATCAAGATAATTTTTTTCTTTTTTTAAATTGTCAAAATCATCCCATGCTTTGATAAATTCTTTTAATCTAGAATAATTATCAAATCCCTTCAAGAATTGTTGTATTTCTTTTTTTCGCTCCCTAAGTTCTTTAGTGTTTTCTTCAAGATAAAGAGTTTTTAATTCAACTTTCATTTCAGTTGTTTGTTCTTCAAGATTATCTCCAGACAAGTTCTCTTTTAATTTATTCAAATGTCCTTTAATATCATCTATACTAATACCAAAATCTTTTGCAGTAGATATTGTGTTTATGTATCTGTTTGACCAATAAGGTTTAATTTCTAAATATTTATGCATAAAAATCTTAGCATCATCAGGAAGCAATATCTCAAAACCTTCTTGAACGCCAACTAAATGACCTTCTTCTCTTAATATATCTGCACAAAATGCATGAAATGTTTTAACATCAACATCTTCTGTTGAATTAATCTCTTCTTGCATTCCTTTCTTTAGTGAATTAGTTGCTTCATTTGAAAAAGTAAGACAAAGGATTTCTTCAGGATTATACTTTAATTCTTCAACGAGATATTTGGCTTTTTGTTTAATAGTGTAAGATTTACCAGTTCCTGCACCTGCAAGTATCACACATGCTTTATCCACTTGAGTTTTTATTTCGTTTGTCATTTTAACATCTAATGATTAAACCCCAATGCTTTGTAAACTGCATCTATTGGGTCTGAATAAAATGCAATTTGAAATTTACTAAATAATTCCGGAGGTACTGAAGACATTTTTCCTGCAGAAGACATAGGCAATAATATTTTCTTTGCTCCTGCTTCCAAACATATTTGTAATTGATCTGCTAGGTTCTCTATTGAATTAATAGATCCACCTATAGTCATAGTACCTAACACCACTAATTGTTCATCTACTGGCTTATTTAATGATCCAGAGCATAAACTAATGAAGTATGCAAGAGCAATGTCTGAAGTTAGACCAACACCATACTGATCTTGTATGTGTAAGAAATAATCTTTTTCTTTATACTTGATCATTTGGCTAATGTTTTTAGCATTTGCTTTAAAATAATTTATTGCAGTATTTGCGGCTTCTTTTGCTTTGGCATTAGAGTTTAAACCAGATTTTTCAAATTTTCCTGTTCCATTAACTACTTGTAATTCAAGTTTATAGACACCTATTTTTGTACCATTAGCATATCCTACTGTGAATATATGTCCTGGATTCATAACTCCTTCAGGAATTAATTTGTTTCCTCCTGATTCAGGCACACTTACAAAATGTTCTTCTAAAGTTTCATTATCTATATATGAAAAATTAACATCAAAGAATTCCATCCCTCCCATTCTCTTTAGTTGTTCTTTCACTCTTCTTCTCCCTTCAAGTGAATATTCAAGAACTTGTTGTATTTCTTCTTTAGTTGCTTTTTGATTAGGATACAATAATTTCATTAATCCAGAGAATGTTTTTGTAACTGCAATTACATCTCTTTGATTTAGGTTATTACCAAGTTTGAAATAGCTACTAATTTGATCACTAAAATTTCTTTTTCTCATTTCCCTTAGAAATTCTGCAAAATAATCAACAATAAATCCATATCTATCTGTGAAATGTTCTGGTTTAAATTTTGGAACTTCCCATCCAGGTAAATAGTAATGAATCCTATCAAAGAAAGCACTATCATTATTCATAGATTCTGGAAATGGTTGAAATAGATGTGCAGTTTTTAACAATGATGAAACGCTTTGATTAATATTACCTACAAATACTATTGAAGCATTAGCATTCTTTTCCTCTTTTCCTCTTGCAAATGATCCTGATGCCATATAATCTTTCATGATTTGAATTCCATCTTTATCTTTAAAGTTCATTCCTGCAACTTCATCAAATGCAACTACATCCCAATAACCCACAAGACCTATTTTTCTAGTGGACATATTATAGAATAGATTTGCAACTGTAGTTTGACCACCAGACATTAAAATAGAATTGGCAGAAATTTCTTTGTAAACATGAGATTTTCCTGTACTTCTTGGGCCAAGTTCTACTAAATTATAATTATTCTCTATTAAAGGTACAAGTCTTTCCAGGATATGCCATTTAGTTTTCTCTTCTAATTGAGTTGGTTCCATCCCTATAGATCTTAAAATAACATCAATCCACTCTTCAGTCTGGAATTTTTCCCTCGCATCTATAAACTCCTGAATTTTCATACTAGCAATTTGAATTGGTTTTAAACTTTCAATAATAAATGGATTTTTAGATTCTTCAGTTGAATAGCTTATTTTAAGAATGCACCAAATACCTCCGCAAAGAAGTTTTTCAAATCTTTTAACATCATTTGGTTCTACTTCAACACCCTTTAATCCCAAATTTGAAAATTCTGCTTCATAAACATCTCGTCTTTCATTTAATTTAACTGTGACTTTATCAATGACAGTATAGTATCCTTTTTCCCTGATATTTGATTTTACTTTTTCAGCTTCATCTGGTCGAACAAAGTTATCTGCTAAAATATTTTTAACTTTTTGTAATCCTTCTTTTATGATATTATCGTCATCAGTTGCACAATATTGCCCTAAAAGATACTCTATTACATATATTGGAACATTTTCACTTTTACCTAAAGTTTTAGTTAAATCTTTCCTCACTACTTTTCCTGCAAATACTTCGTTTAATTTTATATCAGTATCTTGTTCGACCATTTTTTTACCCTCCTAAAAATCATCAAAATCATTTGTCATAGCTAAATCTATATCAAATTGAATTAATTCTTCTTTTTCCTCTTCAACTTTTAATATCCTTAATAGATGTTTTTTATTTTCAACAGATGATTTAAGTGTAAGATTTGTATTGTATTTTCTTCTATCTGGATTTTCTGAACCGCTATCAATAATTAATGTTTTTTCATCACTAACTTTTTCTTTAGTATCTGGATCAATCAAAGAAATTTTGCATTTAATTGGTTTTAATTTTTCAGTTACTTTCTCAGTTTGATACAAGTTAATTGGAGTTATGTTAGTGGTTATTTTTCTAGAAGTATTTAATAAAGTTACATTCACATATCCATGTTTAACATTCTTTTTATCTAAATCTTTGTCAGATCTAGTATGTTTATACACTAAGACAGGAATTGTTATTTCTTGAGGAGTTATTCCTCCATGAACAAAGTTAACTCCAGCACCTTGAGTTTTAAATCTCAAATTACCTTTAGGTACATATACTAAAAGATCTCCTTCTGCATAATCTAACGAGAATTTATGAACATTATCCATATCGATATTTTCATTAGTAACAACATATCTTTTTGAAGAATCAACAATATTTGTTCTATTAAATCTGTTCAATTCAACTTTATCTACATCTTTTAATGTTTCTCTCTTATATATAAACCCATGATCTGCAGTTACAATTATATTTGCTAATGAAATTGAATTAGTTAAATCATTGATTAAAGTTTTTATTTCATCAATTGCATTCTTACATGCACTAAATACTTCATTTTCTGAATTAGCATTATCACCAACATCATCAATCTTATTATGATAAATGTATACTACATTCATTCCTCTAAATAAATCTCTTGTTTGTTGTCGTGTTAGTCTAATTAATTCTTTGTAATTAATTGCTATTGAATCATTATTCTTGTTTTGTAGTATTTTTTCTCTATTTTTGATTCCTTGAGTGTTAATACCATCGCAGGATACTGTTCCTTGATTATAGTTTAAAGTTTTGTGAGGTAATAATGAAGCCATACCAATTTTAGTACAAGAAGGAACTACTCCAACTAAGTCTTTAATCTCTGTTGACCCCCTTAATTGGACATTTAATTTATTTTTTAATTCATTTGCAACTTCATATCTCAAAGCATCAGAAATTATAATTACTACTTTATTTTTTTTAGATGCATACTTTTTAACATACAAATCATAAAACTCATTTTGTGTTGAATTAGATCCAATACTCCAATCCTTTTTATTTTCAGAAGTTACTGCATTTGTCCAAATTTCAATAAATCTATCTAAAAATTTGTTATGATATATCTTTTCTACTTCAGAACGCAATTTCTTCTTAAGTATGTCACTTTTACATTGATCAAAATGCTCATAGAATTTTCTATAATAATAATCTGCTTTATGATATTTAGTTTTGTATAAGGAATATAATTTAGATAATGAATTAGGATCAATCTTTTCTCCTGAAATAAATTCAAATAAAGAAATAGCACTATCTAATGCTTGATATACTGGCTTATAATTTTTATACCAAACCTTTCCTTTTCTATGTTCTATTAATTCTTTATATGATGAATAATTCTGACCATTATTAGACAACTGATTTGAAATGTTTATGATCAAAGCTTTATCAAAGAATTCCAATGCTTCAGCCTCACAGATATCCTTATTAGTCTTTTTATCAAATTGAGATCTTAAATCATCAAAATTTGATTCTTCAAAATGAGATGCATATTCTTGATATGCTTTTAGATTTTCAGAATCTCTAATCCAACTGTTTAAAAATACTTCACAATCATTTTTTCTTTCATTAATATATGAATTATATCCTTTAAGGATTGTTTTTGTATGATATTCAATATGTGTTACTATAAAACTATAAAATAATTTTGATAGCTTTGGATAATCTGATTTATATCCATAAGTATTTTTTACTAAATCCCAAAACGAAGAAGAAATGTTATACTTTTCAATATCCAACCAAAATTCATTTTCTTGTTCTTCTAATGACTTTATTAATAAATTCCTAACAATACTATTTGTATCAAGAACTTTTGTTCTTGTTATAACTGCTAATAATCCTTTTTCAAAATCACTTTCATCCCATGAGGGATGATAGAGTTGTATTAATAGCTCAACTCTTGTTTTGCTTTGAAAAAAGTTATAATGTGCATCAATAAATTTATCCAATTTGGATCCATCTATATTAAAAATACTTTTTACATCTGCAACTCGGCTATTTTCAAACCTTGTTGAGTATAATTGAACATCTAATAACCAATTTTCTTCATATTTCTTTTCGTTTTCTTGAGAATAAACTAGGAAGTTAGATTCTGGATTGTCATGTTCTATAATCTTTTTTATTTCAAAAAAGTTATTTTTTAAGATTACTATTTTAATATCTTGTTTTTCTAGTTCTGATTGAATTTCTTTGATATCTTCTTCTTTTGCTGTTTTATCTGTATCATACCAAAAAACAATTTTTCTAGTTTCATAAGATTCTCTGGCGTTAAATTTAGATAGTAATCCTTTTATTGTTTTTTCTACATTTGCCATCTTAAATACTCTCCACAAGATCTTTGAATTTAGCATGATTAACTGTTACGCCATCATCTAGATCAATCTCGATATATTCTGAAGCTTTATGATTCAATAATTCATCATACTTCTTCATCTCTTCATATTGTCTTGACAAATCTTCTTTTTCTCTTTGTGATCTTGCATCATCATCTCTAATTGTGCTAATATTTGCTTCTATCTTACCTTGTAATTCATGTAAATAATCCATTCTCATTTTTGCCAATAATTCTTTATTGTATCTGTGCATGTAGATTAATGTGTTAAAACCTTGATTTTTTCCAGATGTAAACAACCAGTAAATAGGTTTTTTCTTGTATGTCTTTTTATGATCATTAAAGAAGTCTTTTAGGAAGTATCTTCTAATCTTTTCTTCAGATGATCCAGATCCCTTGAGTCCTGATGCTATAAAATCTAAATTTTCAGTAATATTGTTTGCTCCGAAATATGTTTTTAGGAACTCTTTTACTTTTCCAACAATATCATCAGGGAAATAATCTTTATCTGTTACTGGGATGAGATTGTCATCATCTGGTTTAAACTGAGATTGTATTGGAAAATCACTTATTGTTTCTCCTTGATTAGCAAGTATTAACCCTTCTTTTTCAGGATTATATCTTCCAAACATACAACCAACAATGTATGACAAGAATTGCTTAACAATAACTTCTTTTTTGAAAACTAATTGATCATCTTTAATCTCAGACTCTTCTTTTAGAATAGTAATTTCATTTAAAGGAACTTTATTGTCAAGCTCATCATTAAGATCATAAATATCTATGAATAACTGGTTTAGTTCTTCCTCATTTTTGTGTAGCTTGAAAAACTTCTCTTTCCAATACTCACAATAGTTTCTAAAAGCAACATCTAACTTATTAGACTCATCTTTATGTTTGATTAATTCGTTAACCTTAAAATCCCAAGAAGTCTCTCGAGAATCCCATTCTTCTTTTGAGATGTCGATGTTCTCTTGAGTTAGTTGATCAATCTTTTGTTTTATTGCGTCATCAGATGGAAAGATTATTGGTAAATCTCCGATGTTGCCAACTTGGAAACTCATAGTAGGATTTAAAATAGAAATAAATTCATTAACTAATCTAGAGCACATAAATCCAAGTATGTATAAAATCATCTGAGACTTTGGGAATATTGAAGAACCTTGTACATCAAAAACTGATCCTTTTTTTCTATATCTCACACCTAGAGCAGTTCTACCTATAAATGACCAAGTTAGTGCTTCTTTAAAATAATATTGTTTTGAAGGTAAATTGTTTCCTTGATTTGATAATTTTTCAAATGAATTTTTATCAAATTTAATTAATAATTCATTATTGCCATACCATTTTCTAAATTCTCCCCCTTTACTATATGGAGCATACATTTTATTAGAATTATGAAAGGTATTAATATCTTTTGAATTAAATGAAATTGTTTTTAGAGATATTTCTTGCCAAAATCTTAAAAAAGAATCATTGTCGCCTGTAGCTAAACCTTGCCTCGGTACTGATTCATTTCTTAAGGGGGTACATTTCTCAAAATGATCTAATATTTTTTCAGAAATCCAAAATGCAAAAGTATTACCTGGTATTTTTAAAAAAGATTCTTGTTTTAAAATATATCGTTTATCCTCTTTATTTAAAAAGATTGATTTGATAACTTCATTATTTCTTACAGATACAGGATTATCATATAATTTTCGAAATATACTGTTTTTATTAATTAATTCCTTTTTAAAAACAAATGTTACAGATCCAAAATCTGATCCAAAAACACCCCTTCCATTTAACAAAATTGATGAAATATAATTATTTAAAAGTAATTCTTTTCTGAATAATGTGTAACTTGATAAAAACATCCACGAAGGTATATTAATCATGGCCATATAACCTCGTTTATTACACAGCAGAAGTCCTTTTTCCATAAAAATAGTCATCAAATCTGATTTAGTATTTGGGAAATGTTTTTTTGCATAATCTCTTAAATCAATATTCATTCCCTTAGTCCCCATATAAGGGGGATTTGTAACAACCACATCATACTTTGCACTCATGATCTTTGCTTGTTTAATGATTCCTGCAATTAGTTCTCTATCAAAGTGTGCTGTTAAGGAATAACTTTTGATAAAAGATAAATATTCTTCATCTATTTTATTGAAATCATAGCCTTCTACATTCAAGATGGATCCATAGTTCTTTGCATCGTAAAAAAACTTCCATAAATGTGAAAGTTCTGGATATTTTTTCTCATCTATTGGACATTCTAATGGTGTTTCTTGTATTGCTACTAGATTAAGATCAATTTCTTTTGAAAATAAGTCCTTATCATATTCTCTTGCTTTCATTACTACTGCAAATCCTGCAAGTTGTGTTGATCTGTTATCTATTTCAAGGCCATACAAGTTCTCATTAATTATTGTTTGTGCAATTTCAGATTCAGTATATCCTTGAGATTTGTAAATATTAAATAAAACTTCAAATGCATATACGAGCATGTGTCCTGATCCCATTGCAGGATCTAATACTGTTATTTCTTCAGGAGAAACAACTTTATCAGAAGGAACTTCAAATTCTTGATCAATAAAATATTTTAATTTACTTTGCAAATCAGCATTTGGATTTGATTCTAACCATAATCTGCCAACTGAGTTTTCAACTAGATATTTAACAATCCATTTAGGAGTAAACAATTGAGTTGCAGCAGGAATATTTTCTTTTGAAATCTTAACATTTTTCTTTAGTTTTGCAAATACTTCATCTTTTCTTGGGTTAATATAATCTTGATACAACCATCCAATTACTTCTACTTCTTTCCAATCTTCTGTTGGAATTATTGAATTAATATCCACTAATATAGAATCTGTTCGTAATAATTTCTCTGGAAACATTAGTTCTGTATAATCAGCTATTTTTTCAAACAAGAAAGGCATGATTGTATTCAAATGATTACATAATGATAATATTAAGAACTTATAGAGTTCTTCGTCATCTCCAGCAGTTTTAAGTTCTAATAACTTTTTTTTGTCTATTTGCATAAAATCTATGTCAAGGCAGTTTGTAAGAAGATCTGGTTCAGCATTTCCTTCAATAGAACTACTAAATACTTTAATTGGAACATATCCATTTTCACTCATGAACTTTAAAGCAACTAATCTATTAAACCAAGTATAAGTAATTTCATCAATAACAACTTCATATCCTTTCTTTAGAATAACTTCTTTAAATTCTGCTCTTTGTTTTTTTAGATCTGTTCCAAATACTTGCCCATTAATAATTATTGAATCTTCATATTCTTTAACATCAGCTATACCTGATGATGTAAAACCTAATTTGCCAGCTTTTGCAATTACTTCAGCTCTTAATTTCTCTCTTAAAGTATCAGCAAATAATGAAGTTTTCTTATTATTCATTAGTAAACCCTCAGATTTTGCTTTTTAATTAGGTCTTTAAGTTTTTCTTCTAGTTCTTTTAGATATTTTTTAATATCTTCTTCATTTTCAATGGTTTTAGGATATCCAAAGAACTCTCCCCCAGAAATGCTTTTTGTTGTTCTAGTATCTTTCTTCCCTTCTTCTTCTGCAATTCTTTGTACTTCATGACTTATTTCTTCAAATAGGGTTCCTTTTGTTTCGTCAATTCTTGTTTTCTGACTTACTATTAGAGTACAATCTTCTGATTTTTCCAATACTCCTTTAAGATCATTTAATCTTGTAAAAATAGCTGTCTTAAAGTCTTCAGAAAGTTTAGTGTGCTTGTTTAATTCTTCTTGTACTAATTTAACAGAATTATCAACTGCAGATATCAAATTAGTTTTTTTATCCTTTGCAACAGAACTTAATTCAGTTTCTATACCTTTTGTTAGTAAAGGAATATTTTTAATTTCTTTGTATGGTGATTGAAGATCAATTATTTTTTTCAAATCATCAAAGTTAGTTTTACCTTTTACAGTCAAATAAACTTTGTTTCTTTCGAATCTTTCTAATTTTTCTCTTCCTTCAGAAAATATCTTAATCTGAGTACTTTTAAAGAAATTCTTAACAGGATTAACTTCTTCAAGAAGCTCTTTAAATTCATCTTTTGTTTCTGCAAGATGTTTTAGTAATAAACTAGGTTCAGTTAAAAATTTATAACCACCTAAGTATTTCTCAAGTTTATCAACTGCTTCTTTTCCAGGATATGAATTTATTGAATATTCATTCAAAGTACTACTACAAAAAGCTTGTAATTCATCAATTTCTTTTTTTGTATAATTATACAAATCAGTTTCAGTTGAAGGAATATCTGTTTTCTCAAATAATTCTCTAAGTAATTTTTTAACTTCATTTATCTCTTGTTCTCCAGCTTTTTCACGAAGACCAATACGGATTTTATCAGAATAATCTCTTTTTGACAGATATTTTGTTACTTTATCTACATCATAACTAACTACTTCTTGTTGATATTTGATTGTAATATCTTCTTTTATGTAAAGAATAGTAAGAATTCCAGCAATAGTCATCTCTTTCCAACCATATGGTTTCTTTGTATATTTTGATTTTATTTCTCCCAATAAAAGTTTTACATTTTGTTCATGATTTGCTTTAATATAATCTAAAACTTCTTTTATTGCATTAGCATTAGTTGTATTTCCAATACCCCATTTTTCCATATCATTGTTTTGAAGAATTCTTCTAAGATCATCTTCTGTTTCATACTCCTGGGTTATGTGTCCTGCTTTCCTATATACATTTTCTACTAGGATCTTTAATCCTTCTTTAATAAAGTCTGCAGGATCTTTAAAATCAAGATCTACTTTAGTATTATCTATATAAACTTCAGCTTCTACTAATCTAGATCTAATATTTTCTTTTGCAAGACTTTTTAATTTATCTCTTTCTCCAGTTTTCTCATCGAGTATTTTTTTAATTACATCTGGTTGACTATTAGAGTACTTATGAGCTAAGTAACTGCTAATTTTTCTATTTTCTTTTATTTGTTCTACAAACTCACTATTTTCTGGAAAAATAATTAACAAAGTATCTGTTGAATCTATGATACATTGTTTACTTCCACCAATGTTTTGTTGATCACTATAAATTGGTTCTACATATTGAGGAGTCACAAATTTTATTGTAAGATCTGCTTTTTGAATTGGTTTGGTTCTATCATCAAGAATTTTATTAAATTGGTATATCCCATATTTTGGAGGACAGATATCATCATAAACAATATTAAAAATATCATCCCTAACTGAATGTCTATCAACATCTTGATTTTTAATTTCTTTATTAATTTCTTGTTCTTCATTTGTTAAAAAATAATAACAATCATCAGATTGATGAATTAATGTTTCTGCTTTAAGCTTATCTAAACTTTCAATAATACTTTTCTTTAATTGAAGTTTATCTTCATCAATATTGTTAATTGAAAGAACAGTTAAATTATCTACATTACTTTTAATTTCTTTAATATGTTTAATTAAGAATAAAGTTTCTAATAGTTTTATATCTTGCTCATTCAATCTAGTATTCGCTTTTGCATGATCAATAGTTCTTTTGATTATTGGATCTAAAAAACTTTCAATTGAATTGTAAAAATCTGAAAAAGGAACTAATATACCCATTGAATTCTCAACTAAGTTTTCAGTTGATTCTTTAAACGCACTTAACATAGAACGCTCACCTTTTGCAAGGTGTTTTCCTGTAAATCCTGTGATTCTTATTTGATCAAATACTTTCTGCAATAAATTAAATTGGTATGGAACAAAAGGATATACTTCAGAAAATCCTTCTGCTGAAGAATAGCTTTTCATTTCAGCAGTTCCTTGTGTAAAAGAGATTAAATTTTTAAGAATAGTTTCTTTCTCCCCATAATAAGATTCTAATGATTTCTTTATTTCTGGAGTTTTTTCAAGAAGCCTTTTCTTTATAACTTCATCAACATTAGCACTTGATAAGTTCAAAGGTTTTCCAAACCTTCCCTGAATCTTAGAAAAATCTCCTCCTTTTACTTGTTCTTTAGTAATTGTATCTATGTCTGCCTGAGATGTTACTATAACCCACGACTTTCCTTGTAATCTTGTTCCTAAATCTTCTACTACTGTTTGTAAATTAAGCATTAAATCGCTACTTTCTCCAATATATTGTCCAACTTCATCCACTAAGAACAAAACTTGATGATCCTTTCCTTTTTTATCACAATATTTCTTAACTTTATTAGCAAATTTTTCTACACTTAATGAATAAGAACTTCCATCACTTTCAAACAATCTTTCTAAAGACTCTTTACTTTGATAATCAATTTTATTAAGTGCTTCTATGATTGCATCTTGTTCAAATGCATATGCTTCTCTTTTTGATTCCCAAGTGTTGCCAGATATTTTTTTGAACTCTTCTTTAAATTTATCATATAGCCCTTTATAATCTAAATCTTCTTCTAACTCCGCAATCCAAAATACATCACCAAGATAACCTCTTTTTTCATTAAATACTTTCATAAACACATTAACTATTTGTTCTGCACCTGCACCTGCTGAGTTTGCTTTAGAATCAATGTTAAACAAGATAACATCTTTTGTTCCTTTTCCTACTGCTTTTTCAATATTACTAGTTATCTGAGGATCATTTATTTTTTCTTTAAAGAACTCTAATGGTTTTTTACCTTTGATCTCCTTGTTTTCAAGAAGATATGAAATCATTTTGATAAAATGAGACTTACCAGATCCAAAAAATCCTGAAACCCATACTCCAATTTTATCAGTAGGACTATCTATTGATTCAATAAATCTCTCAAAGAACACATCAAAATATTTTCTAGTTTCTTGGGTGATTACATATTCATCTAATTCAGTATAAACATGATTTTCATCCTTTTGATCTACTTTAATTACTCCATTAATATCTCGTGTAATATCTTTTGTAAACATTTCTTTGATTTTTATTGAATTTTCCATTTTAATTCTCCTCCTCAGCATAATCTATTAATCTAAATGCACGGTAATAATTAGCATCTTTAAACTTTCCAAATAAATTTAAATCATATTTAGTATAGTGGCCTGGATAAAAAACAACCAAAGGAATTTTACTAATTACAGATTGTAGATTATTTAGTACTTTATGAGATCTGATTAATGGCCAAGCATTACCAATTCCTGTTAAAAATATAATATTGTATTTTTCTTTAGATAAAAGAGAAGCAATTTTTTCTTTAACAAGATCTATTTTAAGCATAGGTCGAAGCTTATTTAGTAATTCGTTTGATCCTTTCTTTTTTTCATAATCAATAATTTTTTCAGTAGGAATTCTTTCAAACAAAACACCTAATACTAAATCATATAAATTTATCTCTAGAATATTAATTTCTTTTTTCAAAAAAGAATCTTTAAGTTTAGCAACAGTTTCTCTAATTAACAATTCTTTTTCAGCAGGATAATCAAATATATAAAAAGGAACTTCATTTCCAAGACCTTTCATTTCTAAAAAACGAGTTTCCTGTAACTTTTCATTTAACTTATCCAGTCGTTCTTCAATTTTCATAATGATGCACCCAAACTTCTTAGAAATTTAGTTTCTCCTTTATTTTCATAATAATTTCTCAACTCAGAACTAATCATTAAATTATGTAATTTGTATGATTTATCTAGTGATACAACTAATCCTACTTCCTTTAAAATATTAAACATAACAGTTCCTAACTTATCTTTTGTTTCTTTAGTAAATTCTTGAATCTTTTTCTCATCTTCGGACTTATCGCTAATGAACTTTTGGATCATTCTCTTTTCAAATTCAAAATCCCTTATAGCAAATTTTTCTATAATCAATTCATTCAATAATTCATTAAATAATCTATCCCTTAAATAAATAGAATATAAAATTACAACTCTTCCATCACCGCTTAGATCATTAACAATCTTATTAAGCAATAAATTATCAAGATTTCCTATTCTCTTTAAGATAGAATTCACTCTTTTTGGGATACTTTTAGTGGTCTTGTATCCAAATAAGTTTTCTTGAACAACAAGTTCCTTAATAGAACTAGGAGATTGGTCTTTTAATAATAAGTTTGCAACAATTTTATTCTCATGAATCATAATTGGCTCGCCAGTTAAAGAACCAACATATTTGTTAATACCTCCATTAGATATAATTTTAGATTTGGATTTTTCTTTTTTGTAACTAGAACCAACCTTTTCTTCCATCATAATTTCAAATTGTTGAGAAACTAATACTCTATTTTTTCTGCAATATGATCTATATTGGTCATATAATCTGGAATCCACATTCAAAGTTACATTTTTTGAACTCATGAGATCTATAAATGTAGATCCTTATATAAAGGTTTTGGTTTTTTGGATCTAAAAATATAGATCCCACTCGTTTTGCCATACAAAATGACTTAAAATCAATAAATTTTTCACTAAAATTGCCTTTCTAGTAAGGAAACTAACCATTATTTTAGGTTTTGTTATATATAACATTATAAATATTGATTGGAGCTAAAATGAGTCATTTATTTTTATAAAAAATGGCCCAAATAATAGTTTATATTAACTATAATATTTTTCAATAAATAATATAACCTATTGAAGACATTTCAAAAAAATAAATCATCCATTTTACTAAAAGTTTAGAAATATTAAGAACTTACAATGGTTACTAAAAACTTGCAATTTTGAACCTTTAATATAATGAGGTGGGCGAAATATATCTTTTGTGAAAATTTCCAATTTATAGGTCATCATTAAATATCAAATTAATGTTCCACATAAAAATGCAAAATTTCTTTATAGTACAAATCTTCTTTCATATCTTTTAAGAAAGTTCTAATCATTAGTTTGTCCCAATATTCTTTCTCGAATATCAAGTCACCATGTTTAGAGATATATTTCTCTTCTAGACGTTTTCTTTTAAAGTTACCAATGAATTTCATACAAGAATTGATGAACTCCTTTGGGTCTTTTATATCTAATTCTATTTTTTCACTCAATTCACCACGAATATTAGTTGGCCCTTCTCTTTTACAATTGCATTTGCTACAGTTCATACAAATTTGTTCCATTATTCTACCAAATGAACTATTTTGTTCACCTAATTCAAATTTCCATTTCCAATCTCCTGTTACATATCTTCCCATTTTAGTTTTACCTCGCTTAATTAAAAATCCAAAATCCAATCCTCTTAATTTGAAACATCTGGAATTTGGAATATTGGAAAATTACTTTTAACACCCTTAAGGGTTAAAAGTTTTCCAACCTATGTCCTTATATCAATTGGATTTTGGAATTTCATAAATTCCATGTTTATGTTTGACTAATATTCCTTCTTCACTAATTGTTTTAAGAGCTTTAGAAATTAAACTTCTCTTGAACCCTTTTGATTCCATATATTTCCAAATATCATTAAAAGATACTTTCTGTGACACTTTCTTTTCTGAAATCCATTTGGGTATTATCTCTTTTGATTGCTCAAATTTAGTCTTTGTATTTTTATCAATTTCAATGGAAACAACTTTCAAACCATTGTTTTCACAATCAATTAATTCAAATCCTCCAATCTCGACTGCACCATCATATCTATTTTTTTCTTGTTTAAGCTTTAAGTTAACAGTTCCACTCACCATTATCAATAAATCAACAAATGCTGAAAATTCCCCTGATCCTCTAAGAGAATGTTTACTTCCAGGTTTTCTTTTAGTAGTATGATGCAATACAAGAAAGCTACAATTATGTTTATTTGTTAAAAATTTCAAAACGCCAGTATTCTTTTTTACATCTGAAGACCTATCTTCATCCCCCTCAATAAAACGAACCATAGAATCCAAGATTACTATATCTGGTTTATATTCAGTTAATAATTTATCTAATAAACCTTTACCTTTTTTATTTAATTTTAATTGATTTCCAAAAGCAAAAGCAAGAAGATTGGGAATTTCATATATTTGATTTCCTTTCAATAATTTTATCATTCTTGATTTAATTAAAGATTTATCATTCTCTTCATCAATATATAGAACTTTAGCTTTTTTACATTCAAACATATCAAGAAAATCTCCCCCAGTACTACATTTAATTGCAATTTCTAATGCAAGAAATGTTTTTTTATTTCCACTATCGCCCCCTATAATAGTAGTTCCTCTTTTCGGTAAAATATCTTTAACCCACCATTCTGGCTCTGGAATATCACTTTCAATAAGATTTCTAAGAGACATTATTTGTATTGAGTCAGGCATTTGAATCACCTTTCTCAAATATTTTATTGTATCTCTTTATAGAAACAATAAATGATTTTGAAACAGAAATGTTATCCCCACTTTCAGATGCTACGGTGATAAATGAATTATCTTCTTCAATAAGACTACCTTTAGCAATCTTTGTTTTTCCATTATCTTTCCATACAATCTTGATTATTTCCATTTTTAATCCTTTTCAATTCCTCCTTCAAACACTTTGGAGTTTCGTATACTAATCATCTCGTCTACAATCTATTTCTTATTTTCAATAATTTTTATCACTTCCTTAGCAGATTTATTTTCCAATCCTTCAAAATTAGATTCTTGTAAGAAAGGATCATTTCTATTTTTTTTAGTGAATGGGTGTTTATTTAATCTGAATTTCCATAAGTTACAAGAAATACTTGAACATGCTTTAACTTCATTAAAAGCACCACACATACAATCTTCAAGACATTTGAGTCTAACAGCTTTTAGAGGTGTAATTCTCATGATAAATCCCCACCTTCCTTTGAATTTTTCTCTAGGGGCCTTAAACTACGATTAGAACGAATTCTATTAAGATATATATTCTTTTCAATAAGTTGTAGCTCATCAATTAATGTTTTAGTCATCAATATTCTCCAAAAAACAACTTAACGATTTTCTGCATAATTCAGACATACTTGTCCTTCTTCGGAAAGCTTGACTTCTTACTCTTTCGTATAAGTCCATTTCCAGCTTGAAAATCATTTGTTTATTTTTCATTTTATTTTTCCATCAAAAAAGTAATAAATTGATTAAGAGTATAACTTCTATAAAAATCTTTTTATCGACGAGAAAATGCCTATTTTTAGTGAAAAAATGTGGTTTTGTATGGTGAAAAAATTCAGACTTTTTCAAGAATTAAAGAAATCAAAAAATTAACCACATACAGAATTTTTATAATCAATTTGACAATTTTAAAAAACACTAATTTCTATATACGAAACTAATATTTCTGCAAAGATTTATAAATCTCAATCAATTTCTACATACATAAAAAAGGAGTCAATCCAGATGGTTCGAGTCCCTACAAGTAGGCCCTTATTTGTGAATAGTTATTCAATTGGTGTCTGAACGGGGCTACATTTTTCTAACTAAACTTTATAAAAACACCCTGGTTTTGAATATTTATGGATCAGAAAGATATTTTTTGCGATGATTATGCTATTTGGAAACAGAATGGCACTTTAATCTACGAGAACCAACATGCTGGTGCAATATTAACGTTTGATCCAATTATTCCAGGGCAATTACTTGTTTTTCCAAGGAGACATGTTGAAGATTTAAGAGAACTAGGTAGTATGGAATCAAGGGGGCTTTTATGTGCTATTCCCGAGGCTTTTGAAGAACTACAAAGGATTTATGACACAGATGTTGAAAGAGTTGTTGCTTTTTATGAAATGGTTAAACAAAAACCATCTTTTGAAAAAGCTGGCCATTGTGCTGAGAAGATGCTTAGTCATCCTGATTTAAGAATTATGCCCACTGGATATAACTCTGGGGGGAATCGAGGAAAAGAAGCGGGCCAAACAATTGACCATTTACATTTTCATATTTTTCCTGCTAGAAAAGAGCGCCCAGGTGTAGTTTCTGCCATGGATGCTTTGTTAAAATCTTTATAACTTTTCTTCCTGACCTATATCTTCTAGTTAAACAATATTTATAACTAAACACAAAACACATTCTAATCATGGATAAAGATATAATTAGACCAGGGAGAGTCGTTTTATTAACTGGCTATACTATTGAAGAAAAAACACAAGGAATGCAGAACCTTATTAGTGAATTACATCATAGGGGTTTATGGTACGAGAAAATTGAACATGGTGAGGATGTTGATGATGAATTTGAAACAATTTATTATACAGCACTGGCCGTTATTGATGATCCTCGAAAGACAGTTATTTTAGGGATGGAGAATGACCATCAAGAAGTTCATCCCCCAACATATGAACGAAATAATCTCCTTACTAGGATTGAATTACATTGTGTTCATGGAGAATCTCGTTTAGTTTCAGTCTTAACTGAAGTTGCAGACGAGTTAAGTTGTCCAGAATGGACCTGGAAGCCAGATCAGATCTTGCCGGCTTACAGTATTGGAAAAGATCAACTTGCTGGGTTGTGTGGTTATGATTCTGATGTTAGTCAAACAAAGTTAGCTGATACTTTAAATGTTTCTCGCGGATACTTAAAAAAAGTTTTAACTAGAAATATGGACTTTGCAGTTGAAGATATTACTGATAAAGTAGAGGGTGATTCCGGGAATGCGAAAATTATTGTTCTAGCCTCTCATCCAAAAGCTAGGGACCGATATCATTCTTAAATTTAATAACTTAATTGATTTTATTTTAACAACAAGATTTATATACTTTTTACATTTTATTCTTATAATGAAAAAGAGGAAACAAAAGAAAAGTCTAGTAGTACCTATATTTCTTGCAGTATTGTCTGTAATCATTGTTGGTTTCATTGTAATTCCATTATTCTCATCTTTCATAAACTATGAAGCAGAGAACGTGGCTTTGATTTCAGTAGAAGGAACAATTACTGGTAATGGGGCGAGTTATCTAGGATCAAGTACAATCTCCTCTAAAGACATCGTAAGATTCATAGAATCTGCTGCAGAGAATGAACAGATTGAAGTAATACTAATTGAAATTAATTCTCCAGGCGGTAGTGCAGTTGCTACTGACGAAATTGCTACAGCAATTAAAAGAACAAAAAAGCCAACTGTTTCTTTAATTAGAGAAGCTGGGGCTTCTGGTGGTTATTGGGTTGCTTCTGCAACAGATCATATTATTGCTAACAAGATGTCTATTACTGGAAGCATAGGTGTGTTATCTTCTTATATGGAATTTAGTGACCTAATGGATAAATACGGTATTAGTTATCAAAGATTAGTTGCAGGTGACAAAAAAGATGTTGGCACTCCATTTAAGAAGTTAACTGAGGATGAAGAGAAATATCTTCAAGGTAAAATAAATAAAATTCATGATTATTTCATTGAAGAGATTGCCAATAATAGAAATCTTGAGAAAAGTCAAGTGGAAAAACTAGCAACTGGAGAAATCTTTTTAGGAGTGGAAGCACTTGACTTGGGATTGATTGATCAACTGGGAGATAAAGAAATTGCTAAAGAATATATTCAAGAAACTTATGGTCTAGAAGAGGTTAACTTTTTAGTGTATCAAAAGGAAGTGGGACTCTTAGACGTCTTGTCACAAGTATTTACAGATCTTTCATTTAACTTAGGCAAGGGCATTGGGGCTATATTGTTAGAAAATAATAACGGCTTAATGTTAATTTAAAACAATCACAAACATCAAAGATGAATAAAAGAGGGCGTGTAATTGGAACAGCAATATTGCTTATTGTTAGTTTGTTCTTCATTAACTTTTTTGTTGCTAACTTAGATTTTACTTCTCAAACTGAAATCAGTCCTTTGTCAGAAGTTATTGTTGATCCTACAATAGAGAGACTTTTGTCTAATCCGGAAGGCAATTCAATCACTGGGAATGCTATTGGGGTTCAAGAAGGAAAAGTGTCTGTAATCATCTCCTTGAGAGAGGACGAAGGAACTCAAACAGAAAATCTTGGAGAACGTGTTGAAGCCATTAAAGAAAAACAAGAAGAAGTTTTGTCTGGTTTTGAATTGGAAGAACAAGGAGGTTTTTTGGGTGTTACTGAACAACCAGAACTAAAAGTAGAACAACAATATATTACTATTAACGCTATTGCTGGAGAAATTACTAAAAAGGGATTAGAGAAACTTAAAGAAAATTCTAATGTTGAAAGAATTGATTTTAACAATCCCATTACTTTCTCACTAGACGATTCTGTTTCTTTAATTAATGCGGATGATGTTAACGATTTAACTTACAATGGGATTAATCTTGACGGAAACGGAGAAACGGTTTGTATCATTGATACTGGTGTGGATTATACTCATTCTGCTTTAGGTGGTTGTACTACTGAAGAATTCTTGAATAATAGTTGTGAAAAAGTAATTAGGGGTTATGATTTTGGTAATAATGATAATGATCCTCAAGATGTTCATGGTCATGGAACTCACGTCGCAGGAATTGTTGCTTCTGAAGATTCAAAGTATCGTGGCGTCGCCCCAGGAGCAAAAATTGTAGCAATGAAAGTTTTTTCTGATTCTGGTTCTGGAAATACTGCTTATGCTTTAGCTGCAATTGATTGGTGTGTTTACAATGCATCGAAATTTAACATTTCTGCAATTACAATGAGTATTGGTGTAACTGATAATCAAGGAAATGAAATTCCTTATTTAACCACTTGTGATGCTAATGATCCCTTGGCAGCAAAATCTAGTTGGGCGGCTTCACAAGGAATTTTTGTTGATGCTTCTTCGGGAAATAGTAAAGGTGCTTTGGGAATAACTGCTCCTTCTTGTGGAGAGAATGTTACTTCAGTGGGTTCTGTAACCAAATCTGGTCAGGTTTCTGGGTTTAATACTGCTCCTATTCTCGGTGTTTTAGCTCCTGGCCACGCAATTAAGTCTACAATTCTTTTAGATAAGTTTGGTACCAAAAGTGGAACTTCGATGGCTGCTCCCCATGTTGCTGGAACCGCAATGTTATTACAACAGTTTAGTAAACAAATTAATAATGCTACTTTAACACCAGCAGAAATAAAATCAATTTTACAGTCTACTGGTAAGAGTGTTTATGATAATAGAAATGAATTGAACTTTTCTTTGGTTGATGTTTATCAAGCAATCATTTCTTTAGATGCAACCATTCCAAGAATTAATTTTGTGGACCCTACTCCGATGGATGCAAGCGAAGAAAACTCTACCTTTATAATTAACATTACTAGTAATGAACATCTTGGTCAAGCAGTATTAGAATGGGATGATGGGCTTAATTCAACTAATCAATCAATGTCTGGTAGCGAGGCTAACTTTTATTTGACAAAAACAAACTTATCCAATGGAACTTATAATTATCGTGTATATGGGTTTGATTTAGCAAATAATATTAACATTACTGAACTAAGAACTGTTGACTTTATTGTTTCTGAAGAGTCTAATCAATCAGATAATAATACAGGGAATGTTACTGATAACGTAACCATCATTACTTTTAATCTTCCTACTAACAATTCATATTACAATAATGACTTTAATCTCAATATTACATTATCGGATGGAGATCTCTTTTCTGTTATAGGATTTAATATTACTAATACTTCTGGAGTTTTGATACAAAATAACTCTTTTTCAAATCTAACTTATAATTATTTTATCCTAAACGATTCTGTTTCTTTAGTAGATGGGGTTTATACCTTACTTGTTTTTGCCACAGACGATTTTAACAATTCAGTGAGAGAAGAGGTACAATTCACTGTGGATAGAGCTACTCCTTTCTTATCTGCAATTACTCGAGACCCAGGAATTGTTTATAATGAAAATTTTGTTATTCTTACTGTTGATGTTTCAGATAATAATTTAGATAATTCTGCTGTTTTGTTCTCTTCAAATTTTTCTGGGACTTGGATTAATTATTCGATGGACCTAGAATCAAATAATACTTATAATTATTCTTTTGAAGGAAATAGTAATTTATCTAATCAAGAGGTTGTTAGTTATCGCTTTTATGCAACAGATTTTGCTGGAAATGTTGGGGTTTCTGAATTGTTTATTTTTATTGTTCAAAATCGTTTACCAATAATTAATATTACTGCTCCTGACGATAATATTGTTGTTGAGGTGGGAGCAGAAACACAATTTACTACAATCGCTTCTGATTCCGACGGGGATGCTCTGACTTACTTATGGGACTTTGGTGATTCTACAACTTCAACTGAACAAAATCCAAGTCATATTTATAGTTCAGCTGGAACTTTTACAGTTAGTGTTGGAGTTTCTGATTCTTATGGGAATGTTTCAAGGGAAATTGTTATAATTGCTAACGAAAGTATTGGTCCTGAAATCTCTACTGTTTACGATTCTGAAGTGCATTTAGAAAGGGACGGGGCAATGTCTTTAGGTGTTACTGTAAATGATTATTCTGGCATCTCAGATTTGACTGTTCTTTTTGACAACATAACTTTCCCCACAGATTCTTATTGTGAAGATACTGACAGCACAACTAAAGAATGTTCTTGGACTATTACGTTTGAAAATGAAGATGTTGGGGTTCATCAAATTAATGTTAGCGCTTTTGACAATTCTAATAATCAAAATATTGGCACTTATTTTGTAACTTTCACTTCCTGTTCAGACAGTTCTCAGAACGGTGATGAAACGGGAACAGATTGTGGCGGAAGTTGTAGTGCTTGTGCAAGTAGTGATTCTGACTCCAGTGATTCTAGTTCTAGTGGTGGGTCTGGCGGATCTGGAGGCGGATCTGGAGGCGGTTCTGGGGGAAGTTCTAATAGTGGAGGATCTACAACAGTAACTTCTGCTGCTGTAACTGAAACAGTTGCTGATACTCCTATTGAAGAGATTGAAGAAGAACCTGAAACCAAGTTAGTTGAAGAAACTGTTGAAGTTCAAGAAATTTTAGAAGCAGACAATTCTAAGACAGAAGAAAACGAACCAGAATCTGGAATGTTTAGTTTAATCACAGGGGCATTTTCTGTAGATACATTTTCTGATTTAGGAACCCAGGGATTAGTTTTAGTGGGTATCATTGGGTTAATTGTAATTCTATCTAGTATTTATTTAATTTTCAGAGTTAAGAATTATTAAAATAATAAATAAAAAAGAAAATAAAAACAATTACTCGTCTAACTGAGTAACTTTATTTCTATGGATGGATGCAAAGTATGGTACTGCTACAACATAATCTTCTCCAAACCCAGCAATGTCTCCTTCAATTGCTTCGCAAGTCTTTCTTAACTTGGAAACTGCTCTCTTAAGCTCCACTAAATCTTTGTCTTTTAATGGCTTAATGTTAACTAAAGCAATTGTAGATCCTTCCCTTAAGACATCTAAGATCTCTTTAATGTCTTCAAACTCTTCAATAACAAAAGGTCGAACTAAAACTTTAGATTGCTCATCTTTACTAGGTGCAGCACCCAACTCTACATAAGTATCTGTTTGTTCTAAATCTTCGTCTTCTTCTATTGGTTTTGCAAATTTGTCCTTTAATTGTAAAAAAAAATCCTTCATTTTCACGCCCTCTCTTCGTTTGATTGTAATTATTTATGTTTATTTAATATTGATAACACTCTTATATATAAATGTTTTTATGCTCTAACAATTACATTTAGCTACTCAAACGAAAAATGTTTGAGTAAGATTTTTTAATTTTCTTCTTGCCTTTTTTATAATCTACTATTGCTCTTGGCAAGCTAAATGTTCCTACAATGTTAAGTTTAGCTTTAACTTTATAAGTAATTAACCTATGTTCGTGAGCATCTAACTCTGCAAGAGACCAAATAACTTTAGTTCCTTGTTTAGTATGTCTGACTTCTTTTGGCCTTAAAGTGCCTAACTCCAAGCTTTTTTCTACATTAGCAATGCCTGGAACTAAATCTGTTATGTTAATTTCTTTAATAGGTTTGGTTGTTTTATTTTTAACTTCTAAGGTGATCTTGATCTCAGATAGTGTGTCTTGGTCTTCTCCATCTCTTGTTGTTATCGCTTCTTTACTAATTACTAAAGGTGATTGTACATAGAAGTAAAATGAAGCACCTACAATCAAAACAATTAGTACATAGAGTAAAATCCTATAATTTGTTGTAAAGTTAAGGGCAACAGATTCATTTGGAGATAATGTTGCTTCCCAAGTCAAATATCTTTCTCCTTCAATCTTTTGGGTTTTACCATTACTAATTGTAATCAAGGATTTCCATAACGAAATTGGATGTTTGACAGTCTGTGTGTTTAAAACATTTCCTTCATTGGTTGCTATTAATTCATTGAATGTTTTTAAAACAATAGTTTCTCCTTTCACTTCTGTTTTGAAGTCTGGTAATAATGACAAAATTTCTACTTTTTGTTCTATAATCTTAGCCACTTCGCCATTCTTCTCAAAAACGAAAAATAATGTATAGTCTTTTGGTTGTTGATACTTATTTGGGCTTATTGTAAACTCTACTGTTTTTTTCTCTAATGGTGGTAAATTAACTGAGAGCTCTTTAACAAACTCTGGCATCTCACTTTGAATTTTTATTTTTAAATCTGATAAATCTAACGGGTTTTTATTTTCAAGAAACATCTTGATTGATACCGCTTCTTTTGGATTAATCTTTTCGTCCATATCTATTGTTGCTTTGATTGAAGGAAGATAATCAATCGGTTTTTCTGGACTAAGATAAATTTTTAATGATTTACTATAAGCTTCTCCTAAGTCACTAGCAATTGAAATTTGAACATAATAGATACCCGGTGAAAAAGTTTCCAAGGGTTCTGCTTGAATTGTTGTACTATAACTTTTTCCAGGTAGAAGTTCGATAATTTTATCTCTTAGGGGGTAAGGATCAACGTTCCAACCTTGGCCGGACTGTAAAGAATAAATGCTATACCTTTGCTTTTCTTCAGCATTGTTAGTAATTTCTAATTTAAATTTGGCTTTCTCGCCAATTGCAATGTTATTTTTGAGATTTGTAACTTTAATGCTTGATTCTGCACAAACGCTTACTGAAAGTACAAACAGCAACACTACTAAACATGATAAAAATACCTTTCCCCTCACTTTTTCCACCTCAAACTTTCTTAATTTAATAAAAAATAAAATTATACTTCTATTTAAAGTCTTCGCTTCCAACCTTCCATTTGAAAAGAAACATTTATATACTCTCCTTTTTTATTAAAGTACATTAAAAGAGGTATACACTTTAGATGGTAGAGGAAAGCATTTTTCGCGGAGTTATTGACTTTTTAGCAAAGATCGGTGTTTATGACATTATCTTGCCTTTCTTACTAGTTTTTACTATTATGTTTGCAATTCTAGAAAAAACAAAAGTATTGGGTGTTGAAAACGTAGGTGGGAATGAAACTACAAAAAAGAATCTAAATTCAATGGTTGCTTTTGTTGTTGCTTTTTTAGTGATTGCTTCTTCTCAACTAGTTTCATTAATTAGCGAGGTTATGTCTCACGTTGTTTTACTATTAATCTTAGCTGTTTGCTTTTTAATGTTAGTTGGTGTCTTTTTTGGAACTGGGGAGTTTACTCTTGAGAAGTTTCCAGGTTGGACCAAATTTTTCATGATTTTAATGTTCATTGGCATTGTGGTCATTTTCCTAAATGCTTTAGATTGGTTAAAATTTATATTTGCGGTCTTTATTTATTGGGATAGTGAATGGGCGGCAGGAATTATATTCTTAGCCGTAATTGCCGGATTTATGGTTTACATTGTTCGTGATCCTAATCCAGCGAGTGCAAAGAAAGATTAATTAAAATAAAAATAAACAAATAGAAAAAAATAAATAAAAAATAATCATCATTAACACAATTGGAGGATAACAAAAATGGCTTTTGCTGGCGGATTTTCAAAATTAGGGTACTATTTTCAGGCGTATGGAATTATGGATTTTTTACTACCATTCTTATTAGTGTTTACAATCATCTATGCGGTGATGCAAAAAACACAGATTTTAGGGGATAAAAAGAATTTTAATGTAATTATTGCTTTAGTAATCGCTTTACTATTTGTAGTTCCACACTTAATGGGATATTATCCTCTTGGTTATGATCCAGTGCAAGTTATGAATGAATCCATACCAAGTATAGCTTTAGTTGCAGTGGCAGCTATTATGTTATTAATCTTAATGGGAATCTTTGGAACAGACTTTACTAGCGCAATGGCACCAGTTATTGCAATTGCTTCATTAGGTTTTGTAGTTTACATTTTTGGTTCAGCATTAAACTTTTGGGTGGGACCATCAGATGTATTTTATTGGTGGACGTCAGAAGTAACTGAGTTGATGATAATTTTACTTGTCTTCGGAGTAATTGTTTGGTTTGTTGTTAAAGAACCAAAGAAACCTGGAGATAAAACTGCATTTGGCCGAATTGGAGATGTTTTAGGCAAATTGGCTGAAAAAAGATAATTAGGAAATAAAAATGGCAACCGTGTTAGATTTGGGATTGTTACAGTACTTTGATGTAATTTTTGTTGCATTAGCAGTTTGGTGTATAGTGTTTGCAATTTTACAGAAAACTGAAGCCCTTGGTAAAGCTATGGGCATTAACGCTATTGTTGCTGCAGCTGCAGCATTTATGATTTTATTGTCTGAAACTTTAGTTAGTGTTATCAGTTTTATGATTCCTTGGTTTGTGGTTGTTATTATCTTTTTTGTTTTAATGCTTTTAATTTTCCAAACTTTTGATAAGAACATTAATTTGGCTGCAGCGATAGCAGATAAGACTGTTTACTGGGCAATTATTGGTATTAGTTTAATCATTCTTTTAGCTGCAATTGGAAACGTTGCTGGACAAGGTTTAACTGAAGCTGCTTTCTCTGATGGGGATAATGTTACAACTGTTTCCACAAGTGGGGGTGTTGCTAGTACCAGTTTCTCTGGAAGTTTAATGTCTACTTTGTTTCATCCAAAAGTTCTAGGTTTGATTATCTTGTTTGGAATTGCTATCTTTGCAATTGCCTTTTTGAGCGGCGGATAGAAATAGGAAATAAAAAAATAAACTTTTTCTTTTTATTCTCTTTTAGCTCCTCGAGTAATATCTTTCAATTCTTTAACATTATCTACAAACTCAGGAATAACATCCTTAAACACTTTACCTACAGCTTTTAATTCTGTGCCTACATCTTGCATTCGATGATCATAATCTTCTAACTTGCCAAGAACTCCTTGATGTAAAGTTTTAAAGTCTTCTTTAAGTTTCTCTAAATCGTTCATCATACTGTTTTGCTTCTCTTCAATCTTATCTTTCCATTCAACAATTTTTCTAACTTCAGCGATCAAATCATCCCATTTCTCGTCAATCATACTTTCTACGATCGCTTCAACCCTTTCATAGATGTTGCTCTCTTCGGCAGGCATTGCTGCTGCAGATTGTCCTGGCCCCATTGGAGCTTGTCCTGGGCCTGGTGGCATGTCTTGTCCTCCTGCAGGATTACCCATTTGTGGGGCTCCTCCGCCTGGCATTGGTGGGGTATCAGCTTGTTCCATAGCCATACCTACATCTTGTGGGCTCATCCCTTTACGGGTAAGTTCTTGAGTAATCACTTCATCAGAAAGACCTTGCTGTCTCAATTCTAAAATATGTTGTACTGGATTTGTTGCCATTATTATCACCTTTTTATTTATTTTATAATTGTTATTTGTTGAGCAGAGCCGGTTCGCTTCCTTTATGTTTATTTTCTTAGTGCGGTTCACCCCCGTAAGGGACGACCCCCACCGCAGACTTATGTTTTTTATGATAAAACGCTCACAACTTGGCGCTGCTCATTTGTTTTAATTAAACGGACTATGCGTTTCTTCTTTTTTAACTTCTTTTAATTTACTATACCTGGGATTATTAAGTTTCTCTTCAATTCTTCGGTCTAAATCTCTTTGAGTAACAAAGTTTAATGGATTCCACAATTCCATATACTTCTTTAATGTTTGTACTTCTTCAACACCCGCAGTTTGTTTAAGCTCTTTAATAATTAAATCAATCTTTTCAATAGTTTTATCTTGTTTATGTTTAGAATCAAGTAAATCTTCATTAAATGTTTTCAATTCTTTTCTAACTTCGTTATTTTTCTTAATGAAATCATTCTTAATCAAATCTACTTCTCTTAAAAGATTATTGATTTTGCTTTCTAAAGCTTTCACCCAGAGATATAACTTAGCAGGATCAAACCCTTGCTGTTCTGGTTGTTGTTGCTCTTCTTTCTTTGCTTTTCCACCGAAATTTAAGTCCATAACTATGATATAAAGAAATTAATATAATAAAGTTATGGGAGTACTCCAGAGTAGTATTGTGTTTTTTAAGATATAAATATTTATTAATGGAATGAATCTAATCATTAAAATAATGAAAGATTACTTAACTATTATTATTGATTATACCGTAAATGGTCCATTTGAAATTAGTGGGGATTGCAATGATATAGGTAAAGGGGAAGTTCTAGAAACTTTTTTAAGAAATCAAATTGGAGCAGGCAAAGATTCTCGCAAACCAAATTATGAAGACACTTATCGAATCTCTCTTCAATGGTATCCAAGTAATGATAAAATCGTAGCCAGCTGTAACACTGGTAATTATGGATTAAGAGATGGAATTCTACAGGATGTTTTGAAACGATTATGTTAACATATTACATAAATGTCATACGTCTTACAAAAAAGTAACACCCGACAGTACATATTTAGTTGGCTTTGCCAATGGAGCCACACGGGAGCCAAAAATTGTTAATAAGTAAGCTCCCGTAATCGTGGCGTGCAAGTCTAACTAAATATGTACATCAGACAACAACATTTAAATAGTGGTGTTACATAGTTGTCATATATGTTACAAAAATGTAGTATTTTACAAGTTGCCGGCGTTTTTTTTAATGAGCCGACTAAAGATCATTATTTGATAGAAATTAGTCAAAAAGCCAATTTAGCTCATACTGCTGTCAAAAAACATCTTTTAGAACTTAAGAGGTTATCAATTATTACGGAACATCATGAGCAGAAAGGGAAAAGAACTTTTCCCATCTATAAAGCCAACATAAATGATAAAGAGTATAAAAAACAAAAGAAGATATCTAATTTGATTCAGCTACAAGAATCAAAATTAATTGAGTTTTTAAAAGACAATTTGATGCCAAAATCTATTGTTCTCTTTGGAAGTTTTCAAAAAGGAGAAGACATTGAAGATAGTGATATTGATCTATTTGTCGAATGTAAAAAAGAGGAGATGAACTTAAACAAATTTCAAAAATCATTACATAGAAACATTCAACTACATTTCAAAGATCATTTTAAGAAATATCCTGAAGATTTAAAAAATAATATTATCAATGGTCTTGTTTTAGAAGGTTACTTGGAGGGCTACTAATGATTATCAATACAGCCCCAGATAAAGCAAAAGCAAAATCTTTAACAGAGATGGCTAAGATAACTTTAGACAGATTAAAAGAGACAAATAAAGAGAAGTACCCTTCTAATACTTTAACAGATTATTATGACATTATTAGGAAATTAATGGAAGCTTTAAACGCTTTGGATGGTGTCAAGATAAAAGGAGAGGGCGCACATTTCCAGATTATTGATTATGTTTGTGATAAGTATAAACTTCACATTTCTACTAAACAATTCATTCAAGATTTAAGAGATTACAGAAATAGAATCTCTTATGAAGGATTTAGTGTCAAAGAAAGTTTTATCGAATCTAATGCTTCTAAGATAGAAAAGATTATTAGTTTATTATTAAAATTAATAAATGAAGAACAAAACTAAAAAAGATGGCGATACCAGATAAAAAGTGTTTTGAATACGAAACTTATCATGAAGGAGAAAATAAGATTCTAAAGATTTCTGTAGAGAAATGTACGTTTCCACCTTCAATTGAATATAGTGAGTTCTGTATGGCTAAAGTAATTGATGCTTTACTAGAAAACACAGGAGTTACAATTATAACCCTTACTCAACTTAGAGAATATGAATATGATTATTCACAAACTCATTTATTATTAGAGTTGGCTTCTCTTTACAAGAGAATGAACAAAGATGAAAGGTATCAATATTCTCAGATTGTAACTGATCCACAACATGAACGATATGTTAGAGGAAGTTATGCAGAATTTCAGAATATTATTGCCAAAAAACTTAAAGAAGATCCTTTTGCAGCTTATGTTTCTTTAAAACGATTAGAACGAAGAGAGAAAACCAAACTAAATAATTTGATTGATGAAAGACATGCTCATTCTCAACAAAGATATATTCAAATCATGGTTGATGCAATTCAGAAAATTGAACAATTAAAATTGATTCAATTGTTAATGCCACATTCTCAAGGTTATGAATTAGGGAAAAGAGAAGTTTATGGAAATATTTTCCATCCTACTACTCGGCCAGACTTTATGTATACAAAACTAATTAGCGAATTCCCTGAAGGGAATTTAGCGGAAAGTTATGATTTTGGTGATGGGAAAGATAAATGTCAAGTTAATGTTTTCTCTTTTGATAACAACATAAAAACGATGTATCATCTTACTCCGCCAGAGTTTCGATTTACTGAAGAGGTTTACGAATTGCTTGATGACGCTAAAAGAATTATGTCTGAACATAAGCCAACAAGAGAAGAGTTTGTTGATCCCCAAAGAATGAGGGAAGTCTTTTTGAATATTGGGAACGATTTAATCTCTGATTTAGTTAAACATAAAAATTTAAAAGTTTCTGACGAACAAATTGATGAATTAGCCAAAGCATTGTTACGTTACACTGTTGGTTTTGGTTTGATTGAACTTTTATTATCAGATCCAAAAGTTCAGGACGTAAACATTAACGCTCCAAATGGAGAATTACCTATTTTTATTGTTCATCAAGATTATGGTGATTGTTATACAAACATTTATCCGACTAGGCAAGAAGTTGATTCTTGGGCAACCAAGTTAAGATTAATTTCGGGAAGGCCTTTAGATGAAGCAAATCCTATCTTAGATACAGAATTAAAAGTAGAGGGTTTTTCTTCCAGGGTTTCAGCGATTACTGCTCCTTTAAGTCCTAATGGTTTAGCTTTCTCTTTTAGAAGACACAGAGATTTTCCTTGGACCTTTCCGTTATACATGCAATCAAAGATTAGATACATGGATGCACTTGCTGCGGGATTGCTTAGTTTTATTATTGATAACAATGCAACGATTCTTGTTGCTGGAACAAGGTCTTCTGGAAAAAGTAGTTTGTTGGGAAGTTTTCTTGTTGAAATGAGTCGACGTTCAAGAATTATTACTATTGAAGATACTTTTGAACTTCCTCAAGAAGCTATGCGTGCTCTTGGTTATAATATTGAGAACATGAAAGTTGCTGGTGCTTTAGCTTCTCCTGGTTCGGAGGTTGATCCTAGTATTGGGATTAGATCAACATTACGTCTTGGCGATTCAGCAATCTTTGTTGGAGAGGTTAGAAGTAAGGAAGCAATTGCTTTGTTTGAAGCAATGCGTGTTGGTGCTGCTGCTAACGTTGTAGCGGGAACAATCCACGCTGATTCTCCTTATGGTGTTTATGACAGAGTTGTTAACGATATTGGTGTTCCTAAAACTTCATTTAAAGCAATCGATATTATCGTAACTACCAATCCTGTAATTTCTGGTTTGAAAAAATATAAACGAGTTTTAAGAATCACTGAAGTTAGAAAAAAATGGGAAGAAGATCCTTTAGCTGAAGGTGCCTTTGTTGATTTAATGATTTATAATCCTAAGACAGACCAAATGGAAATTACTGATAATTTGATTAACGGAAACTCTGAAATCTTGAAACGGATGGCGGGAAAAGTTAAAGAGTTTGCTGGTGATTGGGATGCCGTCTGGAACAATATTCAATTAAGAGCAGATTGTAAACAAGCGATTAACGATATTGCTATAGAACTGAACGACGATTCTATTCTGGAAGCAGAATTTGTGGTTACTGCTAATGATATGTTTAAATTAATTTCTGATAGAACTAAAGAGAAATATGGTGATTTAGATCCTTCTAGGATATTGTTTGAGTATAAAGAATGGTTAAGAAAAGAAGCTAAGAAGAAGGTTAGTTAATCTGTTGGTTTTACTAAGTCTATTAATGGTACTAAATGGGACTGCACTCTTTCTACTAATGTGCCATTGCGCATTTCAGAACAACTATCTCCCAACGATTTATCTTTTATTGGACATCCTTTTGCATTGTGGTAATAGTTTCCACTAACTTGATCAATAACTCCATCTTCGGGTTTTTCTATTTGTTTCTGACAATAATTACAAGTATATTCTTTTTCCATTTTTATCTATTATTCAGCCCAATTTAAAAGAATTTCTATGATTTTTTAACTACATAAAAAATTTCATTACTAAATTCAAGAACTTGGAACTTGTATTCTAGGCGTTTACACATTAATTCAATCCAACCTCTTCTGGGATGGTTCATTGGTTTACCAGACATTGTTAAGGTTGGAAAACTTACTACAATAAACTTTGCGGGGATTGCTGTAATTATTTTCTCAGAAGTTTTATGGCCTTTGCCTTTATCTAAAACATCAGTCATTTTGAATAAGAAAGCGATGTCTGCTTTCGGTAACTTTTTTACTTTATTTGTTTCTAATAAATCTAAAATCCCTGCTTTGCCGTTAATATTTTTATCTTTGAAAAATTGATTCAAGACTTTAACTTCTTCTTTACTTAAATCATAAGCGTAATATTCTGATCTCGTTTTCATAAACTCATATGACAGGGGATTTAATCCTGCTCCTAAATCAAGAATTGTTTTTGGTTTTCCTGTTACTTTGAATATTTTTTTGTATAATTGATTGTAGAAAGGTAATCTTTCTTTAGTAGAAGAATGTGTTTCCAATACTTTTTGGTAATCTTTCTTCTTAAATAATTCTTTCAAATCTTTACTTTCCTTTTCTACACGAAATAATCCATAAGATCTTCTTAACTTTGCACGAACTTCTTTAATGACAATTTTGTAATCTTTAGCTTTCGGATTTGTTTGTTCTTTTAGATTCTTGAAAATTTTTGGTTCTCTTTTGAAAAAACGATCTAGTTCTTCTTTGATGAACTTATTATCTAATTCAGATAATTCTTTTTTCTTTTTGATTTCTTTGATAAGCTCTGGATACATGGGTAATTGTATTATTTTAATCTATAAAAAGGTTTTTAAATAAACAAATAATAATATCTTACAATGGGAGTAAGAGATCATAGTAAGAGAGCTTGGAAGTTCTTTTGGGAAGACGATAGCGTCTGGAGTTGGATCGCTAATATAATCGTAGCTTTCTTAGTTATTAGGTTTATTGTTTATCCAGTTTTAGGACTTGTTTTAGGAACTTCATTTCCGATAGTAGCAGTAATCTCTGAAAGTATGGAACACGGAACCCATAATGACATTATTTGTGGTCAGAAATTTGTTGAATTCCCAGAATCTTTTGACAGTTATTGGCAAGTTTGTGGACAATGGTATGAATCTAACGGAATTACTAAAGAAGAGTTTAAGAAATTTCCATTTAGGGATGGTTTTAGAAAAGGGGATGTGATTATTCTCTGGAGAGCAAATAAAGATAATATTGATCCCGGAGATGTATTAATCTTTCAAGGGAGTCAAATTCAACCAATAATTCATCGAGTTGTAAAAGTTTGGGAAGAAGAGGGTTCGTATTATTACCAAACTAAAGGAGATCATAATAAGCAGAGTTTATCTGGCAGTCTTGGAGAAGAGAAGATCTCTGAAGATCGGATCTTTGGTAAAGGTATGATTAAGATTCCTTATTTGGGTTGGGCTAAAATTTTGTTTGTAGATGCTGTTAGACCATTAGGGATAGTTATTGAAAGGTAAGCAAGTACTTATTTTTGAGCACCATCAATATGTGAGTGTTCTATAAAACTAAACATTAATCTGCGGGGGATCCTTACGGGAAGGGCCCGCACTTATAAAATCCTTAAAAGAAGCGAACCCGATGTTGCTCAAAATTAATAATTAAACTTTATTCAAATGGTAAAGTTTATAAGATAAAAAAGATTTATTTGTAATATGGTAAAAAAGAGTTGGTGGAAACGTTCTAAAAAGAAAGAAGCAAAGTATCAGGTTGACATAGTTAAAGATGTTGATGCAATCGTTGAATTTCTAAATGACATTCATTATGATGTTAAATCATTATTGCCTGAACTACAAAAATTGAAAGATTTAGAAACAGAACGTAAAGTTGCTAGTGATGGAATAATTCATATTAATCTGGAAACTCAAGCCGGTGTTCTTGACACTTTATTGGAGAAATATGAGTTTTTTCAAAATGATGCTGATATTAATAATTTAAGATTAAAGGCAGTTGCTAAACAATTCTTACTAAATGCTAAATCTGCTGGATTGAAAGATCTTGCTAAAGAGAAACAGCAAGACAAGAGATGGAAATTCTTTTGGTAAATTCTTAAGGTAACCTTTTTAAATAACCCCTCTTTTTAGTATAAAATACTCGAATGTGGGCAGTAGCTTGCCTGAACTGGTATAAAATTGAAGCAAATTAGGAGGCTAAATAAAATGAGTTTATACAAACAAGTAAGAGATCTTTGGAAGAAACCAAAGGCAAACATGCCAGAATTGTGGCGTGAAAGATTAATTAAGTGGCGTAAAGAAAACGTAACTGTTAAAATAGAAAAACCTACTCGGATTGATCGAGCTCGTTCTTTAGGATATAAAGCTAAACAAGGTTTTATTGTCGTTAGACAAAGAGTTCCTCGTGGTGGTCATACTCGACCGCAGATTAAGAAAGGTAGGCGTCCAAAAAGGTACGGAACAAGATTAGATCTAAATAAGAATTATAAACAAATTGCTGAGGAACGTTGTCAGAAGAAGTTTTTGAACCTTACAGTTCTGAACTCTTATTGGGTGGCAGAAGATGGTAAATCTTACTGGTACGAAATTATTCTTGTTGATCCAAACCATCCGGTTATTAAGTCTGATAAAAACTTAACTTGGTTACAAGATAAGAAACATGGCTCTAGAGTATTCCATGGTAAAACTAGCGCAGGAAGAAAATCTCGTGGATTACGTGGAAAAGGTCACGGTTATGAGAAAGCTAGACCAAGTAGAAGAGCTAACTTAAGAAGACAATAGATAATTTTATATATTTCTTTTTCTTTTCTTTTTTTAATGATTACTAGTAAAAAAGAGTATGATGAAATAATTAATTCTTTTAAACAGTTCATGAAATGGTACCAAGATGAATTTCTTATAAAATTTAAGAAAGGACTTGATGATCTGAACGAGTCAATGAATGATTTTATAAGACATTATTATAAAGATATTATGTTTGAGATTAATCATAGAACCGTTAAAAGTTCAGAAAAAAGATCTAAAGAAATTGTGAGTGGGATAAAAAAACTTGAAAAACACAATTACCCTAGCATCTTAAATAAGATTATTAAAAATTGTAATGAGCTGGAGAATACTTATACATTTTGGTATAATAAATTCATGGAGTTTCGACAAAAAGTAAAACAGGAATTTGGAGAATTCCCTTCACCATTAAAACTGGAGATGCAACGTTTCTATAATGAAACATTTCAACTTCGTTATGGAGATAAAATTCTTCAAGGGTTATTTATTGAATATCTTCATGAAACTCCTTTAAAAAATGAATTTGACACAAAACCTATAGGGAAACTGATTCTGGCTAAAGAATATCTTATGCAAAAAGAAAGAGGCATTTCTAATAAAGATTTAAAAATGTTAAAGAAATATTCTGTTGAAGAGGATTGGACTCCAGATATTGTTTTAAGAAACAAGTATGGTACTTTTAAACCAAAAATTCATTTTCATGTTTATATCCACCACATGTATAAAGTTGAATTTATTGAAGAGGTGTTTACTGACAAATTAATTGAAGATATTAAAAAAACATATTTTCGCGATATTCATCTTGGTGAATCAGAAGCTTTAGAAAAGAGAGCAAAATTTGAAGCATTGGTTAAATTTTTCAAAGAAGATGTAAATGGCTTCACACTGTTATTATTAAACTTTTTAAAATTGATATTAAAATTAGCATATTTAAAATCATCAACTAAACTGATTAGATCAAATTATATTGATGTTAATTGTTGTATTAGAGATTTAACCTCTTATGGGGCGGCTTGTCAACCCGGAACTGGTGAGTCATTAGCAGCCTTAGTAGAGTCCATTAATGGTCTACTAATTAACTTTTCTTTATTTTGTGTTGAGTTTGCTGAAAAGAATCACTTTTTTGAGGAAAAGAAAGCATATCAGGTTGGTAAAGGGTTTAGTAATGTTCCTAATATCAAAAATTGGGATTATGACAGAAATAAACCTCAATTATCACTTAATATAAAGGAATTTAAAACGACTTTGGAAGCTTATTATAATAGTGTTAATAATCAGTTTCCAAAAGTAATTTATGATAATTTAATATCACGTTTACATATGTGGATACATGAACTAACCCATCATTTTGATGAAATCAATAATCCTAATAGTAACTATGAAGTGAATTTAGTATACAAACTTAACCCTACACCAAGAATTAATGCGTTAGTGCAGTTTCTTTGTGATTTGCGTTCTGATTCTATTACACAATGGCGTGATGCTCAAATAGTTTCTGGCAAGAAACATATTCATTATATTTACAATGGCATTATCTTTGATTCACCTAGATTTGTTAATAGTTTTTCTTCGGCTATGATAAAAATCAGAGAACTATCTTTAAACAAGAATTATGTGTTGCCTGACACTTTAGGAAGAGTTTTTGGCAATGAATTTTATGCTATTGGTTATTTTTATCTTATTTTATCCGGGATTAAAAAGTCTATTGAAAAGGAAATTTCTTATTCTATTTATAGTAGTCGAGGAATGAGGATAGAAAAACATTTACAAAAAGAAAATAAAAGAATATTCAAATTATTTGGAAGATACTTGAACCTTTCTGAAATTAATGAAAGTGCTTTAGATGAAGCAATACGAAGAACTCCTGAATTTAAATTTAAAGAGTGGTATCAAAATTATCGTAAAGAGCAGAAAAATTATATCAACGATATTGATTATTATTTACCAAAGTATAAAGAAGAGATGGTAATGTTGATCGATGAACCTGTTTTCCAAAAAGTTAAAAAAGAAAATCCGGAATTAGCCAATGTTCTTACTAAACTTAATTATGTCTCGTATCATTATTTTCAAAAGATTGGTTTAATTTACTGGGAATTACAACGATTGAATGAATCTAGTAAAGAATATAAAAAACTATTTAAGAAGTATGAAAAAATAAAGAAATTTATTCTCGAGAAACAATATATTTTTAATTTTATTACTGGTAGGATTAAAACAAGACATAAAACCTATCAGGCGGGGGGAGAAATATTACAAAACAAACTGTTTGATAAAAACGAAACAAAAAAACTTATTGATAAAGGAATTATGAAATCAATTGAAATCAATTATAAAAATAGGCATTTAATTGGAAAGCTATTACCTAAAAAAGCAATTTATTTCTCAATTTTTAATCAAAGAGTGGTGGAAGAAGTTTTTGATGAAGTTCATAACATGGCTACTTCTTTAGAATTTTTTAGGTTCATGAAGGAAATGGATCACTATTTTAAGATTCCTAAACAATTACAATTATTTCAATCAGAGAAAGAATTAATGGAAATTTTTGAGAAAGTTGGAGAAATGGATCTTCTTAGTGTTAAACAAAAAGGATTTGAACTTACAGAAGAAGAAATAAAGAAATTCTTTTCTAATCTAAAAAATTAAAAAGAAATAAAAAAAAATTAAACAAAGGTAAACTTAAACCCGTTGTCGTACAATCTGATTTCTACTCCATTAACTATCTCAGTTGGTGCTACCTTACCATCTCCAAAGAAGTTGTTAAGCCAAGCCATCATTAATCCGTAAAGGGAATATTCTTGTTCAACCCCATCCACAGAAATGATTAAACTTTCTTCTTCATCCGGAATGTTTGGGTCGTCTCCTGAAACACAAATCTCTTTACCTTGAATTGTTGTACAACCAAGAGCATAAGCGAAGTATTCATTTTCGTCGTCTAGCTCTCTATTCTTATCGGTTTCTTCTTTTGGTCCTTGGATGACGTTTGGTTCCATTACCAACTCTGTTGTATAAACATTATTGTTAATGTTATCATCAGATTCTAATAATGGGTCAATCTCAAAGGTTAAAGTTACTGGGATTGGATCAATACTTAATGTACTAACTGGAAAACTTAATGCCCCAAAACCCTGGTAAGTATCTTTTGAATCATATCTCACCGTTTCTCCCGGTGCTAATGTGATGAAAAGACCTTCTACTCCGTCCTCGTGTGGATTACCAAACGTTTCTTGAATGTTTTCAATGTTCTCTTGAATTTCTTCTTCAGTCCATCCAAAAGTGTCTGCTCTTGCCATCATGCCTTCAATTCTTTCCTGAATTCTTTCTTCAGATTCTGCAGGAGCCATGTAAAGAATAGTTCCGTCTTCTGGTGTAACTTTTGATTCACTTCCATCTGCAGCAATGATAGTAACCGTAGAAATCTCTGTCTGAGCTCTATCACTTAGTACTGTTAATAATGCTCCTGGATAAGTTCCTTTATATTCTTCATCAATGTAATAGAAATTTGCTAATCTTGTAAATGAATCTTCATCTCCAACATTTTTGATATCAATTGTATAATGATACTTTTCACCTGGAACAATTGAATCTGCGTCTATATCTAAATCCATTACTGTTAAGTCTGGTCCTGCAATTGCTAGGAAACTTAAACAGAATATTAAAATTGTACTTATTGCGAATATCTTTTTCATTTGAATGCACCTCTTTTAACTTGAGAAGTAGTTTTTAATATATAAATATTTGGGAATAACTAATCAAATTAAACCTTTTTCTAAAAGAATAGGGTATGATGTTTCATGCATTTCTAAGAGAGTCTGATAAGAAGCGTTAAGAAAGCGATTTAATAATAATTTTGTTTTATGTGGTGTTTGGTCTGGATAATTCTGAATGTTCCAATGGCCATCTTTTTTAGATAATGTTAATGTTAAATCTACCCCATCCCAAGAAGCTTTGTAAACTATATTCTCTTCATATCTGTGTGTCTGTACATCTAATCGATGATTTTCAACAAGAGTTCCAATTCTAATGCCTTCTCCATCTTTCTTTAACATTTCTTCCAATCCTTTTCCGATTTCTCTTGTAGTTGTCATGTTTTTTTAATTCTAAACAATTATTTAAATTTATCTTTACTAGAGACTACAACTTAGAAATGTTTAAGTAATTGTTCTCATTACTTTATTAAATATGGGAGATACAGCTATTAATGATAAAGTGGATGAAGGATTGAATTATGTTATCGGAGATCGTATGGCCCATCTAATATATATGAAAGAAATTGCAGAAGGTCCTCCTTTAAGAGAAGTGTTTGCTGGTTCTGAGGATCCACGTGGTGTAAGGGCTTATTGGTTAATTAGGGCAATGTTGCAAGGCTGTGAAACCGCAGATGATTTTCGTGCTGAAGGTATTCCTGATCCTACTGGAATGCCTCCAAATCGTTTTTACCGTTCAGATGGTAGCTATACTACATCCTCGATAGTAGAAATGTTTAAGTAATATTTCAATCTTACTAAAATAAATGAAAAAGGTGATTCTTGGTTTATTGTTTGTTCTATTAATGGCAGGGTCTTACTTCCTAGACTTTGATTTAGAAAACATTACTTCTGCAACTATTACAGAAACAAAAGTAAACACTCTAATCGGAGATACTGGAAATATTGAAGTTTATTTCTGTCCGCGAGAAGATTGTGAGTCTGTTTTGATTGAGTTCATTGATACTGCTGAAGAAACTTTACATTGCGCTTTGTTTGATATAGGATTAGAATCTTTACAAAAGAAACTTTTGGAGAAAGAAAAAGAAATTGATGTTAAAATTGTTACTGATAATGATTATCTGAAGAAATTCAATCATGAGTTTGTTGTTGAAGATAAATGGGGATTAATGCATAATAAGTTTTGTATTGTTGATGGTAAGAAAATCTTTTCCGGAAGTATGAACCCAACTAATAACGGTGCAACTAAGAATAACAACAATTTGGTTCTAATTGAATCTAAAGCTCTTGCTACTAATTATGAAGCAGAGTTTCAAGAGATGTGGAGCGGTACTTTTAAGAAAGGCGATCCAGTTTTAAATCCTGTGATTGAACTTGATGGAATAACTATCAAGAATTATTTCTGTCCAGAAGATCATTGTGCAGATAAAGTGAAAGATGAATTAAAGAAAGCAAAGAAATCTATTCACTTTATGACTTTCTCATTTACAAATGAAGGGATTGGAAATATTATCTTATTGAAAAGTTTAGAAGATATTGAGATTCAGGGAGTAATGGAAGCCAGACAAGTTACTAAATATTCTGTTTATGAATCACTAATTGGCCAAGATTTAGATGTGATTAAAGATGGCAACAAGCAGAACATGCATCATAAGGTTTTCGTCATCGATGAAGAAACTGTTGTAACTGGATCATTTAATCCAACTGGTGGTGGAGATACTAGGAATGATGAGAATGTTCTGATTATTACTGATAAAGATATCGCTAAAGAATTTGAAGAAGAG
>JABHQW010000004.1 GCA_018696595.1 Candidatus Woesearchaeota archaeon | reverse complement strand
TTCTTGGGATGAGAAATATAAAGATCAGGGTTTAGTTATTATTGGTGTTCACACGCCTGAATTTGAGTTTGAGAAAGATATTGATAATGTTAAATCGGCGATGGAAAAATATGGGATTGAATATATTGTTGTTCAGGATAATAATTATAAAACTTGGAGAAATTTTAAAAATCGTTTTTGGCCACGTAAATATTTAATTGATTCTGAAGGTTATATTCGTTTTGACCATATTGGAGAAGGTGCTTACGATCAGACTGAAAAAGTTATTCAAAAACTTCTTTCTGAGATTGGAACGGAAGTTGAAGAAATTCCTCTTTCAGAGATGCCTGATAAAACTCCTAAACTACCAACAACTCCAGAACTTTATGCTGGATACTCATTTGCTTTACCTCGAGGACAAGATGTTGGTAATTCTGGGGGGTTAAATTCTAAGGATACTGTAGATTACGTTTTGTCTGGGGAAACAAATAGGGACGTGATTTATTTACAAAGTTCTTGGCACAGTAACGCAGATAATTTAGAAGCAAAAGAAGATTCTGCTGCTATTATCTTGGATTTTTTGGCAGGTTCTGTTAACATTGTGGCTGATAATCTTGAAGAAGCAGTAGAGATGGAAGTATTTATTGATGGTCTTTATGTTTCTAAAGAACAAGCTGGAGAGGATGTACAGTTTGATGGTGAGAAAGCTTTTGTTATTGTTGACAAACCTCAATTGTATAATGTTTTTGATGGTGATCATGGTGAGTATAATTTGAAATTAGTTGTAAAAGAAGGTTTTACGTTTCATGCTTTTACATTTGGTTAAGAAAATGAAAAAAACAAAAAAAATGAAAATTAATAAAAAACATTTTCGGGTTGCCATTTTTGGTTCTGCTCGGACTAAGAAAGGTGAGAAGACATATACTTTTGTACATACTTTGGCTAGCATGATTGCTGAGAATAACATGGACTTAATTTCAGGTGGTGGTCCAGGGTTAATGGATGCGGCTTCTCGTGGGCATCATTCAGGCAGGAAGAAGAAAAAAAATAATGGTTCTCATTCAATTGGGTTAACCATTAATCTTCCGTTTGAACAGCACGATGGGTTTCATCTCGATATTAAAAAACAGTTTAACAAATTTTCTGGAAGATTGGATGATTTTATGAAATTGTCTAACGTTGTTGTAGTTGCTCCTGGTGGGATAGGAACTATTTTAGAATTGTTTTATACCTGGCAATTGTTACAAGTGAAACATATTTGTGATAATGTTCCAATAATATTACTTGGGCCAATGTGGAAAGGGTTAATTGATTGGATGGAAAAGCAACCTATGAAGAAGAAGTTGATTAGTCCAAAAGATTTAGATAACATATTTTTGGTAAATACTTGTCCACAAGCGATGAAGATTATTAATCAAGCGAAAGGAGAATTTGATAAAGGTCATGGGAAGATTTGTTTGAATATCAAGAAGTATAAATGAAAAGAAAAAATAAAAAAATAATTAGAAATTTATTTCTTTTTCTTTATAATGTTACCTAGTCTTACTGGCATCATTACTAAAGCAATCAAGATTCCAAATAACAACACATAAATTCCTGTTAAAATTTTTCCAACACCTAATAACTTTAATTCCATTAATGCCGAAGGGTAATTAACAATCTCAACTAAGTCTTGGGTTAATTCAGATCCAGTTGCTGCTGATTCTCTAGTTACTTTATCTAAGCTAAAGTATTCTGCTTGAGCAACATGAAACTTAGCTTCTTCTTTTACAACTTTGGTATGCATCTGTACTCCCCAGATTGCAAACACTAATGATATTATCATTAATAACATCATCACACCCATTATCATTTTTTTATCCATTTTATTTACCTCTTTTCTTGTTTTCTAATAATTGCATGGCCGCCGAACATGTTTCTCATTGCTGCAATTAACTGGCCACAGACTTTCATTTTCCGTGAACGTTCACGCATTAAATGTGCTTGATGCAAAATTGGCATATTGCTCATTTTTTCTAGCATTTTCATCTCTTCTTCAGTTTCTCCTTTAGGAACTTCACAAGAAATCTGTTTTAAATAACCTGGTTTTTTGAACGCGTGCCAGAGCCAGCCCATTAGTTTACCTTCAATAATACTGCCGTGAGAATAAACTTTTGCAACTTCTTTAATATTGGTTTTAAATTTTGGGACTTGTTTTTCAATCGCTTTAAACCCTTCAGCAATTGCACCCATCATTCCATACTCAATAGCATTATGAGCCATTTTAACAAAATGTCCTGCTCCGGGATTGCCCATATATCCGTAACCTCTTTCAACACATTGGTCTTTGAAAAGTTTTTCAACTTTTTTGAATACTGGTTTGTCTCCGCCGACCATCATACAGGCACCGTATCTGGCTCCTTCAATTCCTCCAGAAGTTCCACAGTCAAGAAATTTGATGCCTTTCTTTTTTAGTTGGTTATATCTTTTAATTGAATCAGTATAATAAGAATTTCCACCATCAATAACAATATCGTTTTTGTTTAATAGAGGGAGTAATTTTTTAAGTGTATCATCAACAAATTTTGCAGGAATCATTAACCAAACAATTTTTTGTTTAGGTAATTTTGAGATTACTTCTTCCATGTTGTAAGCAGGGATAGCTCCTTTTCTTGCTAATTGTTGGATTGGTTTTTTATTAACGTCATAGACTACTAATTTATGTTTATGTTCTAATAAGTTTAAACACATACTATATCCCATTCGGCCTAAACCAATAAATCCTATTTTCATTTTTTACCTCTTTTCTTTTTTAATAATTAATTTAGTTGCATCTAAAAAGTTTTTTGCTAAATAGATGCTTTTTTTATTCTTATTTTTGATTTTATTAATTTTTTCAATTTCTTCTTTTTCTCCTTTGAATGGAACAAAGATGCCTTTTCCGTTTACTTTCAAAGCCGTTTTAATATCTGAAATCCTGTCGCCAATCACATAAATGTTAGTATTACTTTTCTTTAAACCTTCTTTTTTCAAAGCATCGAAAACCATACCATAGTTGGGTTTAATACAAGTACAGTTACAGATTAACTTTTTGTGGAATTTGTATTCGCTTCTTTTTTTGGTATAAGCAGGAGAAGCATGACCGCAAACAAAATGTCCATCAATTATTGCTCCTCTTTTGTTCAGTTTTTCTTCAATATATTGAGCTACTTGTTCTGCTCTTTCTTTTGTTAGCAATTTAAAATCTTTAATGGCTACACCAGGCTGATTAGTAACCATATAAATTTTGATGTTGGGGATTTTTTTAAGTTTTTTAATACCATTAATCACTCCGGGAAGGAATTTAATTTTCTTTTTCCAATCATTAGTTCTGCCAAGATGATATTTATTGTCAAAGATTAATGTTCCATCTCTGTCGATCAATATTAATGGTGTCTTAGAGTTGTTTTTCATTTTATTTTACTACCAAGTGCCATTTTCTGTTATCTTTTTCAATTAGTTTATTTGCTTGTTTCGGATATGTTTTGATTTTGTATTTGTATAATTTTTTTTTTTGTTCTGTAATTTTATCTGTAATTTTCCATTGTTGTTCAATTTCATCTGTTCTAACGAAAGATGATTGATCTCCTTCAATAACATCCTCTAAAAGAGTTTCATAAGCTGCTGGCGTGTTAGGGCCAAAAGTACAAGCATGACAGAAGTCCATTTTTACTGCAGTAACTTTTTCTTCGCCAGGAACTTTGGCGTTCATTTGCAGATAATAACCCTCTTCAGGTTGAATTTGAATAGTTAAGTAATTGGCTTTAAAATCGCAATGGTTGTTGATGTTAAGACATTGAGCTTTTTTAAATTGAAAATAAACAGAAGTGATTTTATTTTTCATCTTCTTTCCTGCAATCAGGTAGAATGGTACTTTTTTCCAACGTTTATTGTTAACGAAAAGTTTAGTAGCAGCAAAAGTTTCTGTTTTTGAATTCTTAGGGATGCCTTTTTCTTTCTTATAACCAATGTATTGTCCAACAACAAGTTCTTTAGTTGTTTTTACTGTTTTTAAGATTTTTACTTTTTCATCACGGATATAATTTCCTGAAAACTTTTTTGGTTTTTCCATTGTACTTAAAGAAAGCATTTGCATCATATGATTTTGGAGAACATCTCTAATCACTCCATATTTGTCGTAGAATGGGCCTCTCTCTTCAATACCAACGTTTTCACTAAGAATAACTTGTACATGGTCAACATACCTATTGTTTAAAAGCGGTTCAAGAAAAGTGTTAGTGAACTTAGTTATAGCAATGTTTTGGATTAGCTCTTTGCCTAGATAATGGTCAATTCGATAAATTTGTTTTTCTTTGAAGATCTTTTTAATCGTTTTATTAATTTTTTTTGCTGATTTTAAATCGTGACCGAAAGGTTTCTCAAATACTGCTCTGACCCAATTGTTTTTGGTTTTTTTGGTTAAAGCACATTTCTTTAGAGTTTTAGCAATAACGGGGAAGTGTTGTGGTAAAGTAGCTAAATAGAAAAGTCTATTACCGGAAAGTTTATTCTTTTTTTCAATATTTTTAACAAATGGATCTAAACTGCAAAATTTTTCTTGTTGGTAGAAATCCAACGGAAGATAATGGAAATTATTTTCTAATTCTTTCCAGACTTTTTGTTTAATGTTCTTGATATGCTTTTTAGATTTGTTGAGAATTGTTTTTGTTTGAGTTTTATTTCTGGCTACTCCAATGATAGCGAATTTTTTTATCTTCTTATTTTCAATCAAATGATAAATTGCGGGAATGAGTTTCTTTTTAGTTAAGTTGCCTGTGGCTCCAAGAATAATAAAAGTTACATCATCCATATTTTACCTCTTTTTTGATAAGTTGATTGTTAATTTTTATTCAACAATTGGTTTGATTGTGCTCTTGAACATTTTTGAAGTTTGTTTAGTATAATTAGTGATATTATTTTTAAAATAATTAGGGTGTTGTTTTTGAATTTGGCCAATAATATAATAACCAAGAGCCATTACTGTTGCTGGTCCAGCGCTTTTTGGTAATGTTACATTCAATCTGTTTTGTTTTTTACCGAATAATTTATTGTTATAGCCTAATCCAATAAAGAATTCTTTATCAGATGGAACAACGGTTTTTGCATGTTTAGTTTGTTCAATCGTAAACACTCTGCCATTAATTATGGGTCCGAACAATTCATCAAATTTTGTTTGAAATAATTCTCGGACATTATCAAATTCAGTTGGAACAATAATGTAGAATGCGTTGAACTTCTTTAGATTTTTTGGAGTTTTTGTTTTTTTAATTAGATTTAATATTTTTTGTGGAGATTCTTTTGTTTTTCCTAGAATCATACCCATATAAGTAGAAGTGTTATAAGTATAAGGTTCAGTATTTTTCGGATAGAAAAAAGATTTTTTAACAAACTGGTTTGCTTCAGCATTAGGGTTGTTTGTAATTAGAACAGTTTCAATCTTTCTTTTCTTAAGATCTTTAGCAATAATAGGGGCATGTTTACCACCAGAAGCAGAAAGTAAGATTGCACCATCAATATTTTTAATCGCTTTCAGCTTTTGTTTATAATTCCCTTCATCAGCAAAGATTGCATCTTTATCTGCGAAGATTATTCTTCCGGTAACTGCAGCATTTCCACTCCCTAGAACTAATGGTCGTTTATATTTTAAATTTAGTTTTGGTAATTTACTTTTCTTGAATAGATTTAAAGCGTCAATTACTACTTTATCTAAATATGGTAGTTTCAAGCTTTTTTGTTTTGATTTCATTTTGTTAGTTTTACATAATCAGGAACAATGTCTTTAGTGAAATTTTTCATTCCTTCATAAGTTTTAGGATGTTTAAGCATATCTTGGATTACTGAAAATGGTAATGTAGATATATCTGCTCCTACTAAAGCGGCTTCTCGTACTTGTCGGGTATTTCTAAGAGAGGCAGCAAGAACTTCTGTTTTATAACCATGATTTTTGAGAATGTCTACACATTGAGCAACTAAATCAATTCCGGAGGCAATCCCATTATCGTTTAATGTGGTTTTACCTTTTTCTTTTCCTTCCATAGGAAAGTAATTAGTTTTATTGAACTTCATTTTATTATTGGTTTGAATAAAGTCATCAATTCTTCCAGCGAACGGACTGACAAATGCTGCTCCTGCTTTCGCAGCGAGAAGGGCTTGTTCAGGAGTAAAAATCAATGTACAATTAACGGGAATGTTTACTTTAGAAAGTGCTTTAATGGCTTCAATACCTGCAAAGTGAGTTTTGTCAGCATTTTTAAATGCAGGATTGACAGGGATTTTAATGTAAACATTGTTAGCAACAGGATTGAATAATTTGTAAAGTTTCTTTCCTTGGGTAATCATGCCTTGAGCAGAGGTTTCAGTTACTTCTAAACTTACAGGTGTACCTTTAGCAATTTTAAGAATTTGGTCAATGTATTGTTTTAAGTTGATTTTTTTTCTTTTATCAACAGCTTTTTTCATTAAAGAGGGATTGGTTGTAACTCCGTCTGCGATACCCCATTCATAAGCTTGTTTAATTTCATCTAAGTCTGCGCTATCTATGAATACTTTCATTTGTTACACCTCTTTTTTTAAACTAGATTTTAATATTTATCCTTTCAAAGCTTCTTCAATCTTACCTTGATCAAAGCCAACTAAGATTTTTCCGTCAATATCAATTACTGGAACACCCATTTGACCTGATTTTTCAACCATTTCTTTCTGAGCAGCTTCATCTGCAGAAACGTCTATATCAGTAAACTTAATCTTATTTTCTTTAAAATACGCTTTTGCTTTTTTACACCAAGGACATGTCGGTGTTGAATAAATTTTTACAGTTGCCATATTAATTCACCTCAATTTATAATTTATATTATAATTAATATTTTATTCATTATAAATGTTATGGGTATTCTTTAATAAATCTTTAACACAACATTTATTAATCTTAATAATTTAATAGTATTAAAAAGAGGTAGATATGAAAAAGTTAACTAAAATCAAAGAATTGCAACTGATGGCGAATACTATCAGAGAAGATTTAATGATTATGTTAACTAACGCGGGTTCTGGTCATTGTGGTGGTCCATTAGGTTTAGTAGATATTTTCACTGCGTTTTATTTTAACATTTTAAAACATGATTCTAAAAAACTGAATTGGGATAAAAGAGATCGGTTAATTCTTTCTCCTGGTCACGTTTGTCCAGTACGATATGCAGCGATGGCTCGAGCAGGATATTTTCGAAAAGAAGAATTGTTAACTTTAAGAAAAATGGGGACAAGATTACAAGGTCATCCGTCTCGGCAAGACCTTCCGGGAATTGAATTAGCAACCGCTTCTCTTGGTCAAGGTTTAGGTGCAGCTGTAGGAATGGCTTTAGCTGGGAAATTGGACCGGAAGAAACATACTATTTATTGTGTAACTTCTGATGGTGAACATGATGAAGGTAGCACATGGGAAGCAGTTAATGCTGCTGCCAAATATAAATTAAATAATTTGATTAATATCATTGATAGGAACAACATTCAAATCTCTGGGCATACACAAGACGTTTGGCCGTTAAAGAATTTGAAAGAAAGATATGAAGCGCATAATTGGAAAGTTTTTGAGATTAACGGACATGATTTTAAACAGATAATTTCTATGGTTGAGAAAGCTAAGAAGATTAAACAACCAGTTTGTATTATTGCTTATACAATTCCTGGGAAAGGAGTTTCGTTTATGGAACATCAGTTTAGTTGGCACGGAAAAACTCCGAAAGCTGAGGAAGCAGCCCGAGCTTTAACTGAACTGAATAAAGAAAGAGAGAGGATAATGAAACGTAAATGAAAAGAGGGATAATTGTTGTTTTTGTACTTGCTTTGTTTTTATTAGTTGGTTGTGTTCAAGAACCATTAATAGATTCACAAAGTATAGAAGATGTTACAGAAGAAGATTTAGAACAATTACCTAGTGATTTACAACCACAAGAAGTTGAAAAAACTGCGTTAACAGGTCAGGCAAATAAATGGTATGATTGTCAAGATCCAGATTCAATTTCTACTTTTGATAAAAATTCATTATTAACTAAATCAATTACTACCTATAATGGCGGTTCTAAAACAGATCGTTGTTACACTTGGTATAAAGGAACTCTTAAAGAAAAAACTAGATTGATTGAAGGTATTTGTAGGCAAACCAATGCTGGCCCTAAATTTAATTATTGGTATGCTGATTGTAATCAGAAATTTGGAGAAGATTATAAATGTGTTGAAGATGCTTGTGTTAAAGAAATACCTACTTTTGATTTTATTTTAGTGGAAGAGATTCCTCAAGAATGGATTGTCAAATTTAATGATGATTTTAAAATTAAATTTTCAGCATATGTTCCAATTATTGAATATCCTGATGGGACTTGGGAATGGGACGAAGATAATAAGGTGAGTTTTAATACTGAAGAAAAGAATCTGCTTAAAGAAGCATTTATGAAAGCAGTTTATTCTATGTCAAGAGTAGATTCTTATTTTACAAAACCTCTTCCTTGGACAAATGGTCAAAGTTATTATGATTGGCTTAAAGATTCAGCAGGAACAATAACTTTTAGTGCAGACATTAACTCTTTGGATAATTCAAACTTAATTAATAAAGTTAGTTTTAATGGTTATAATATTATTAGCAATATAAATCAAGGTATGTTAAACACATGGAAAAATCAAGATTTGAACAGTCCAGATCTTGGTCAAGGAATTATTAATTTAATTCAGATCATAACTCACGAAGTTAGACATAATAATGGAGTTAGTCATGCTTCTTGTAAAGGTGGTAATAACATGGATGATAATTTAGAAATTATGGGCGGACATGGAGTTAATGTTATGTTACCGCATTGGATGAAATATTTGTTGCCAGAAGAAATGGTTCAAAGTGCTTATGATGGAAATATTGATTTGATGTTTCAATATTTTAATTTTTTAGATCGAATGTGTAGTCTTGATCCTGTGGCTAAAACTATTAAGCAAGAAGATTTAAGTTGGGTTGAAGAGGTATCTGGTTTTCCTCTAGATTTTGATCCAGATATCCTATGGACTATTGAATTTACAAACTAATAAAATGAAAACAAAACAAAAACAATCAACACGTTCAGGATTTGGACAAGCGATGGCTGAACTAGGCAGGAATAAGAAAGTAGTAGCTCTCTCTGCAGATTTAATAGATTCCAATAAACTTAATGCTTTCATTGATAAATATCCACAACGATTCTTTCAAGCTGGTGTAGCAGAACAAAACATGGTTTCGATGGCAACCGGACTTGCTTTGGAAGGAAAGATTCCTTTTGCTTGTTCTTTCGGAGTGTTTGTTCCAATGAGATGTTTAGATCAAATTCGTGTTTCTGTTTGTTACAATCAAGCTAACGTGAAATTAGTAGCAACCCATTGTGGTTTAGCAACAGGGGAAGATGGAGCAACACATCAAGCGTTAGAGGATGTTGCTGCTTTACGTTCTTTACCGGGAATTACAATTATTGAACCGTGCGATTATAATCAAACTATTAAAGCAACGAAAGCTGCGGCAAAATTAAAAGGGCCAGTATATTTACGATTACATCGAGCTAAGTTTGAAGATTTAACAAGAAAAACTTCTTCATTCCAGATTGGTAAAGCACAAGTTTTACAGAAGGGTCAAAAGATTACAATTATTGGGTCTGGGCCAATTATTACTGAAGTGTTTAAAGCGGCCAAAGAATTAAAATTCAAACCAGAAATCATTAATTGTCATACAATCAAACCGCTTGATAGCGAGACAATACTTAAATCTGTTAAGAAAACAAGAAAAGTTTTAGTTGTCCAGGATCACCAAGTAATTGGCGGTTTGGGTTCTGCTGTTACTGAGTTACTTTCTGAGAAGTATCCAGTTAAATGTAAAATCATTGGTATGCCAGATCAGTTTGGTGAGTCTGGTAAACCCACGGAACTTTGGCATAAGTATGGTCTTGATTCTCGAAATATTCTTAAAGAAATTAAATCTTTAATTAAATAAAGATGACTCTTATAAATGAGGTGAGTAAAGTTGACTGAAACTATTTATGAAACTATTATTGTTGGTGCAGGAATTGCGGGTTGTACTGCCGCAATTTATGCTGCTAGAAAAAGAATGAACTATCTAATTATCGCTGATAAATTTGGCGGCCAGTTTATGGAATCTGGTGAAGTGTTGAATTACCCAGGAATTAAAGAAACTACCGGTGTTGAATTTTCTAGTAAGATGGAAGAACAATTGAAATTTAATAAAGTTAAAGTTCAAACTGATACTGTTCTTAATAAAATTGTTAAGAAAAATGGAAATTTATTGTTGAAAACAAGTAAGGGTGATTATTTGACTAAATCTGTTATCTTGGCAACTGGTTCTCATCCAAGAAAATTAAATGTTACCGGAGAAGATAAGTTTCAGAAAATGGGTGTTACTTATTGTGCAATTTGTGATGGTCCATTGTTTGCTAAAAAAGATGTGGCAATTATTGGTGGTGGAGACTCAGCAATGGAAGCTGTTGATTTCATGGATAAGATTGCTAACAAACTTTATTTGATTGTTAGGGGAGACAAACTTACTGCACACGAATATTTGCAAGAGAGTGTTAAGAAGAATGATAAGGTAGAGATCATTTACAATGCTAATACTACAGAAGTTTTTGGTGACAAGTTTGTTACTGGAATGAAATATGAAGTTAATAAAGAAGTAAAGGAGTTAGCCGTTCAAGGAATATTTGTTGAGATTGGCAGAGTTGCTAATACTGATTTTGCTAAAGATTTACTTGAAGTTGATGAACATGGGCATATTGTAGTGAATTGCAGTACAGAAACTTCTGTCCCTGGGATTTATGCTGCTGGTGATTGTTCAAGTGTTCATGAGTATCAGTATGTAATCTCTGCAGGAACTGCTTGTATTGCTTTATTGAAAGTAGCTAAGTTTTTGGCTAAAGGAGGTAAATAAAAATGGTGGATAAAAAGTTTTTTAGATGTAATGTTTGTAGTGATATTCATTTTGGTAATGCTGGTCCAGAGAAATGTCCTACTTGTCAAGCAGAGAACGCTTATGTTGAAGTGGATAAGGAAGAAGCTAAGAACCTAACTGGATTGTAAAATGGATGCTGAACAGTTGAGGAAAGTTTGGGGGAAGTTTTGTGAGAATAACGATTTTGTTCTTAATCCTGATAAAGCACACGTAGATACAATCATTGAAGGGGTTTTAATTAATGAGAAAAAGTTTGGTTTGAAATTATGTCCCTGTAGGTTACGTGATGGGACTCGTGAGAAAGATATAGAACTAATTTGTCCTTGCAATTTTAAAACACATTCAACTTGGTTGAAACCTGTTGAAGGAAGGGGAGGAATGTGTTGGTGTGGATTGTTTGTGAGAAAGTAAAAAGAAAATTAAAAAGGAAAACCAAACAAGTAAAACGCAAGAATGGTATGCAAGATTACTGATAAAAAGAATCCCCACCAGAAATAACAATGTTTTGAATAAAACTTCTGATACCACACTTTACTGAACAGTTTCTGAGTTACTTTTGCACCACCCATACATCTGCAGGAGAAATATACTAATAATAAAAAAATAATATTAGTGATCCCAAAGATAAAGACCAGTTCTAATGCTATATCTTGAAGAGCCATTTTATTCTACTATGAATGTGCCTTCCATTCCAAAATCTCTGTGCTTGCCAACACTGCAATAATATGAAAAAGTTCCAGCTTGGTTTGCTACGAATTCCACAGAAGTTGATCCTCCTGAATTAACTTTATCGGTTTTTGCTTCTAATTCATCTATCACAAAATCGTGGAAACCTTCAGTGCTGGTAAATTCAATCTTGATCTTTTCACCAACTTTAACTTTAATTTCAGGATTTTCTTTTCCATCCATCATGAACTTATAGTTTTCTCCTGTAACTTTAATTACTTTTAATTCAATTGGGGCTGTTTCTGCTAGTGGTTCTTCAGTAGGTTCCTCTACTGCCGGTTCAGGAACTCCTTCTGGTTTTACGGGAAGTTCTTCAACAGTTTCGCTACAACCAATAATAAACAAACTTAGAATTATGACTGTTAATATTACAAATATTTGTTTCATAGATATCACCTATTTATCTGACAAAGATTAATCTTATTTAAATTTTGTTAATATCATGATTTGATTAGGAAAGCATTAGATTTTTTTCTGGGGTTTATTTTAGAAACCTTTAAAAAACAAATTCACAATATTCTTTTCTATGGCAAAAACAAAAACTAAAAAGACTAAAAAGTCATCTGGAAAAGCAGCAAAGTCTGAATCTTCTTCAGAAGACAAAACATCAGCTAAGAAAGCCAAAGTAGTAGTTAAAGCAATCTTGGGTGGTGAAAGAGTAATTACTGAAATCAGCGATGATGCTAGAGAACTTTACAACCAATCTCGGTTTGGTAGTTTAACTGAAACGGGTAAAGTTGAACTTTCTCTTTTAGAAGCTTATTATTTAATGGAGAAAGGTAAACTTGAAGTTAAATCTGAAGCTGGTAGAAAAGTTAGCTTTGAACAGTTTGTAAAAAAAGCAAGAAAAACTGAACCTAACTTCTGGATTAGATATTGTGTATTCAAAGATTTCAGAAATCGTGGTTATGTTATCAAGACTGCTTTAAAGTTTGGTGCAGATTTCAGAGTTTATGATCGTGGTGTTAAACCGGGAGAAGATCATGCTCGTTGGATTGTATTCCCTGTACATGAAGCTTCTGTGTTTACTTGGCATGAATTTTCATCTAAGAACAGAGTTGCTCATTCTACTAAGAAACGACTATTGATTGGTGTTGTTGATGAAGAGAATGACGTTACTTATTATGAGATTAAGTGGACAAGACCTTAATTTCTTTTCTTTTTATCCCTCTAGTCTCGAAAACTATATAAACCCCTTATAGTAATACAATCCTATGCTAGATCAGGATAAAATATTGAGTTTTATAAAGGTAACCGGACCAACAATACCTGCAAAAGTAGCTAAAAATATTAATACAAATATCTTATTGGCTTCAGCACATTTATCTGATTTAGCTTCACAAGGAAAGATTAAAATTTCTAAATTAAAGATTGGTGGTTCGCCATTATACTTTTTGCCAGGTCAAGAAGCTATGTTGTTTGACTTTGCTGCAGACAATGTTAATCCTAAAGATTTTTTAGTTTTAGAAAAGTTGAAAGATCAGAAAGTTTTGAGAGAAGCAGATTTAGAATTAGTGGAAAAAGTTGGCTTAAGAAATCTTAAAGATTTTGCTATTCCTTTAAATGTTAACATTCCTAACAAAACCGAATTATTTTGGAAATGGCATTTAATGAGTAACGAGGAAGCTAATATTAATATTAAAGAAATTCTTACCGGTGTTAAAGAAACAGTTACTACTGAAGATGTTCCTGAAGTTGTTGCAGAGACTGAAGTGGAACCAGAAAAAGTGGTTGAAGAGACAACTGAAGAAGTTCAAGAAGAAGTTGAGGAAAAAGAGGAAACTAAAGAACCAGTTCAAGAAACCCCAGTTGTGAAAGCTAAAGAAGAAGTTGCTGAGGAAAAAGAGATTAAAGAAGAACAGAAGAAATTAACCGAAGAAAGTAAAAAAGCAGAAAAGAAAGTAATTGAAAAAGAAGAAGTTGAAGAAGAAACATTTGTTGAGAAGGAATCAACTGAAAAAGAAGAAAAGAAACCAACAGTTATGCAAAAGATTAAAGATAAAATTATTAGAAAGAAAAAGAAAGTTGTTGAAGATGAATTTTCTCCAGTTGTTAATGTGTTCTTTGAATCCTTGAGAATAATTATCAGAAATAAAGAGATTGTTAGAAAGAATTCCGAGATTGATTATTCGGTTAAGGTTCCTTCTGCGGTTGGACATATTACTTATTTCTGTAAAGCTAAATCTAAAAACCGGTGTGATGAGAAAGATATTTCTGCCGCATATATGGAAGCACAAACTAAAAAGTTACCTTTATTATTCTTATATACTAACGAGATTACTAAGAAAGCAGAAGAGATGTTAGAATCTGGTGTGTTTGAGAACGTTGTTGTTAGGAAAATAGATGATGAAACTAAATGAATTTCTAGTTAAAGCAAAGATAACAGGTTATCCTACAGGAGAAGCAGAGAAACTAGAAACAGGTGCAAAAGTTCTTTCTTATCAAGAAGGCGATTACAAATATGTAGATACTTACTTTGGCTTCGATCCTTTTATTGGAGAAGAGATTGTTTTCTATCAAGGAAAATTTATTTGGGGCATGAATTATTATGGGGGAATAGTTTCTGAGAAAGTTTCCGCAAATGAGATGATTGTGTTTCTAAAAAAAGCAATGTCTTTAGTTAAAACAGATCGTCCTTTTAGGGGGCCTTCTAAATTCAATGAAGGAAATTGGAAATATACAGACGAATCTCAAGGAACAATAGAAAAATTTAAAGGAAAGGAAAAGATTTATTATCAAGAAGAATTAGTTTATGAATTAGATTATCATGGTGGAATGATTAAGGGAAAGTAGAATATGGGATTACAATTCAAAGATTTAGTTGTACGAAAAGAAATAGCTATTAAAGATCTGAAAGGTAAAGTTCTGGCAATAGATACAATGAATATGCTTTACCAGTTCTTAACTACCATTCGCGGAATGGATGGTTCTGCTTTAACAGATTCTCAAGGTAGAGTCACTTCACACTTAATTGGTCTTTTCAATAGAACAACTTCATTTATGGAAGAAGGTTTGAAATTAGTTTTTGTTTTTGATGGTAAAGCCCCAGATTTAAAATTAAAAACTTGGGAAAAAAGGACGAAAGTAAAAAAGGAAGCTTCTTTGAAATTAAAAGAAGCAGAAGAAGCGGGTAATCTAGAAGATATGCGCAAATTTGCTTCTAGAACTGTTAAGTTAGACAAAGATATGATTGCTGATGCTAAAAGAATTATTACATTATTGGGTTTACCAATTGTTCAAGCTCCAAGTGAAGGAGAAGCACAAACTGCGTATATGGTTAAACGAGGGGATGCTTATGCTTCTATCTCTCAAGATTATGATAATTTGATTTTTTCTTGCCCGAGGTTAGTAAGAAATTTATCCATTGCCGGAAAAAGAAAGAAAGCTGGAAAGTTTGCTTATACTACTGTTAAGCCAGAAGAAATTATGTTAAAAGATGTTTTAGATGAGTTAAAAATAGATTTAGATCAGTTAATTGTTTTAGCAATTCTTGTTGGAACTGATTACAACCCTGGCGGTGTGAAAGGTATTGGACCTAAGACAGCAATGAAACTAGTTAATGAACATGCTAACAATTTTGATGTGTTGTTTAAAGAAGTTAAGTGGGAAGAACACTATCCTGATTTAGAATGGAGAGAAGTTTTCAACACCATTAAAGAAATGAAAGTTAGCGATGATTATAATCTAGAATGGAACAACTTTGATGAAGAGAAGTTGATTAAATTATTAGTTGACGGACACGACTTTTCTTTAGATCGGGTTAAGTCTAAGTTAGCTAAGATTAAAGATAAGAAAGAAGAGTTATCTCAGAAAGGATTAGGAAGTTTCTTCTAGTTATGTTTCTAAATTCTTTGCATATAAAATGTTCTAACTATAAACTTATTATTAAGATTTTTAAATTCGTAGGTTTCAATAATCTTGAAATCTTTGCCAAATAAATCTTGAACTTCTTTTATTGAAAAAAAGTGAGTGTAGTGTCCTTTTCTAACAACCCAATTTCTTTTTTTAGAAACATTATCTATTTTCTTGCTATTAACACTAAATCCATGTAAATAAAAATATCCTTTCTCTTTAATTAATCTCAAAATGTTTTTTTTATATTGGTTCCAATATTTTTTTCTTAAATGATGTAAACAACCACAATCAATTACAACCTCATATTCTTTTTCATTATTAAATTGTTTTTTTGTTATATCTTTAATTTCAAATTTTGCAGAAGATTTCTTTGTGTTTGCATATTTCTGAGACAAGTTAATTGCTTCCTTAGTAAAATCAACCCCTAATACTTTAAATCCTTTTTGAGCAAAGTAAACTGAATTTTTACCATTGCCACAACCAACATCTAACAATTTACCTTTAATCTTTTTTTCTTTAAGGAATTGTGCCCATTTCTTGACTGATTCCTCAATGATATATTTTTGATAAGGATTTTTTTTAATTTTCCACGACTTTTCCATATATTTTTGTTCAAATAAATTTTGATCCATTTTTACCTTTTAGAATAACCTTTACTGACTTTATCACTCCAGAAACTGGGTAACGAGTTAGAAACAAACCCTAAATAATTGTTAGCATAAATGTAAGTTAACCCTGGGTCATTTAATTCTTCAAAATCTTTATCAACTTGAGAATAAACATCTTTAATCTTTTTCCGTTCAAAATCTTTCTGTAACAAAGAGCTTGGTTTCATGACTAAGTAATCTGCTTGTCGAATGGCATTAATTTCTAGATTAGAAGAATTTTGGGTGATGAATATTACAGACAAGTCTTTATGTCTGGCGATTAACAATAATTCTGATAAAAATGTGTTGGCGCCACTCATTGCTTTTCTTGAAGAGAATTCAACCCCTCCTTCATCGATTAAAATAACAGAATTATTTTTAATTTCTTCAATGTTTCCAATTGCTTTAATCCAATCAGGTAAAGATTCATCTTTAAATCCAAGGGCATAAATTTGCTTATCTGTTTTAGCTTTGAAATTCTCTAATAACCGCATTCCAATAGCAGATTTTCCTGTCCCTCTAGCTCCTAGAATTAATCCAATTGTACTTTTGTTATTGTATAGTTTATTCTCAAAATGTGGCAGCTTTCCTTTTTTTAACCTTAATTCTTTTAATGAATCATACTTTGCTTGGGTTTTGGGTTTCTTCTTTGCTACTTTTTTCTCTTCAACTTTAGTTTTAGTTTTGACTATTACACTTTTACCTCCAGAATAAGATTTTTTAGTTAGCCACCAGAGGCCTTTGAAAGGTGCAGTAATAACTGCTTTAGCTGTTTTTTTACCAAATTTTGCTAATTTCTTCTTCGTTCTCTTTTTCATATTGACAAGAATACTAGTTAATTTTATAAATCTTTATTCTTTAATTGGAATTATGTTAGCAGCTTACACTGAATTAAAGAATGCCCAGAAAGTCAAGAATTTCTTAGTGGCTAAGAAGTTGACCCATCCAGATTATCTTGTAGTTAAAGAATTAGGTTATATTTATTTTCCTATTGTTAAGAAAATGAAAGTTCCTAAGGCTAAAGTTGTTAACACCAAATTTAAATTTCCTAAAAAAGAAAAACATGCAACGATTGATGAATTGTTGAAAGGGAAACTAACAGCCAAAGAAATGAAATTAATCCCTCGGTCTTTAGAAGTTGTAGGAAAGATTATGGTTCTTGAAGTTCCTGATGAACTTAAAAAAAAGGAAAAACTTATTGCTCAAGCTTACTTGAAACAGAACCACAATATTGAAACGGTGGTTAAGAAAGATAAAATTCATTCTGGTGAGTTTAGGTTAAGAAAAGTTAAAATCCTTGCTGGCAAGAGAAGCAAAGAAACAATTCATTTTGAAAATGGTGTAAAAATCAAGTTAGATTTAGAAAAAACTTATTTTTCTGCTCGGTCTGCAAATGAGCGGTTAAGAATTGCCCGTCTTGTTAAACCGAAAGAAGAAGTTTTAGTAATGTTTTCTGGTGCTGCTCCGTTTCCTTTAGTGATTGCAAAGAATTCTTCTGCTAAATTAATTTATGGGATTGAAATGAATTCACTTGCTCACCAATATGCTTTAACAAATGTTTCATTAAATCGGCTGGATAGTCGAGTTGCTATTTTCAATGGGGATGTTCGGGATCTTCTGCCTAAGGTTCGTAAAAAGTTTGATCGAATCTCAATGCCCCTTCCTAAAACAGGAGATCAGTTCTTGGGATTAGCTTTAAAGAAAATTAAAGATAATGGTGTGGTTCATTTATACGATTTTTTATCTGAAGCTGAGTTTGCTGTAGTGGCTAAAAATATTCGCGAGATCTGTAAGAAGAACAAGAAGAGATGTAGGATTTTACGTAAAGTTAAATGTGGGCAATTTTCTCCTAGTGTTTATAGGGTTTGTTTTGATATAAAGATATTAAGAAAATAAATAAATAAAAAAATAAAAATTTAAAAGAATTATTCTTCTTTCTTTTCTTCTTCAACTGGTGCTTCTTCTTCCTTCGGTTCTTCGGTAGGCTCTTCAGCTGGGGTTTCTTCTTGAGCAGGTTCTTCTGCAGGAGTTTCTTCTTCCGGAGCAGATTCTTCTTCGACAGGAGCTTCTTCAGCGGGTGCAGCTTCTTCTTCGGTTGTTTCCTCAGCAGCAGCTTCTTCAGCTTCAGGTGCAGCTTCTTCTTGAGCAGGAGCTTCTTCAGTTGTCTCTTCAGCAGGGGCTTCAGATCCTTCTTCAGCAGGTAAGTCTGATCGGTCAGATGCTTTTTCTAATAAAGCTACTTTCTCAGCTTTTAATCCTCTTTCACCTTCTGCGGCTTCAAAAGATACTCTGTCATTGTCTCTTAGAAATGTTCCTTCTCCAAGCGCAGTGAAATGTACAAAATAATCTTTGCCGTCATCTCCGCTCACAAAACCAAATCCTTTTCTTCTGTTAAAAAACTTTACTGTTCCTTCCATTTTACTTTTTCCTCCGACTAAAATAAATTCTTTGTATTCTAGTTAACTTTTGTCTAGTATTGTTTGTTTATTTTATAAACTTTCCTCATAAAAATTTATAAGTACGGCTAAGAATCAACTATTAAAGTGTGGAAAGCGTGATGATTAAGTGAACACCAATGGCTCTATGCCAGACGGAAGTAACTGCTGAGCGCCCATAAACTTTGAAGAATTAAGATTTAATTAAGGTTTTTCTTGATTTCTGCTTTTATTTGGTTTAGAATATCTTGTGGGATTGGTTCTACTAACTTTTGAATCAATGGATTTGGTCCCTCTTCATCTTTCCATTCTCTTTCAGTAAAAGTCTTAGATTCATTGTATCTTGGCATTATATGGAAGTGAGTATGTTTATCTTTCATCATTAACATTAACCAATTAATCTTATCATAATTGAATGATTTCTTTAAAGCATTTTCTACTTCTTTTACTATTGCTCCAAACTCTAACATCTCTTCATTATTCGTATCTGAGAATCTTTCTAAGTGCCTTTTTGTGATTAATACACAGGCACCAAGTTTAGTGTTTTTCTTTCTTAGTAATAGTTTCCAATGGGTGTATTCTTTAATTAAATTATTTTCTTCATCAAATACTTCAAAAATATTACAACATTCTTCTTTCATTATCCAAAGAACCCACCGTTATCTTCTTCTTCCTCTTCCATCCGAACTTTATCAATCGCCATTAAGAAATCGTCTTGACCAACATGGTCCCGATCATTCCGAATAGCAAAGTAGCCTGCTTCTGTACAAACTGCTCGAACTTCCGCTCCAGAAAAGTTCTCCATTAACTCAGATAACTCTTTCAATTTAACTTTCTGTAAATTCATCTCTTTGGTATGAACTTTAAGAACTTCTAATCTGCCGGAAGCATCTGGTAAGCTAACTTCAATTAATCTGTCTAAACGGCCAGGACGAATCATAGCATGATCTAGAATATCTATTCTATTAGTTGCACCAATAATTTTAACTTCATCTAAACATTTGAATCCATCTAACTCTGCAAGTAACTGCATGAAAGTTCTATTAACTTCTCTTTCTCCAGAAGTTCCAGTTTCCATTCTTTTAGCAGCAAGAGCATCAATTTCATCAATAAAAACAATTGAAGGTGCTTTTCTTCTAGCTAAATTAAAGATTTCTTTAATCAACTTTGCTCCTTCTCCAATAAACTTTTGAACTAATTCGGATCCAACAACTTCAATAAAAGTTGCGTTTGTACTTTGAGCAACTGCTTTGGCGAGTAAAGTCTTACCAGTTCCAGGTGGGCCATATAATAATACTCCTTTTGGTGGTTTAATACCGACTTTCTTAAACAGTTCTGGTTTCTTAAGAGGTAATTCAATAACTTCTTTAATTTCTTCAATTTCTTCTTTTAATCCACCAATATCTTTCCAGTTTTCTTTAGGTTTTTCCATGATTACAAACTTTTCAACTTCTTGGTTTTCTCCTAAATCAATTCTTTTAACAATATTCAATGCTTTTTGTTCTACTAATACAGAATCTCCAGGAAATAGTTCTGAGATCTCGTTAGAAATGTTACAATAAAACTTGTTGCCGTTAGGTAATTTAATTACAGCTTTATGGTCTTTGTCTGTAGTGATTACATCTGCAACTAACAAAGATGGTTTCTTTAGGTTACTTAATTCAGAACTTGTTTTATTAAATAATTCTTTTAACATTACTGTTTCTTCTTCCATCCTTCGAACATGAACATCTGATAATTTCTTTTCTTCTTCAAGTTGGTCAACAGTTTCTAATAATGCTTTGTTTTCTGTTTCTAAATCATCTAATTCAATTGTTTCTGAGTATACTACTTTTTTCTTTGTGTCTTCGTTAGCCATAGTTTTATCTATTTACTAGAGTATATATTTAAAGGTTTTGAGAAAATAGCCTAAACCTTCATAATTCTCGCTCGTTTTCCCGCAACGGCATTCTCAACAGCTTTACCAACTGCACCTTTACGACTTACTTTAATCGCTCCTTTTTTGCTAACAAGTGTACGAACAAGTAAATCTTCATCATCAAAAATTCCGACTTCCTGGTCTTTCAATTTCTTTTGCAAATGAAAAATTATGTTTTTCTTGCCTTGTTCAATATCAAAATCAATTTCTTTAGAAAACTTTTTACTTTTTTGTTCAGAAGTTATTTGTTGAACGTCAATCTTTAACCCTAATTCTTTCTCAATTTTAGATATTTCTTTGCCATTCGGACCAATAATCTTAGAAATCTCCGCAGAAGGAATAAATAACTTGATTTTGCTATCATCAACAAACTCAATCACGCATTCTGTCGAGTAACTTTTAAAATAAGCTCTTAATGTATCTGCAGCATAATCCCAAACCACTTTCCTGGTCTTATTTTCAACAGGAATCACAACAGTGTGTTCCCCATAAGAATAAATCTCAAATTCTAATTTACTTGAAGAGAAATCTCTAACTTCAATAACTGGCCGAGCTAAATCTGCTTCTGTCATCCCACTCGGAACTTTAACTTTCATTTTTAGTTCTAAAACTTTACTAACTGCCCCATGTCTAACAAATATAACAGTATCAATAACTTGCGGAATAATTCCCATTTCAATTCTGCCAATAAATCTTTGAATTGCATCAATCGGGTTTGTAGCATGAACAATTCCGACCATCCCAATCCCTGCTAATCTTAAATCTGCAAATAACTGAAAATCTTCTGTGCTTCGCATTTCATCAAAGAAAGTATTATCTGGACGAGATAATAACAAAACATCATGAATCTCTCCTCTTTCTCCATGATTTAAAGAATATTGGGTGATGTTTGGACTTAACAACATGTCTCTCGGTGATTCAACTGTTTTTACAATTTTTCCTAAAGAGGCTAGGTGTTCTGCTAGGGCTCTAGCAATTGTTGTTTTACCATCTCCAGGAGAACCAGAAATTAAAATTCCAGATGCTTGTTCAAGAATTCTTTTTTCTAACTTTTCTTCAAAGTCATAATCTTCAAAACTTAGTTTTGCTACTGGTTTTACTGCTGTAATCTCAAAACCATCACTGAACGGAATTTTTGTAATTACAATTCGATAAACACCCGCTTGAACGATTGTGCTTCCTGCTCTTTCAATTTCTAAAAAATAATTTTCGTTATTTTCTGTTGAATCAAAAATGTCTTGTGCTAATTCTTTCATCTCTTGTTGCGAAAGTTCTTTATCGTCTATTCTTTCAATCTTCCAATTGCCAGGAAAACCTTTCTTCGCAGTAGGAAAAGCGTTCTCTCTAAGGTGCACACTCATTGTTTGTTCATCAAAATATTTTTCAATTATCATTATTAATACAAATTGTTTCGTTTTATTAAAAACTTTTCTATAAAATCTACTTTTTGTTTTTGTCGTCGTTAATAATTGTTCTGGGGCGGAATTTATTTTTTGAAAAAAATTAATTTGTGTTTTTACTTTTTTATTTTCAGTTACAAAAAAGAAACATTTATAAACAAAAATTGCTTCTCTTTACTTAAAACAAATCAAAGAGGTGTGACGATGGCTAAAAAAGTTGTAAAAAAGAGGAAAGTAGTTAAGAAAAAAGTTGTTAAAAGGAAAGCTGTTAAGAAAAAAGTAGTTAAGAAGAAGGCAGTGAAAAGAAAAGCGGTCAAGAAAAAGGCAGTTAAGAAAAAAGTAGTTAAGAAGAAAGTTGCAAAGAAAAAAGCAGTTAAAAGAAAAGCTGTTAAGAAGAAAGTTGCAAAGAAAAAAGCGGTTAAAAGAAAAGCTGTTAAGAAGAAAGTTGTAAAAAAGAAAGTAGCTAAGAAGAAACCTGTTAAAAAGAAGACTTCTAAGGCTAAAAGAAGTGCAGCCGGTAAAAAAGCAGCAGCAACTCGAAAGAGAAAAACCGTTAAAAGAAAAGCAGCAGCTAAGAAAGGCGCAGCAACTAAGAAGAGAAAAACAGCAGTAAGAAAGAGAGCTGGCAAGAAAGCAGCAGCAACTCGAAAGAAAAAGACTGCAGTTCGAAGAAAAGCGGGCAAAAAAGCAGCCGTAACTCGACGAAGGAAGAAAAGATAAACTTAATTCTTTATTTTTTTTCTATTTTTTTAAATTCTATACAAACAAGTTGATAATCTTATTCAAAAACATTTTAACTTTTTCTGAGAAATTGTTTCCTTTACCTTTAATTTCTATTTCTTTATGGTCAGAGTAAAGTTTTCCTTCTTTGTCTTTCCACATTGTGGTTATCTTGAATTTATTGTTGGTACTGATTTTGTTTGTATCTAGTTCTAAGGCCAATTCTTCTTTTTCAATTATCTTATCGATCGTCCATTTATTTTCAATTCCTAAACCTGTTACCGTGATGACAATCTCTTGCGGATTTGAGAATGATTTTTGTTCTAAGATCAAATTTAAATTAAACAAGTCCCCATAATTAATTTCTTCTGGATATTGGACATCTATTTCTAATTCTGGGGCATCTAAAACTAGAAACTCAATCGCTGACTTTTTTTCAATCTCAGAACTTTCAGCACTAATAATTAATTTGTTCCAACCAACTTCTGTTCCTTCTACTTCCTTTTCCATTGTTTCCAATTGATTAATTGGTAAGTTAATTGTTTTACAATTTTCTGCTAAACAGAACTTTACTTGATCTAAATTAGTATTTCCACTATTTTTTACAGAACAAGTTATTTTTGATTTTTCATTAATCTTAATCTCTTTTGGATAATTACAATTAAATGAAACCTTTCTTGAATAAACCTTCTCTTCATCTTGAACAGTTAGTTCTTTAATTTCTTCTTCTGAATACGTTGCCTTGTCAACTCCTGCCTTAAATAAATCTTGTACAGTAACATTCTTCTCTGAATAAATTATTGTTGGAAATGAGTATTCATATTTATCATTTAGGTTCTTTGGAACACTTACAGTCCAATAAGTTTCTCTAACTTCTTTTGGATGTAACAAGATTGTTCTTTTATTGTCCCCAATAATCTGAATCTCTTTCGGAACTGCTAATCTGAGGGTTGTTGCTACATAATAATCTGCAGTATTCTTAAGAATTCCTTTAACTAAATTATAACTTCCAAAACCAACTTCTGTTGAAAGTAATTCTTGTTCTAACAAAATTTCTTCAGTTTCAATATTTCCTTTACCTAATATTTCTAATGAATAATCTAACTGCTTTGTTTCTAAATTAACATTGTTTGCTAACCATTCATACTTTGTAGCTGCTTCAGCAGGATCTTGGCTATCTCTTAATTTAACATGAGTTACGTCAACATAACCATATTCTCCAAATGTTATGTCAAAACTTACCCATCCATACTCTGGGAGATAAATCTCTGCCCATCCGTGCGGTTGCCAGTTCTCATCAAATAATTCTGAAGTGGTATAAGAGATTCCTGAAACAAATCTTCCGGGGATGCCTACAGCTCGAGCCATAGCAACAAACAAAGAAGTCATCTCATCACAAACCCCGTTTCTATTTTCTAACACCCATGATGCTTTCTGAGAGGTTTCTGCATTTAATGTACTTAAGTCATATTCAACATTTTCTTCCACCCAGTTTGCTAATTTAAATGCTGCTTTGAAAGCATCATCTTCCCCTTCAATCAGTTCTGTTGCTTTAGCAATAATTTTTGGATGGTCAGAATCAATAGTTTCTGATGAGAGAATATACTCTTTGTACTTATCAATTCCTGTTAATGGGAAAGGGATTTCTGTTTTAACTTTTGTTCTCGTGTTTTTAGTTTCAATCTCTGATGAATAAGAGAATTCTTTTTTCCCTAACTGTTTATCATTCCAATTAAAAGTAATTTCATTCTCATTTACTTCTCCTTCTGTGTTTAGTTTTATAATTTCTTGTTGGCCATTGTCTTTTGGAAACAATAACATTTCTGCTTTTACTTGTTGAACAGAAGGAGAACCGCCATCTGCAATTAAAGTAAACTCTCCATTAACATCTAATTGTAAGTTTAAAGAATCGTACAAGTAAAGGTTTTCTTCTGCTAAAGCTAACGGGAGTAATAATAGTAACAATAACCACACAATCTTTTTCATAATCCCTAATACTATCCTTAATAATATAAAGTTTACTAATTTATTTTAGGATAGACCCAAAAATCTTATAAAACCAAACAAATACCTTCTTCCCATGGAAAAGGCAATAGCTCTACTCTCAGGAGGGATAGATTCTCCAGTAGCGATACATTTAATGCAGAATCGTCTAGATATTATTGCTGTACATTTTCATCAAGTTCCCCTAACGGGGGAAGAAGAGATTGATAAAGTTAAAGAATTGGTTAAGAAACTTAAGTTAAAGAAAGTTTACTTGATTCCTTTCGCCGAAGTTCTTAAAGATTTAACAACAAAATGTAATCACAAAGATTATTTTATTCTCAGCAAAATTTTAATGTTTAAAACTGCTGAATTGATCGCAGAGAAAGAAAAAGCGAAATATTTAATCACTGGTGAGAATCTAGCACAAGTTTCTTCACAGACATTAAGTAATCTTAATGTTATTACAAAAAATTTGAAATTAGAAATATTTAGGCCTGTTCTCACATTTGATAAACAAGAAATAATTAATCTGGCGAAGAAGATTGGCACCTATGAAACATCTAAAGGACCAGAGATCTGCTGTTTATTGGGGCCAAAAAGTCCAAGTACAAAGTCCAACCCTGAAAAAATTGCTGCTCAATTAGAAAAATTAGAATTAGACAAAATAATGAAAGAAAGTTTAAATAAAGCTGAGGTACTTGAATCATAAAATGATTATTACAACAACTGAAAACATACCAAATAAGAATGTTAAAGAAACTCTTGGCGTAGTCCGAGGAAACACTATTCAATCAAGACATGTTGGCCGAGACATTATGGCGGGCTTGAAAACAATTGTTGGTGGAGAAATTAAATCTTACACAGATATGATCTCTAAAGCTAGGGATGAAGCTTTAGCAAGAATGACTGCAGAAGCAGAGAAATTAGGTGCGGATGCGATTCTCATGGTCAGATTTTCTACATCTAGCGTGATGCCACAAGCTGCTGAAGTGTTGGCTTACGGAACAGCTGTGAAGTTAGAATGAAATTTTACAATACATTAACAAGAAAGAAAGAAACGTTTAAACCTATTAAGAAAACAGAAGTTAGTCTTTACACTTGTGGACCAACTGTTTATAATTTCGCTCACATTGGAAACTTAAGAGGGTTTATGTTTTACGATTTTCTTAAAAGAGTACTTTTGTTTAACAATTTCAAAGTTAAACATGTAATGAACATTACTGACGTAGGGCATTTAACTTCTGATTCTGATCAAGGCGAAGATAAGATGCTTAAAGGTGCCAAACGGGAAAAGAAAACCGTTTGGGAAGTTGCTGAGTTTTACATTGATTCTTTTAAGAGAGACATTAAAAAACTAAATATCTTAAAACCAACTTTCTTTCCTAGGGCAACAGATCATATTACAGATCAAATTAATTTTATTGAAAAACTTGAGAAGAAAGGTTTTACTTATCAAGCTGGTGGAAATGTTTACTTTGACACTTCTAAACTTGATGATTATGGCAAATTATCTAGATTAGATTTAACTGTTGAAGGAAAAGCTAGAGTTGATAAAGATCCTAATAAAAAAAATCCGCATGATTTTGTATTATGGTTTACCAAATCCAAGTTTCAAGATCAAGGGATGAAATGGAAATCTCCTTTCGGAACCGGTTATCCTGGTTGGCACATTGAATGTTCAGCGATGTCAATGAAATTTCTTGGCGAAAAGATTGATATTCATTGTGGCGGAATTGACCATATCCCTGTACATCATACTAATGAGATTGCTCAGTCTGAAGCAGCTATTGGAAAAAAGCCCTGGGTTAAATATTGGATGCATAACGAATTCTTAGTTTTAAGTAAAGGAGAAAAGATGGCTAAGTCTGGAGAAAATTTCTTAACTTTATCTAAGTTAGAAGAGAAAGGATATTCTCCTTTAGATTACAGATATTTCTGTTTAGGAACCAGTTACAGAAATCCTTTAATGTTTAGCTTTGAAGCATTAGATTCTGCAAAAACTTCTTTGAAACGATTGTTTGATCAAGTTTTAGAAATTAAGACTGGCAAGAAGGTTTCTGCAAATAAAAATTATTTAGCTACTTTTACTAAAGAAGTAAACGATGATATGAATACTGCTAAAGGATTAGCTTTGGTTTGGGAATTACTTAAAGATGGTTCTGTTAAGAATGATCAAAAGTATGCTACTTTATTAGAGTTTGATAAAGTTCTTGGTCTTGGTTTTAAAGATTTGAAAAAGGAGAAAATTCCTAAAGAAGTTGTTAAGTTGGCTGAAGAACGATTACAAGCTAGATTAGCTAAGGACTGGAAGAAATCTGATGACTTAAGGGATAAGATTGCTAAGTTTGGTTATTCTGTTGGCGATAGTAAAGACGGGTATGAACTGAAGAAAGAGTAATTAAAAAAAATAAAAAAAGAAAGTTAAAAAATTTATTTTCTTAATAGATTTTTTAAGATATATTGGTCTATTCTTATCAAATCTTTGTCCTTTTCTGGGTCTCTTGCTCCAACTTCTAATGCTAGCCTACAGATTGTTTCTTGTCGTTTTCCCTTCATTCTTTCTCTAACTTGCCAATCATCTCTTTCTTTTTCATCTTCAGGGAGCAATCTTAAGAAACTCTTTGACCTTGCATAATAATTGCCACCATCTTCATCAGAATAACCATTTACAAACAGAATCCCTGCGTTAGACAATTTATCTATCGTGGCATTTCCATTTTCGCTTGCCCATATGCCATCTAATTTTTCAAAATAATCAACATTGCCCAGCAAATTGTGATAAACAGGTCTTAATTCAGATGTTTCTATTGCTTTTTTTACATGTTTATCTACTGCTTCTTGGTTGACTTTTCCAATTATTGCTCTTGGATCTTTTGGCAAACTTGCATATACTTGAACTGCTTTTTCAGGTGGGACTAACTCTCCAAAGGCAGTGTTAATTTGCCAAGTATGTAAATTTTGTAGTTCATCTAAGCCTACATATTCTAAGATTCCTCCATAAGCTAATTGTAATATGTCTGCTCCAATTTCAAAACATGCCTGTTCATTTCTCGCAACCATTTGAGTTAATGCACTTGTTTCACCAAAATGCATTCTTTGTCTATGATTTGCACATGTTGATCGATATGTGTTATTGCGATCTCTGAAAGTGACACTTTCTTCTCCCAAATCTGTATCCTTTGGAAATGTTGGTCCAAAAATGGTGGTTTCTCTTGCAGCTTCAACGAGTTCACTATTTTTGTTAAGACATTCATATATTTTATTTAATTCAATCATTTTTATTTCTCCAAACACCAACCACCATAGTCAAATCTGCGTTTGCACCTTGGACAAGCTTTAGGTTCCTCAACCCTAGACGTCCAGACATACTCACAATGTTCGCAATTCTGTTTCATAATAGTAGTAATAATAACAGTGATATGTATACCTAACGTCAACATAATGTACATAGTGTATATTTGTCCAAAAACTTTAAAAAAGAATAGAACATTCAGCTTTTATGGAACAAAGAAAACTAATTCAACATGGTCCAAGTAGTTTAACACTTTCAATACCTAAGAAATGGTTAAATGAAAGAAAATTGAAGAAAGGAGACTCTTTATTCGTAGAAGAAGAAGGAAGTAAAATTATTCTTAGCACAAAAGAATCTGTTAAGTTAGATAGGATTTCTGTTGACATCTCAGAATTAGATCGAACTTCAACAATGTTGTATGTGCAAAGTTTATACCGTTTTGGTTTTAATGAAATGGAATTTAGGTTTAAGAACCCCATAACATTCCATTATAGGACAAATCAAGAAGTAACTTTTTCTTCTGCTATTCATAAAATGGTCAATCGATGTATTGGTGCTGAAGTGATTGAACAAAGTGAAAATAAGGTCATTGTTAGATATATTACAAAAGAAGCCGAGGAGGATTTTCGGATAGTATTAAGAAGAGCATTTTTATTACTAAAAGAGGTTTCTAAAACATACTTAGATGGCATTCATAACAATGATCGTAATCTTTTAACCTCGGTTGAAGAGAGGCACGATAACATAAACAAGTTTGTTAGTTATTCTTTAAGACTGTTGAATAAATATGGTTATCCTGATGTAAAAAAAACAAGCTTCTATTGTCATATTATTGCTTCTATTGATAAGGTTGTGGACATAATTAAATACAATGCAAGGGATGCTTTAAGGTATAACAAGGAATTTAACAAAAATTCTTTTGAAGTTCTCTTGAGGATTAATAATTCTATTTTGTTATACTATGATTTCTTCTATGAATTTGATTTTAAGAAAGTTAATGAATTAAGTAAGAATCGGGACGCAGTTAAGATGTTGATTAACAAACACATCAAAAAGATTCCTTCTGCTGAATTAATTAACATCAATAACATGAAACAAGTCTTAGAAATTATCTTAGACTTAACTGACTTTAGGATGGGATTAGAGCACTAATATTTCTCCCAACTTTCCCACACTATCCAAATAGAAAGTCTGAAAACCCAACTTACCAGGAACTTCTACATCTTCCTCATTATCATCACCGATAACTAAACATGAAGAAGGTTCAAGTTTCTCAGCAGCAATTAGTTTCTTCCAATACTCAGGAGAATCTTTATTACAACCAGTCAAATCAGAACTAAAAATAAAATCAACTTCTAATCCATACTTATCAACATAAGCTTTAATTGTTCTTAACATAGAATTAGAAACAATGCCAATCTTCTTTCCTTTTTTTCTTAACAAAGAAAATAATTCTAAAACAGAATCATGCAAAACTTCTTTTACTTCAATCTGCGATTCTAAAACTGAATAATATAAATCAAGCAACCCTAACGAACGACAAAGTTCACCAGAATCATAATTGCCATATTTATTCTTCTTCAAACCTAAAGAATCAATGTCAACATCAGTTTTCTCTTTAATCTTAGAAAGAACTTCAGAATAAATTTCACGATAAATAGAAGTATCAATTAAAGTATCGTCCAAATCAAATAGATAAGTTGAGATCATAATAAAAAGAGAAAAAAAGAAAGAAATTAATCTTTTTTAGGTAAAATTCTGAACATGGTTGTTGAACACTTAGGACAAACGCCTTTCATAGCTCTTCTTTGAGTGCCGCCTTTTCCTTTCATAGCAACTTCTTTACCATCTTTCATCTCTTGTTTTGCTTTACATTTAACACAATATGCTTCCATTTTTTAAACACCTCACTGTTTGTTATTAATAGTTAGAACGTTAATTCTCTACGCCCCTCTTAAGCTTATTATTTTATTGTTAGTTAAAAACCTTTCGCTATTTTAAGCTGAAATTCCTACTTTTACAGCAAATTTCTCACTTTCCAACGAAGTTTCGCCAGAAAACTTAATTTCTTTGACCTTAAGTACTGCTTTTAGATCTTCAGAAATTGAATTTATCATCTCTTCAAAGTTCTCTTCAGAACTAACTAAAACCAATCCTGCTAACTCTTCTTTTAACGACATTTGTTTCTCAGATTTATATTTACGTACAGCGTTAATAATGTCTACTCCTAAATCACCAGCTAACTCTGCTTGTTCATCAATTAATGAAGAATCAAACTTGGGCCAAGTGGAAGTATGAACGCTTTTTTCATTTTCTTTCTCAGCAAAATATAATCGGTAAATTTCTTCAGTAATATGTGGGGTGATTGGGCTCATCATTTTCAAAACCGAATTGATTGCTTCAAAAACTCCTAACTGGCCACTTGTTCTTTCTAAAGATCCTCGAACATCAGGATTATATAATCTGTCTTTAACAATCTCTAAATATTGGTCACAGAATATTTGCCAGAAAAATTTCTCAACCTCAGATTTACTTTTACTATATTCAAACTTGTCAAAACTTTCGGCACTTATTTTAATAACTTTATGCAATTTACTTAATAACCATTTATCAAAAACTTCTAACTTCTCAACTTTCCCATAAGGTTGATAATCCTCTAAATGCATAATCCCAAACTTAGAGGCATTCCAGATCTTGTTAACAAACTTATTACCTGTAAGCAAATCTTTTTCTTGGAATGGGAAGTCGTCTCCTAATTTACAACCAGCAGACATAAATCTAAGAGCGTCCGCTGAATATTTTTCAATCATAGCTCTCGGTTCAATAACATTACCTTTAGACTTAGACATTTTCTTCCCTTTCGGATCTAACATCCAACCAGAAATAAAAGCATTTTTCCAAGGTGCCATCTTAAAATGTAACTGGCTTTTTACAACTGTATTAAATAACCAAAATGAAATAATATCGTGCGCTTGTGGTCGCATATCTTCAGGATTATTAACTAATTGTTCATAAACTGGTTTGCCTTTAAACAATTCTTTGACGATTGTTGGTGTTAATGAGGATGTTGCCCAAGTGTTAATAATATCTGTTTCTGGAATTATTTCCTTACTACCACATTTTGGACAAGCATCAACTGGGGCTTTATCTTCTAACGGGTCAACAGGCAAATCTTCTTCCCTAGCGAGAATTGTTTCATCACAATCTTGACAATACCATACTGGAAAGGGAATTCCGTAAGGTATTTGTCTTGAAATACACCAATCCCAGGCTAAACCTTTAACCCAATTATCATAACGGTTTTTCATATGTTTAGGATACCAAGTAAACTCTTCTCCCCATTTAGCCATATCTTCTTTTAAATCTAAATATTTGATGAACCATTGTTTGGAATTAATGAACTCAATCGGTGTTCCACATCTCTCGTGAACATTTACCGCATGAGTAATTGGTTCTTGTTTAGTTAACAAATTATTACTTTTCAAATCTTCAATAATTTCTTTACGCGCATCTAAAATTTTCAAATCTTGATATTTATCAGCAAGTTCTGTCATTTTCCCATCTTTACCAATAGCTTCCCTAATTGGTAACTGATGAGCTTTTTGCCATTCCATGTCTGTTTGGTCGCCAAAAGTACAACACATTACTAATCCCGTTCCTTTTTCTGGGTCTGCACGTTCATCTTCCATAATTGGAACTTCTAAATCAAATAACGGGACTTTGGCTTTCTTACCTTTCAAATGTTGGTAACGTTTATCTTCAGGGTGGTAAAATACAGCAACACAAGCAGGTAATAATTCTGGTCTTGTTGTGGCAACAGTTAAATCTTCACCCTCTGCTTTGAAAATGATATCATTAAAATGAGAAGAAACTTCTAAATCTTCACATTCAACTTGAGAAATTGCAGTTTGACATTTTGGACAATGCATGGCTGGTGCTTTTGTTCTGTATTCTCGGCCTGCTTTATACAAATCGATGAAAGATTTTTGTGAAATTTTTTGAGCGTGAGGGTCAATTGTTGAATACTTAACATTATAATCACAACTGATACCTAGTTTTTTCCAATCATTAATATAACTCGGTTTAAGTTCATTTTCAAGAACATCTAATACTAATTTTCTGAACTCTTTTCTGTCCATCATGTTGGCACGAACTTTTTTCAATTTCTGAATTAGAAGCATGGTAGGTAAACCATTATCATCTGTTCCTAATGGTTGTAGGACGTTAAAGTTTTGCATTCTTTTGTATCTGGCAATAAAATCTTGTTGAGAATTACTAAATGCGTGACCCATATGCATTTTCCCGGAAACTGTTGGTGGCGGGGTATCAATTGAGAATATTTTTCTTTCTGTATCTTCTGCGTTGAACGCGTAAGTTTTATTCTCTTCCCAGAACTGCTGTAGCCTTGGTTCGGCTTCTTTTGGATCATATCGTTTAGGTAATTCCATTTTAGGTTTATGAGAATGAGGTTATTTAAAAACTTAATTGTATATTTTGAGAGCAAAGCCAGTTCGCTTCTTCTATGGTTTTTATGATTGCGGTCCTCCCTGGATGGGGCACCCCCCACCGCAGACTAATATTTTCTCTGATAAAACGCTCATAATCTTGGCGCTGCTCTCAAAAGTCATTTACTCGGAAACTTTCATTCCTCTTGTAGTGCTTTCTCGCCAACTTTCAGAAGTAATTTCAATAAACTCGGCTTTTGTATGCATCTCGGCAATATTTCTTGCACCGCAATAACTAATCCCGCTTCTCAAACCTTTAACTAAATACTTAATTACTTCACTTACTGGGCCTTTATAATCCACTAAATTAGAAACACCTTCAACAAACAAATCTAACCGTTTCTTGAACTGCTTTTTATGTTGGGTTTCTTGTCTAGCGTGATTACTTTCATAAGATGCACTGCCATGATATTTCTTATAACGTTTTCCATCTTTCATAATGATCATGCCTGGGGCTTCATCAGTTCCAGCGAAGAAACTTCCAGAATAAATACTTGAAGCGCCGGCGGCAATTGCTTTGGAAACATCTCCTGGATATTTCATGCCACCATCAGCAGTCACAGGAATTCCATATTGTTTAGCAACAGAAACAACATTCATTACCGCAGTTAATTGCGGCATGCCTGCTCCAGAAACAATTCTTGTACTACAAACCTTTGAAGGGCCAATTCCTACTTTTAATCCATCTGCGCCAGCTTCAATTAAATCTTTAGCGGCTTCTGCGGTGCCAATATTTCCCACCATTACATCAATTGGGAAAGTTGCTTTTAATTCTTTTAATTTTTCAATTACAAAATCTGAATGGGCATGTGCTACATCTAAAACTAAAAGATCTACCCCTGCATCAATCAACACTCTTGCTCTTTCTATTGTATCTCTAACACCAATAGCAGCGGCAACTCTTAATCTGCCTCTCTTATCTCTGCATGCTTGGGACCATTTTTCTAAACGGCTAATATCTTTAGTAGTTACTAGGCCTCTAACTTTTCCGTCTGACATTAGGGGGAGTTTTTCAATTCTATGTTGATGAAGAATTTTTTTAGCTTCATTTAGATCAATTCCATATTCTGCCGTGATTAACCTTTCTTTTGGAGTCATAACTAAATTAATTGGTTTCCTCAAATCGTTTTCAAACAAGTAATCCCTTTTTGTAAAAATCCCTACTAATTGATCTCGATCTTTGACTAAAATACTAGTTACACTTTTTTCTTGCATCAGATTTACAGCGTCTTCCATAGTGGCGTTACTTTGGATAGAAATTGGATCTTCGATAATATAACTTGTACTCCTTTTTACTTTTCTAACTTCTTCTGCTTGTTCTTCAATTGTTCCAAATTGATGAATCACTCCGAGGCCACCTCTTCTGGCCATAGCGATAGCCATGTCATGTTCGGTAACAGTAACCATATTGGCACTTACTAAAGGAACGTTTAATTCAATATTTTTTGTGAATTTGGTTTTAACACATGCTTCGCTTCTAGAACTCAGTGGGGTTTTTTTAGGTACAAGTAAAACGTTAGAATATGTTAAGCCTTTTTTCATCATATCACCCAGCGAATTAGTTTTTTGTTTTGCTTTATATATATTTCTAGGGTAGAGGGGTTAAATAAAACACTATTGTCCAGGACATAGCCAAATAAAACAAAAACAATAAATACAACCTCTGCTCCCAACATTCTATGACTCTATTCACATCTAAATATGCTCCTGAAAGCGAAGAACAAGTATTTGGACAACAGAAAGCAGTATCTGAATTAAAGGATTTTATAGAAAATTATAAACAAAAGAGACAGAAAGCTGCTTTAATATATGGTCCAATAGGAAACGGAAAAACTTCTTCGGTTTATGCTTTGGCGAAACAGTTGGATTTTGATTTACTTGAAATCAATTCTTCTGATTTAAGAAATAAAGCTAACATGGATTCTTTCCTTAATTCTGCAATTGGTCAGCAATCTTTATTCTTTAAACCGAAATTAATTCTTATTGATGAGATTGATAACATCTCTGGAGTTAAAGATCGTGGTTGTATTCAAGCATTAACAAAAGCAATTGAAAAATCAACCTTTCCCGTAATCTTAACGGCAAATGATCCTTCTAATTCCAAATTTAAAGCATTAAGAAAAGCTTGCCAGATGATTGAATTCCATAAACTGCAATATAAAACAATTGCTCATACATTAATGTGGGTTTGTGAACAAGAAAATATTGAGTTTGAAGAAAAAGCAATAAATTCTTTGGCCAGACAAGTTGATGGTGATTTAAGGGGCGCTTTGATAGATTTACAGATATGTTCAACTGATAAAAATTTTGTTTTCGATGATTTGAAAAATTTATCTGATCGAAAAAGAACTGATTCAATAATTAATGCTTTAAGAATAATTTTCAAATCTTCATCTGTTGATAATGCTTTGCCTGCTTTAGATGATCTTGATATAAAAATGGATGAAATCTTTTTGTGGATTGACAATAATTTGCCTAAAGAATATCTTAGCCCAAAATCTTTGTCTCAAGCATATGGGCATTTGGCTCGAGCAGACCAGTTTAGGGGAAGAATAAGAAAACAACAGCATTGGCGATTTATTGTTTACATTTATAATCTGCTTACTGCTGGAATCTCTTCTGCAAAAACTGAAAAGAATCCAATGTTTGTTTCTTACCAACCAACAATGCGGTTGTTAAGAATCTGGCAAGCGAATATGAAGTTTGCGAAGAAGAAAGAGATTGCTGAAAAGTTGGCTTTGGTTACGCACACTTCTAAAAAAGTCGCCTTACAACAGATTCCTTATTTTCAAGAGATGTTTAAACATTCTGATGGTTCTTTATTGGCTGATGAGTTGGATTTGAGTAGGGAAGAAGTTGACTGGATGAAGAAGTGAAGTTATTCTGATTATTTTTCAAATATAAAAACAAATAAACTATGTTTTTCATTAATATGAACATTATTTTGATAAAGCAATTCTAATCTTAAGTCAGAGATTAATTCAATAATCTCTTTTGGTGAAAGAGGACTTAATTTTAATCCATTAAGAAATTCGTTATTAGGATAAACAAAAGGATGTTCTTCGATAACAATCAGTTTACCTTCTTTTTCAAGTAAATCCTGCCATCTCTTAATCGCTTTCTTTTTATTGTTGAGATAGAATAATGTATTAACACAAAAGATTGTTTTAAAATTTTGATTGTAAGAAATCAGTTCTTTGGCATCATCATTTGTAAAAATCATTTCTGGGTTATTTTGTTTTGCTAACTGAATCATTGTTTTAGATAAATCATTTCCTTTAATCTCAGAAAAATGTTTTGATAATTCTTTTAATATGTGACCAGAACCACAAGCAACATCAAGTACTGGGCTTTTAACAAAAGGTGAAACTAATTTTAATATTTCATCTTGGGCAGCATAATGGCCGGTTTCAACCATGTGTTGGTCATATTCTTTAGAGTGATTATTGAAAATAGAATTCATTTTTTGCCACCTAACTAATCATCCTACTAACTAAAGCATTTTCAAATACTTCTGTGGAATCAATTTTTGGTATAGGTGTATTTTCTTTAGCTAACAACAAGAACAAGTCTGTACAGCCCAAGATTACTGCTTCTGCGCCTTTATTTTTCATCTTTTCAACTATCTTTAACATTCTTTGTTTATCTTCTTTGGTATGTTCCAAATTGATTATTTTCAAAATGCAAGAACTGATAAACTCCTGTTCGTCTGCTTCTGGAATCACTGTTTCTATGGTGTGTTTTTTCAATTCTTCTTTGTACATTCCAGAGTTAATTGTTAATGAAGAACCAAGTACTCCGACTTTTTTAAATTCTTTTTTCTTACATTCTTTCGAGGTTTCTTCAATGATGCTCATAATCGGAACTCGGGAATGTTCTCTTAGCTGGTCTATAAAAACATGGACTGTATTACAAGGGATAACAATTACATCAGCCATGGAAACGTTTAATCTTTTTATAGAATCATGCAACAACTTAGCTACTTCTTCTGAGGCGTTATTTTGAATAATGAGGTTTTCTAATTCTCTTGTCATTGGGACGTTATCCATAATAATGTGCGGTTGGCAACGACGAATATTTTTGATTTTATGGTTAACACTAAAACAAAACTTACAACTTGTTTCAGTTCCAAGTCCGCCAACAATCCCAATCGTTTGTTTCATTTCTAAATAGTAGTACTTAACAAGAATATAAAACATTTCACTTGTTTTTCCATAAAAACAATAAAATTTATAAACAAAATCTGCTTTATGTGTGAATTAAAGTGAAATTAGACAAAAAAGACTTACAAATCCTCTTCGAACTTGACCAGAATAGCAGACAATCAATTAATAGTATTGCTAAGAAAACTAAATTAAGCCGGGACGTAGTTAATTATCGAATAAAACAATTAGAAAAAAATAAAATCATTAGTGGTTATTTTGCGTTAATTGATTTTAATAAGTTAGGTTATCAAGCGATAAGATTGTATCTAGAGTTAAAGAATACTACTACCGAATTGGATGAAGAAATTGTTGCTTATTTTTTAAAAGAGAAAGATGTTTTTACTATTTATCGGACAGATGGTAAATTTGATCTTGCTTTAGGATTTTTAGTTAAAGATTTAAATGTTTATCAAAAAGTTTATGAAAATTTTTTGAAAAAGTATCGTCATTATGTTATTAATAGTGGTTTTTCTATACTTACTAAATACCATCATTACAACAGGAATTATTTGGTTGAAAAAAAGAAGTATAGTGATTCTGTTTTGTCTACAGGAAGTGTTCAAGAATATTCTGTTGATGAAAAAGATTTACAATTATTGCAGGAAATCTCAGAAAATGCAAGAATTACTCTTTTGGAATTAGCTAAAAAGCTTAAAATGACTGCAACTGGAGTAAAATACAAACTTAGGAATTTAGAAAAAAATAAAGTTATTGTTGCATACAAGTTACTTATAGATCAAAAGAAATTGGGTTACGAATATTATAAAGTTGATTTGGAATTAGAAGATATTAACATCATCCCCTCTTTAAATCAATTCATAATTCAACATCCTAATGTGATTTACCAGGATATTGCGGTTGGCGGTTCTGATTTCGAGTTTGACTGCGAATTAAAATCTCAAGAAGATTTTTACAAATTGATTAATGAAATCAAATCCTTATTCCCTGGAAAGATTAGATCCTATTTTTACTATAAAGCATTGAAGATTTACAAGTATTCTTATTTTCCTGAAAGTTTATTACAAAAGAACTGAATTTATTTTGAGAGCAGGGCACGGCACCAATTACGAGTAAGGCTGCGTCTTCCTCGTGTGCCTCTTTTGGCGCAGCTCTCAAAAAATAAGATGCTTTTACAAAAAACTTAATAAACAATAAACTAATCCAAACTAAAATGACTCTAAACATTGAAGAAATGGCAACTTTCTGTAAAAAGAAAGGGTTCGTATTTCCTAACTCTGAAATATATGGTGGATTATCTGGATTCTTTGACTTCGGTCCTCTTGGAGTCGAAGTAAACAACAAAATCAAACAAACTTGGTGGAAACGGTTTGTACAAGACAGAGATGATGTTGTGGGGATTGACGGTTCAATCGTTTCTTCAAAAGATGTTTGGAAAGCTTCTGGTCACATAGATTCTTTTGCGGATGTATTAATAGAATGTAGAAAGTGCAACGCTAGACATAGGGCAGACCATTTAATTGAAGATCAACATAACCTAAATGTAGAAGGAAAATCTTTAGAATATTTTAACGCAACAATAAAAGAGAAAGGACTTAAATGTCCTAAATGCCAATCTGAAGAGTTTGGTGAATGCTCGCAATTTAACCTAATGTTTAAAACTTATGTTGGCCCAAAAGAAACTGGCGAAAACTTAGCATATCTAAGAGGGGAAACTGCCCAAATTATTTTTACTAATTTTAAAAATGTTATAGATACAACAAGAGTAAAACTTCCTTTTGGAATTGCTCAAACTGGAAAAGCTTTCCGTAACGAAATTTCACCAAGAGAATTTTTATTCCGTGTGAGAGAATTTGAACAAATGGAGATTGAATTCTTTACTCATCCGGGCAAGGCAGACGATTGTCCTTTATTAAAACCATACTTAGATTTAGAACTAAATGTTTACTCTGCAGAAAATCAAGAAAAGGGAGAAGAACAAACAAAAATCACTGTTCAAGAATTATTAAATTTACAAATTAACAAATGGCAGGCTTATTGGTTAGTGCAAGAATTCCTTTGGTTTACTGAAGACTTGGGCATGAAGCCCGAAAACCTAAGAGTAAGAGAACACACAAAAGAAGAACTTGCTCATTATGCTAAAGCTTGTTTTGATTTAGATTATAATTTTCCTTTTGGCTGGAAAGAAATTTATGGTTTAGCCGACCGGGGACAATTTGATTTAACTCAACATAAAGAACATTCAGGAAAGAATTTAGAATACTTTAACGAACAAACTCAAGAAAAAATCATCCCAAGGGTTGCTGCAGAACCTTCTCAGGGTGTAGGGCGAGCTTTCTTAGCATTAATGTTTGATGCATATAAAACAAGAACTGATGAAAAGGGCAAAGCAATTACTGTTCTAAACTTTTCTCCAAAAGTTTCTCCTTTCTTTTGTACTGTTTTACCATTAGTAAAAAATAAGGAAGAAGTTACTAATAAAGCCAAAGAAGTTTACCAACAAATCAAAACTTGTTACTCTTGTTATTATGATGAATCTGCTTCTGTGGGGCGAAGATACGCAAGGGCCGATGAAATAGGTGTGAACTATTGTATAACTGTTGACTTTGACACTTTGAAAGACGATTGTGTTACGATCCGAGATCGAAATACGACAAAACAAGAGCGAATTAAGATTTCTGAATTGAATAATAAGTTATTTAATCTTTATTTTACTAAGATATAGGGGATTGCCTAGAAGATTATCCTTTCTCCGCAAAATAAAGACCATTTTTGACTTTTCTCCCAACAATAAACGGGAAATAGAACTAATATAGAACTTAGTTCTATAAGATAATATTTGTTATTGGGAAATGATGACTTCTCCTTCTCGCAATATTTTTCGCCAGCACGGCCCCTAATGCATTTTCTCGTCTTTTCTACCTCGATTTTTGCGAAAAGCTTATAAAGCGAAATTGGGTTTTTAGTTGTAATCTCATCAGAATATCGTCTGTAAAATCGAAAAGTGGTACCACTTGATGTGTACTTCTTGCGAAATTTTTATAGGACGGCAAGAGAATGATGATGGGGTAATAACAAAAAGAGATTAAACACGGAGGTGTGTTTTTTTAAAATGAAAATAAAAAGAATGGTGAAACGCATGTCTGTTGTCTTTACTGGCGCTTTGATGCTAGGGGCAACAGCAATGGGTGCGTTAGCAGCAGACCTAAACGACTATCCAAATATGTTTGTAGATAATGGCGTATTTGATGGATATTTCGTAGTTGGTGAAAACGCTGCATCTGTAGACAATTTGGCAATGACTGATATTGCAGCAAGTATGAAAATTTCCAGTGGTGGAACAGTTGCTACATCTTTAGAAGGAGATACTTGGTTGGTTGCAACTAGCACAAATATCTTAGAGTTCAACGATGATATTAGTGACGTTGAGTCATACATTACCGATGGAGATCTTGGTGCATTGGCAGATGGTTCAGTAACTAACGAAAAAGGAACATCTAACTATGAACAGTTCTTACACTTTGACGATAGTTATATTGGATTGACTTACGAAGAAGATGAAGACAATAACCTTGGTGCATTCTATAAGATTCCATCTGGAACAAAGTTTGCACGATACGTATTGGACTTTACCTCAACATTTGATTCTGATATTGACTCCAGCTCAAATCTGGAAGATTTTGAAGACGAAGTCATTAATGTTCTTGGAAAAGAATGGACTATTGTTCAAGCAAAGAATGATTCCGCAGGTACTCCTGAATTGACTTTGATGGGTGGTTCTACAAGTGATACTCTTCAAGAAGGAGATGAAGGAAATTATCTTGTTGGTGACGTAGATTATACTGTTTCATTACAGTCAGTTGCTGCGTACAGTTCTGTAAATAAAGCTAAGTTTGTAATTAATGGTGAATTAACTACTGCTTTAGCTGACGGAGACACCGATAAGTTGAGTGATGGTACAGTTATTGGCGTAACAGATATTACTTACCAAAACTATGCAGGTGGTATTCATGCAGCAAAGTTCTTTATTGGGGCAAACAAGTTAAAGTTGCATCACAATAATAACTTAGAAGTGAATGATGAAACTATCAATGATGCAAGTGTGCGATGGACATTTACTACAACTGGATCAGATCTTCAATTAGATCAGATTGACATTAACATGTCTGCTGACGACGATTTCTTCTTAGCTAGTGGAGAAAAGTTAAGTGAAGATGGTGCAATGGATGAACCTCAAGTATTGTTCGGTCAAAATTGGGACATTGAATTCCAGGGACTTTCAACAGAGGATTCATCTCCTATTACGATTGTTCCAAGTGGTGGAGATTCAGAGTATGATCTTACCTTTGAGAATTCTGAAGGTACAACCATTAAAGTTCCATTAGTCTTCGCTAACACAAGTGGTTTGTACTTAGGAGAAAAAACTGGAAGGGAACTAATATTAAACGCAACATATAATAATGTTACCCGGAACCAATATTTCTTCTTGAACGATAAAGCTGCAGCAACTACAAGTAATGATGCAAGAAGTTATTTACTGCAATATACTGGTAGAGATGGAACAGATGACACAGATCCAAAGGTTACCTTTAAGAATATAGGTACTGGTGAAACATTGACTAGAACTCTTGCATCTACAGGTACATTTGACATAAAGTTAGGTGGAACAACATTTAATGGTAGAAACGGTACGTTAGGAACAACTGATAATGATCCAGTTCAATTGACCTCATCTCAGAATGGTGCTATTCGTAACGTCAGTACATCAGGCCATTATTTGCCAGCCAGGAATGCTAGTGTTGGTTTTTCGTTAAGGACTAAGAATAACGGATGGATTAAGATTGAAAACACAAACGCTACTTTGGGTACCACTACAGGGCACAGAGTTGGTATGACTGATGCAAGATTGTTTGTTGACTTAATTACTGACGACGATGACAGAAAAGACGACTTAACAGGAACTGATGAGAACGTTTCCGTAAGTTTTAGTTTTACTGAAGCTGATACAGAAGTAGACTCTCAAGTAAGGAATGGCAACATGACTTTCTGGGTAAGTGACCCTGAAGAGAGCACTGTAACTAAAGGTTACCAAAATTATGGTACTTTTGTTAAGGAAACAAATCCAAGTGGAAGTTCCCGAACAATTGAGATTGATGTTCCCGAAGCTCAAGTTGGTGGAAATCTGTACGTAACTTCTGGATCTACAGTAACTGCATCCAGTGCAAGTGGCGGAAGTATGGTAGCTGTTGAAGTTGTTGACGCTACAAAGTTAGATAGTGAAGTTGCAGATGCAATGGCTCAGAACTTAATTGTTGTTGGTGGACCATGTGTTAACACTGTGGCTGCTGAATTACTTGGTAATCCAGTAGACTGTACAGAAGGATTTACACCTGGAAAAGCAAGAGTTAAGTTATTCGAGAATGGAGAGAGTGTAGCAATGTTAGTTGCAGGTTACTCCGGAGCGGATACAAGACTGGCTGGTAAGGTTATCGCACAGAGATACTCTGAGTTAAGTGGCGATGAAGTTGAGATCGAAGGTACAACCACTGCAGACGCAACAATTGGTGCTCCTACCGTTGTTGAAGAAGTAATGGAAGAAGTTGTAGAACCTGAAGTTGAAGCAGAACAATAAGCCTAACGGCTTTATTTTTTTCTTTTTTTTTCTTTTTTTAAAATTCTTGAAATCAAAATCTTTATATATTCTAAAATAGTCTTTACTTATAAAAGAGGTGATTTAGATTAATTACAGAGATTATTTGCCATTAATTATACTGGGGATATTATTCATTCTCTCGTTTTTAATAGTTCAACCTTTCCTTAAAGCATTATTTCTTGGGGGTTTTGTGGCTTATCTTTTATTTCCATTACATCAAAAACTTGAGAAAAAAATTAGTCCTACTTGGTCTTCTTTAATTCTCTCTTTAGTTGTTTTATTGTTAATAATACTGCCTGGTTTTTTCTTTATTAAATCTTTAATTCAAGAAACTTATGTTATCTTTATCCTTGTTAAACAAAAATTGGCCATGGGCTTGTTTTCTAATTGTCAACATAGTATTTGTGAAAGTATGAAAACCGCGATTCAGAACCCTGAATTTAGTTATCAGATTCAAGAAGGGGTGAAGTCAATTACTAATTGGGTAATCTCTGCAAGTTCTGGGGTTTTAGCTAGTTTGCCAAGAATGATTATTAATTTGATTGTGTTTTTATTTACTTTATTTTACTTTTTGAAAGAAGGAGAAAACTTACTTAAAAAGATTAGGAAATATTTACGCTTGCAAAAGAAGAGATATGCTAACACTCTTGAACGTTTAGGGGGAATTATTCATGGAATTACTTTTGGTTATTTTGTTGTTGCTTTAGTTCAAGGTGCATTAGGGGCTTTAGGGTTTTTCATTTTTGGTATCTCTTCTCCTTTATTTTGGGGGGTAATCATGACTTTACTGGCTTTGATCCCTTATTTGGGGACTGGTTTTGTTTGGGTCCCTGCTTCAGCAATATTAATTCTTGAAGGAATATTTAATAATTCTAATAGTTCAATTGTTAAGGGGATTTTACTTTTTGTATATTGTTTGATTTTCGTGGCTACCTTAGATAACTTTATTCGACCAAAACTAATGGGCAACATTGCTAAGATTCATCCTTTAATTATGTTAGTGGGAATCTTTGGTGGTTTGTATTTCTTTGGAGTATTAGGTGTAATCATTGGTCCACTAATTTTAGCTTTCACATCTATTGTTATTGAAAATTACCTTGTGAAGAAGTAGAGTTCTTTGCATAATTGATTAATTGTTGTAAATAGTTACTTATTTGGACTGTTTGTGGGATATTACGGATATATTTATCTTTAGCTATTTTTATTGAATATGTTTTGAAAAATTTATCCCAGAAATCTATTTTTGGGTTTGTATTGATTATATTTACGTAAAGAACTTCTTTTTTGTATAACTTAATCCTGTTACGATAAAATCTGTAAGGAAGATTTGCTTGATGAAATGCCAAAAAAATTCCAACAATTACAATTAATAATAATAATATCAATGCTACCAATTTTATTACTGTTTCACTGCTAGCGCTTAGTTTTAACAATGAAATGTTTAACAGAACTCCTAAATAGAAGATAGCCCCTAAGACCACTTGGGTTGTTATCTTTGGAATTAGTGCTCTTTTCTTGTTTTGCTGTAGGACGTAAAGTGGCTGTTCTATTTGTTGTGTCTGTGTTGGTTGAACTTGTTGCGCCACACTTTGCTGCTGTTGATAATTGTCCATCTTACTAATTAAATCTTTATTGTTTATATTTCTAACTGTTTAAGAAATAATAAAAGAAACAATGGGCCCGGTGAGACTCGCACTCACGATCTTCCGCGTTCCAATCATATTGAATGAAAGTCGGGCGGACGTCATAGCTACTAGACCACGGGCCCAATCAACAATAGAAAGACTTATATTCTTTTATAAATTTTATCAAAGAAAGGAGTGATAATTTATGCCGCATCATAACGAACATTTTTGGTGGAGATTCTTTCCGCATAAGGAACTAACGCAAGTTTACATCTCTTCAGCAATTAGATCTTTTGCAATTTCTTTAATTGGGTTATTTATTCCTTTATATCTTTATGTAGAGAGGGGTTTTTCTTTACAACAAACATTATACTTTTTTATTTTCTATGCTGCAATCTTTGCAATTAGTACTCCTTTTGCTGCTAAGTTTGCTGCCCAGGCTGGGTTGAAACATTCGGTTTTGTTGGGGGTCCCATTTTATTTAGTTTTTGTCCTGTTACTTTACTTCTTGCCAGTATTAAACACGCCTTTATTTGTGATTGCTGGAATGTTAGGGCTTTCACAAGCATTTTATTGGATGGGTATGCACCTAGTTTTTGCACATGTCAGTGACCATAAACATCGTGGGGAAGAATTTGGTAAAAGAAAATTTTTTACTATTATTGCTACTATGTTTGGTCCATTATTGGGTGGGCTTTTAATTAAATTTGTTGGGTTTAACATTGTATTTATTTTGGCTTCATTATTATTGTTTTTATCTGCTTTCTTCTTGTTCTTAAGTAAAGAAGATTATGTTAAATATCATTTCTCGTTACGATCAATGTTAGATAAAAAACATTGGGAAAACTCTTTATTTTTTGTTGCAAGAGGGACACATGTAATTGCTGCAGGGGTTATTTGGCCACTATTCATCTTTAATATTCTTAATGATTATTTTAGTTTGGGGTTAGTGGGTTTTTTACTTTCTGCAATTAGTGCGGGTTTGGTTTTATTTGTTGGCAAATATAGTGATCATATAGATAAAAGAAAAATTATTCGTTGGATTGCAGGATTTGAATCATTATCTTGGATTTTGCGTGCTTTAGTTGTTAAAGTTTGGCACGTATTTGCAGTAACTATTTTTGGGGCATTAACTTTCGGTATTTTTGAATCTCCTGTTGGGGCTTTAGAATATGATAAGGCGCGTGGTCATGCTGCTCCTTACTTTGTTAGTAGAGAGGTTTTTATTTGTCTTGGTAGGATTTTATTATTAGTGTTCGTTTTAATGATTGACAATTTAGCTGGCGGCTTAATACTTAATGGATTTGCTAACTTAGCAGTTCTTCTATTTTAAAAATGAAACTTGATCCTGAGACTGAATTTTTTAATGGTTTAATTGAATTACAATATGGTCAAGAAGATTTAGGTAAAATGAAGAAATTAGCTTCTGGGGTTTCTTGGGCCAAAGGTTGGCCTTCTGATAATGTTTCTTTCTGGAACGCTGAAGCTTTTATGTGGGGTCATAAAGTTAGTGCTGAGAAAAGAAAAGCAATTACAACAGAACTTAAGTTTTTAGAGAATGGAGAAAATCTTGATTTAGGTTGTGGTGCTTATAGTTATGTTAAATCTGTTGGGTTCGATTTCTCTGCTAAGATGTTGCAAGGGAATGATAATTGTGTTAAGAAAGTTGTTGGCGACTTAGAAAAAGAGTTGCCTTTTGGTGCTGGGTCTTTTGATTCTGTGACTTTAGTATTTGTTTTAAATTATGTTAATAATTATTTGGGTTTGTTGAGAGAAATTAAAAGAGTTTTAAATGGAACTTTAATGGTTGTCTTATCTCAGAATAAAGTTAACGATTGGCAGAAACAGAAAGAAGTTAATTCGTTTCCTTCTTCTAAATGGGTTTCTATTCTTGAGAGTGTTGGTTTCTTTGTTAATTTTTATGAGAAAGAAGGTTTGTGGTTCTTTAAGTGCTCAAAATAAGAAAACTTATTAAATAATAAAGTAATTCAAGTAATAAAGAGGCATAAGATGGAAAATTTTTATTATACAGATTTGAGTTCACGTTCAGCCCTATTAAAAAAACATGGGTTTGATAAAGAAGAACATAGAGAGACTATTAAAGAAGATTATGGTCCAACTGGTTTTCCTCAACCTCTAAAGTCTTATCAACAAACCATGGAGGCTTATGATTTAAGTTTAGAAGAACCATATTTTTGGATTTTAGATAATTTTAAAGAGAATTTTCCAATTATTGAGAAATTAGAAGATTCTTTTGCAGCTTCAGAAAATTCTGCTTTCTTTGGTGTGACTCAACAAAGATTAGGTGCACAGCAAGATAAAGTTTCTCAATTTCTGGCCACAGTTGGAAAAATGATTAAAGAATTATTTCAGATGGTTAGAGAATTAAGAATTCTTGATGAACGGTTAGGTTATTATAACGAAGCTGCTGCTCAATTAGGTAAAAGTATTGGTAAAAGAAGCAAATCTTCAGAAATTACTTTGAAGGGGATATTTATCGATTTAGTTCAAGGAGGAGCAAAGAATGCTGCTTCTGTTTTTGGAATGTCTAGGGAATTAGAGTTTGTTACTTTGCCTGATCTTTTTTTTGATGCCCCTGTCTTTGCTAATACCAATGAGTTAGATCGACACATCTCTGGCTTAGAAGTAGATTTTAACAAGAATGTGTTAAGAGTTTTACAACGACACCTAAAACAGTTTATGGAATGGAAAAAGAGAACCCATGAGGAACACAAAAATAGAAGGATTTTCATGTTACAATATTTGAACCAACATTTCCAAATCATTAAAATGTATGTGCAATGGATTAAACCTTATTTGAAACATGTTGCCAGATTAACTATGCATGACAAGAATATGGGTTCTGCTGATTTGATTTCTGCTTTTGAAGGGAGTTTATTGGATATTGAAGTTCTTACTCGTAAAAGAACGCCTGTTGGGAAAAGTGGAGCTAATGGTTGTATTTTAGCGACGTTTACTTATCGGACTCGGCCAGAGATGAAAGTTGTTCAAGAAGGTTATCAACGTGGTCCGGTACATATCGGTAAATTTGAAATGAACTTTCGGGTTTATGCTTGGACAGATAAACAAGTTGAAGCGTATAAGGCTCTTAAAGAGGAAGAAACGATAGCAATTATTGGTGATGTTTCAACTTCTGTTAAAGAAGCAATGGAATCTTTAGGTGAACAACTTTATATTTATTTAGATGAAGCTAAAGGAACTAAGAAAAAGGAAGAAGTTAAGAAAGAAGTTGCTAAGAAATCTTTTACTGAGAAATTCTTTGGCGACTTTTATACACCTAAAGAGAAAAGTAGTACAGGGGTTGTTACTGATGCACAATTAGCTAAAGATCATATTAAAGCTGCTAAAAAATGTGAAACAAAGGCTATCACTGGACATTGCACCTTCCATGCTTTTAACATCAAAAGGAACTTTAAGAAAGCACACAGAATGATCGCTTGGTAAAACTAACTTTTATACATTGATTTCCCACTTTGGTACATGCCCGTAACTTTAGCACCCATCTGTTGAATTAAACTTGCTCGCATTGCTGCTTTCTCTGTAAAAGAATAAGATCCTTCTTCAACATCTTCAAGTTTGTTTTCCATTCCCGCGATAAGATATTCTGCTTTACGTTGTTCTTCTGCTGTAACATAACCTTTCTCAGCAACATTTTCTTGCAAAGTTTTCATCTCGCCATATAATTCTTGGACTGGTTTCTGACTAAGATGTTGAGCATATTCAGATTGCATTAATTCAAAAGGGATATCAACTCTTTCTTGGGCTAACTCTTCTAAATCTATTTCTTTTTTATCACTTTCAGTAACAACTTCATCGACTGATTCTTTTTTCTCTTCTTTAACGCCTTTATGAGTTTCAAGAATTTTCTTTGCGTCTTTACCTAATCCAGTTAAATCATCTTGAGCAATTTGTGGAATTGGAACTTTCTCGAACCAGTTTCTTCTTTCAGTTAATTCGGTTTCACTTTCTTTAATTCCCTTTTTAGCTTCTTCGATCTCTTTCTTCCTTTTCTTCTCTAACTCTTTCAGTTTCTTAATTCGCTCTTCAGGCGGAAGGTTTCTCAAATCTTCAGTCATATGGAGAGAATAGTTAAGGATTATAAAAATGTTTACTCTCTGGCAAGCTTTAATTACAAAGGGCAATGTCAAACTAATTGTGTTTTGTTACAAAACCACCCTGCACGGCGCCTTAGATTTTTTTCCTAACAAAAAAATGCGCCTCCATTGGCAAGGGTGGCTTTGTAACTTGTGCACTTTCACTTGTATTCTCCTAAGTAACTTTTATATACTATAATATATTAATTCTATACATGGTTACGTTTGGTGGGACACATTTTACGTCCGGAGATTATGCCACTCCAATGGATAGAGGTTATTTTGATAATAGTCCTAGCCCTAGTAACGATTCTACTAATGATGTTGGTGTTGGAATTAAAGATGTGGGAATGAGTCTTGGCTTAGGTCCAGTTCCGAACGTACAAGCTATTAGTGCGAAGATGCGGGCAGGTTCAAAAACTGCAGAGTTAGGATTTATGGGTTCTGGTAAAGGTTCTGCGCAAGGACATACTCCCGGAATGTATGGGGAATTACAAAGGCAAGCTTTACGTGAAATGCAAACCGCTAACAAATTCGATTTTACTACTCACGCTTCTGTTGGTGTTTACGGATTAGCCGGAATGGATCAACAAGGAAACTTTTCTAAACAAAATAAAGAGATGGCTATTAACGAAATCAAACGGGCAGTAGATTTTGCTGCTGATGTTGCTCGTGGTGGTCCTGTAGTTGTTCATACTGGAGAATTTCAAAGACCGGTAGCAGACGCTTCTTGGAATGAAGATAAGAGATTCAAGATGTATTCTGATGAAGAAGAGATGGCTTCTTACAAAGTTGTTGATTCTAGGACAGGTGGAGTTATTCAGGAAGCTCGTAAAAATAGAAAAGTTGCTCGTCCTATCTGGAATACTACTCAAGCAGGGGAAGAATATCTTGATTTTGATGGGCAAACTAAAACTGCTTCTAATGCTAAAGATGAAAATGGACGATTAATTTATATGGACTATTTTGGCAATAGAATTAAGGACGAGGATAGAGTTCCTGAATATGATTCTAAGGAAGGGAAGTTTAAAGTTCATCAGATGGATTGGAGTGATCTTCAAAAAGAAGCTAAACAGATGACTTTACGAGCAAAAGAAGAATATACTGATTGGGTTCGTGCAGGTAGTCCAGATGTAAGCAAATTAGATGATGATAACAAATTTAAAAAATCTTACTGGATGAAATTTTTAAAACAAGGTGTTAGTAAAGATGAAATTAATGTTCGGCCAGAGGAAGCTTATATTGTTTCTACGTTAGAAACTAACGCTGCTAACAGTAGGGGTTGGGGCCATTACTATGGTGGTCAGTTTGACGATTATATTGATAAAATTAAGAAGTTAGAAGTAGCTTTAGAAACTTATAAGAAAATCGAGGGTGAAACTGATGATAGTGAGAAATGGCGTTTGAAACAGCAAGCACAGGCTTTAGCTAGGGGATTAGTTCCTGAAGATGCAGAAATGCCCACTGATGTTATTGAGAAAGAACTTTCTCATTTTCGTAGACAAATGAACCAGTCTCAAGAAGCTTCTGCTTCACAATGGGCCCAGGCAGAAGAATCTATGGAAACTATTCGGCATGTACAAAGTGCAGAGAATTATGCTTTAGACGAATCTTTTGACGCTTATGCTAAAGCAGGAATGAATGCTTGGGAACATACTCGTAGTCTAGAAAAGCAAGGTCAATTGAAAAAACCTATTGCTGTAGCGATGGAAAACTTATTTCCTGAAAGTTATGGTTCTCATCCAGACGAATTAATGACTTTGGTTGAAGGTGGACGTAAAAAAATGCAGCAAGAGTTAATGCAACGTGGAATGGATGCTAAAGAAGCTGAGCATAAGGCACAACAACATTTGGTTGCTACTTTTGATACTGGACATTTAAATATGTGGCGAAAGTATTGGCAAGGTGATCCTAACAAAACTATTAATGAGAATGATAAAGATTTTGACAAATGGATGTTGGGTAAAGTTGAAGAACTTGCTGAGAAGAAGATAGTCGGACATTTACACTTAGTTGACAATTATGGTTACCAAGACGATCATTTGGCTCCTGGTGAAGGTAACACTCCTGTTAAAGATATTGTTCGCATCTTTAAGAAGCATGGTTACAAAGGTGAGATGATTGTTGAACCTGGTGCAGATTATACTACAGATGTTTCTGGGTTCCATTCTGTGATGAAAACTTGGAAGTTATTTGGCAGTTCTATTTATGGCGCTTCTGGTGCTGCTCCTAAAGCTCAGTGGGGTAACGTTCAGTACGGTTCTTTTGGACAGACTCAACCCCCTTACTTTACGTTTGGTGGTTATTCTCCTTCAGAGGACTGGACACTTTGGAGCGGTGTTCCATTTGAGTAGAAAGATGAGAGAGATAACACATAAAGAATGGATTCTTACTTGTACATTCATTGTTCTTTTAATTTTGTTTTTTTTAGATAATTCTCTTGAGATTAATTTCTGGACATATCTTTTATCATTAGTGTTATTTGTGGCAGTTATAATCCTAATCTTAGTGAATAAAAAAAAGAAAGGAAGTAAGGATAAAGGTTAGCTCAAAGTTCTAACAAATAAAAAACCGAGCCCGCGAGCCCGGAAAGAAGGTTTGTGCCTAAGCACGTTTTGAACTTTTCTGTGATGATAGCACGGAGGTGGTGTGCCTGGAATATAATAAGTAAACAATTTCTTCTGGTGTTAATCCCGCAACGAACGCCATTAGATCTTTAGTCATCTTTTAATCACCTTACACTTAGAAAACCCATTTACTTATAAATCGATTATGCAGTATACATATAGAAGGTAAATAGAGAATGCAGACCCACAATCTTTTTAAAGGCAACTGCTCATTTGTTACTTTGGAGGGGTTTTGAAAATATGTATCAATTGTTTTTTACACCAGAGTGGTTTAACGGATTCGATTTAATATTCGAAGGTATCGGTCTAATTGTTGCTCTATTGATTGCTGCGTATAGTTGGCGAGTATATAGAATTAGTCATGAAAACAAGTTCTCATACCTCTCAGTAGCATTCCTTCTACTATCAGTAGGATTATTCTTTAAAATGTTTACTCACGGAGTATTATACTTTACTCCAGTAAGAGATTCTGTCATGACAGTGTTGAAACCTACGTTAGGTAACCACCTTAAGTTTTCTGACTTATATTACAGGGGGGCTTTCTTTATACAGATGGCTTCAATGTTAGGCGGTTGGTTATTAATCTTCTTCGTTTCACAGAAATCAAGATCAAGATTAAACAAATACTATGAAGTAAGTCAAATTGCTTTATTCCTATATTTAATCTTATTAATATCATTTGTAGCTAATTTTAGTTACTTTGTATTTTATTTAACCAGTGCAGTTATTATTGGCTTAACTGTATTAAACTATTACAAGAACTATCTAAACACTAACCGAAACAGGAATGCGTTTAAAGTTATGATTAGCTTTTTGTTCATCTTGTTAAGTAACATCTTTTTCGTGTTCGTGTTCCTTTTCGACAGTTTTTATGTTTTAGGAGAATTATTCCTGTTAGTGGGATTCTTAATCTTACTTTCAGTTTACAGCCAAATTAAAAGAAGATGACTACAAAAAGAAGATCAAGACTTGAACTGATTTATGACATCCTTTTATCTATTCAGAACAAGGGTGGAACTATTAAGCCAACCCATTTAATGTATAAATCAAACTTATCTCATAAACTTTTAAACAATTACTTGGATGAGTTAATTGGTAAAGAGTTAGTTTTAATTCAAGAAATTGAACATCGTAAAAAGAAAACTGCTTCTAAGATTATTGTTCTTACAGATAAAGGTTCTGGTTTCTTGGCAGAGTTCAGAAGAATGCGTGAGTTTACTAACGCTTTTGGATTATAGGGTTAAATTTAAGTTAATTTTTGGAGGAAGAAAATGAATGGTTTAGAAAGTAAAATTGAAAATAGTTTCTTAGGTAAAGTTAAGAATGGTTTTGGAAGAATTAAAGATTCTGCAGTTAGTAAGATTGCGGTTTATAGTTTGGCGGGGGCTTTAAGTATGAGTCCTATGCTTGGATGTGATAATGGGGACGAAAACGGAGATCCAGAAAATAGTAATTATTCAGAAATTCAAGAATCTGATGTAATGGATAATTTTGGTGAAGATCTAATAGTAAGTCCAGGTAAAGATGTGACAGTAAGTCCAGGTAAAGATACAACAATTGCTCCGGGTAAGGATATAACAGTAACAGAAATAGTTACTGAGAAACCTGCTTGTTGGGAACATATT
>JABHQW010000003.1 GCA_018696595.1 Candidatus Woesearchaeota archaeon | reverse complement strand
GTTATTTTCATAGAGATAGGAAAGATCTGATTGATAAATTTCCTGATGTTAGTTTGGAGTCTTTAGCAGAAGATCAAGTAGAAGTTGCTTGGCTTGGTAAAGATGGGAAGAAAGGGCCATCTTATGTTGTTGATTTGAAATAATTTTTTTCTTTCTTTCTTTTTCTTAGTAATCTTTATATCTATACTCGAAAATAATGATTAAAGTATGGACTTTCATCAAGAAATCATCTCGGAATTGAAGCAAAAAGAGTATTCAGCTAGACAGTTAGCTAAGCTGAAAAGAGATTTATCACAGAAGTATAAACTAAAACATATCCCTACAAATATTCAAATTTTATTGAATTGTAGTGTTGAGGATTTGAATTTTTTGAAAAAGAAGTTACTTACAAAACCAACAAGAACCATGTCTGGTGTTGCACCTGTGGCAATCATGACAAAGCCATTTCCATGTCCGCATGCACAAACAGTGGGACCCTGTATTATGTGTCCTGGCGGCCCTAAGAGCGAGTTTGGTGATGTTCCTCAAAGTTATACTGGGAAAGAACCAGCTACAATGAGGGGTATTAGAAACAAGTATAGTGCTTATTTACAAGTTTTCAACAGATTACAACAATACATTTTATTAGGACATAATTGTGAGAAAGTTGAATTGATTTTAATGGGTGGTACATTTCCAAGTTTTCCTGAAGATTATCAAGAAGAGTTTGTTAAAGAAGCATTTCAGGCAATGAACGATTTTTCAGAAAAGTTTTTTGTTGATGGTGGATTTGATTTCTTGTGTTTTAAAGAGTTTTTTGAATTACCTACAGAAGATTTTGGTAATCAAGAAAGGGCAGCTAGATTACATGAGAAAATATTATCTTTGAAAAAAGATACTTCTTTAGAAACTGAACAAAAGAAGAATGAAACTGCTCATCTTAGATGTGTTGCTCTTTGTATTGAAACTCGTCCAGATTACGGAATGTTAAAAGAAGGCAATCAAATGTTACGTTTAGGTTGTACTCGTGTAGAATTAGGAATTCAATCTGTTTACGATGATGTTTTAGAGAAAATGAAAAGAGGACATACAACTCAGCAAACAAAAGATTCTATTCGAACATTGAAAGATTTAGGATTTAAAGTTGCTGGCCATTATATGCCTGGTTTGCCCGGAACAGACAGAGAGAAAGATTTAGCTGGAATGAAACAATTGTTTACAGATTCTGATTATTGTCCAGACATGATCAAACTTTATCCATGTATGGTTACTAAAGGAACTAAGTTATATGATGAATGGGAGAAAGGAAACTATAAACCTCTTGACGCAAAAGAAGCTGCTTCTCTAATTGCAGAATTTAAGAAATCAATTCCAGAATATTGTCGAGTAATGCGAGTACAAAGAGATATTCCTACTTATCAAATTGCTGCTGGTGTCGAGATGACAAATCTTAGACAATACATTCATCAGAATTATGATGTTAAGTGCAGATGTATCCGATGTAGAGAACCTAAAGGTCAAGAGGTTGATTGGGGTTCTGTAGGGATAAAAGTAAATGAATATAATGCTTCGAAGGGGAAAGAGTTTTTTATATCTGTAGAGGATACTAAAAACGATTTTCTGGTTGGTTTTTTACGGATGAGATTTCCTGCTGAAAGTCTGCGAGAAGAAATTACTTTTGACTCTGCTATTGTTCGTGAATTACATATTTACGGAACAGCTACTTCTCTTGGTTCAGAAGGATCTGTGCAACACCGGGGTTGGGGTAAGAAGTTATTATTAGAAGCGGAAAAGATTGCTAAAGAGCATAGCAAGAATAAAGTTGTAATTATTTCTGGAATTGGTGTAAGGGGATATTATCAGAAGTTGGGATATGAACTAGAAGGCGTTTATATGGTTAAAGATTTCTTATAATATTAGAACTCTCATTTATTTTTTAGTTGATCTCTTATCCTAAAGGATAATTAAATTGTTTAGTTAAAGCATTATTGTTTTCATTTAATTCACCTACTGATTTTTTTAGATCAGTAATAAATGTGATTAAGATTTTTTCTCCTAAATCAAACTTCTGGAAGTATGCCGCTGTTTTTTCAATGATTTCACATTCTCCTGCTGCTAAATTAACAATATCTATTGTAAATGTATCTATTACTTTTCCTTCAGAAAGTAGTGTATACTTATTTTTATGATTCTTGGCAATTAAATTGCCAATATTACAATAAGTAATATCAATTCCACCTTGTTTCTTAATTATTGATTTTACTGTTAAGTCCGGCTTAATTCCTAGAGGATAATTAAATGGTCTAGTTAAATAATTATTTTTTTCATTTAATTCATTCACTGATTTTTCTGAGTCAGTAATAAAAGTGATTAAGATTTCTTCTCCTAAATTAAATTCCTGAAAGTATGCTGCTGTTTTCTCAATGATTTCACATTCTCCTGGTGTTAAACTTAGAACCTCTAGAATAAATGTATCTATTACTTTTCCTTCAGACTGAAGCGTATACTTATTCTTATAGTTCTTAGCAACTAAATTGCCCCCATTACAATAAGTAATCTCAATCCCTCCTTCTTTTATAATTATTGATTTTGTCCATAAGTCTGGTTTGATCTCTTCTATCGGGCTTGGATCTTGAATGGCAAACTCTAATGTTGGATCTCCCATTAAAACTATGATGCCATGATGTGTGAATTCATTTTCTGACCAAGGATATTTTAATGGTGCGTTGATATGGGTAATAATTGCTTCTCCAAATGATTGGCCTTGAGTTAAGCCTTTTAATATCGTGTCTATATAAAATCCTTTGATGCTAGTTCCCATGCCTCCTGAAAAAGTAGTTGTGCCTTGGGTAACTAAAACCTGACTATTGTCATGGTAAATCAATTCTTCAAGAATTGGTGGTTCTGTATAATCTAATTTTCCACTTTCGCAACCTCCAATAAAAGCAAAAGGAACATTAATCTTATTGTAAATCAACCAGTATTTAGATATCTCTCCAAAACTCTTTGCATCGCCATGGCTAGACATATCCCATATCAAATAATCCTTTTTGCTAAGGCGAGCATAACCTTCTGATTTTGGGGCTTTACCAATAATTGAATTGTCAAAAAAGAAATTTATTTTGTCCCAATAATTTAAAGAAGAAATGATTGGTGAATATGGGCCAGAATATCCATAACCGATGGTTTCTTCGTATTTTTCTAAAGTTTTAACTTCTTCAACATGTTCATTTATTTCAATATAACCTTTTCCATATTGTTGTTTTCCAGTCCTATACTGGTGATTTTTATTAAAATAATTTTTGAGTTTCTTTTTTGTTTCTTTCGTGGTTTTATAAAATGGTAATATCCCTACCCATATTTCACTGTTTGTGTTGCCTTCATGTACACTATAAGCATTTGGGAATTTAGGGTTCTCTTTTAAGAATATTCCATCAAGATCTTGGTAAAACCAAAAAGAAATGACTTCTTTATCTACTGCATAATGAGGGTAGGGGATTTCCCCAATTAGGATGGTCCCCACTAATTGTGGAGTAACGGAGTCATACACATTCTTCAAGTAATTCCTTACTTCTTCAGGTGTATTCCACGTTTTATCTTCAATTATTACCTTGTATCCTTCATTTTTAATATCTGAATAGAACTGGGTTAAATCTAAATCAGCTATTTTTTGATCTATTAAAATAACAATGGTTTTATCTTGGACTATACAAGTGCCATCCTCGCATACATAGTCTTCACCCAACTTAAGACATTCTTTTTGATCATAGTAATATTTATTGTCTTTACAACGCATTTCCATCAGATAATTTTTCCCACTGGCTACAGTTTGACAATGATCTTTTTTCCCGTTGGCGTAAGCATCAGTGTAAATTTTTCCAAGATTAAAATAGTCATTTCCATCTGTATCACAACAGAACGGGATAGTTTGATCGTAAAATGTAATTAAACATTTTTGTTCAGTTTTGGAAATATCATTGACTTTAAAAAACAAATTATCAATTTTTTGGCATCCCTTATTTTTAATGTCATATTCTTCATTATTGGTTTCCAAAAGACAACTTTCTTCTCCTACTCCAGTAATATAGAATGGTAAATCTAAAGCACTTACTTCTTCATTAACTTCAATCCAATTGGGTTCTCCTTTTTTTATGGGTTTGGCAGTAACACAAGCTCCGTTTTTACATCCATAATCACAAGGGATTTTTTTTGATTTTAACTCGTTATGGTCACAGTAATAATCTTGGACTTGGTTTTGTATACAACCATTCTTAAAAATTCTTTTATTTTTCTTTCCTTTGTAAGCATAACCAGCAATAATTTGATTGCCTTGGTCATCGCAATGAATCCAGGTGAACTTTGAACGGGCAGTTCTGCTAGCTTCTCCAACAAAGTTTTTGGTTTCTTCTGGATTTAGACCTTCTTCATCAACGATAATCTCTTCTTCTGGAGATAATTCTTTTGTACAACCAACAAGAAAAATGGTTAAAATTAGTAAAAACATAATTAGTAGGATGTTCCTCTTTTTCATAGTTATTTGTGATAAATAAGAAAAGTATATAAACTTAATTATTTAACCGTATACTTTGATTGTTTTTAGATTTAACCAATACATTTAAAAGCAGAAACCACAAATTAAACTTAAAATGGGAATCTTATTCAAAACATATCAAAAGAAACATCAGTTGCATGTTTGTAACGAAACTTGGACTTTACCAGATAAAGAACATTTGGAAGAAGTTTTAGCATTATTTAGGAAAGAAGATTTGTCTAAAGCTAAAGTTATCCCTTCTGGAGAAAAGATTGATGTGGAAATAAATGCAATGATTGTTAATTGTTACGATATGGAAGATTTGAAAAGAAAGTTTGGTATTCTGGCAGAGATGAAAGAGAAGTATCAGAAAATTTTAGCTGTTCCGAAAAAAATTGATCGGAAGTCAATGAAGAAACCTATTAGAAGAAGATAATTTACAACTTCTGATAAAATTTAACAAACAATTCTTGATTTATTTGTAATCCTGCTTCTAAGAAATATTTTGCTAATTGATGTGCGTCTTGGTTTAGATTTTTAGTTTTTTGAAAGTTAAGAATTCTTTGAAAAGTGAATGTTGATAAGTAACCTTCTTCTGAACTGATCACTGCTTCTTTATTTGTTTTGTTTTTACTTTTTTTAGTTAAGGTAATTTTTTCGGAATTGAAAATGAAATTCTTGTAAACCAAATTATTTTTTTTATCTTTAAATCCTCTTGATTTTAATTCCGGAATAATGAGGTTTAATAAAATACTCTCTTTAGAATTCCCTTCTCTAATCTCACTTATTTCATTATTTTTTTTAAGTTCATGGATTCTTCCCAAGTATTGTTTGACTTTTTGTCTTGGGCCTTTATCTGTAGAAACAATTTCAACTAGGTAAGCGTATTTATTCTTACCAATCTTTTTTGTTCTGATGTAAGCCATATTTATAGTGATTAAGTAGAAATATATAAGTTTTACTAACAACCAATAGGTTGATAAATCTCTTCTACTGCAAGTGTGAATTCTACTCTTGGTGATTCTTTGCCAGTATTTGCATTCACACAAACTAAGTTCGGATGAGAAATAATATTACTAATTTGATCTTTTTTCAAGACAATAGCAGATTCTGATAAAATTTTTCCGCCATCTTTCATCAATACATTAATTGGAACAACTGTTTCTTCTCCTAAGCAATGATCTGGCATTGGTAACACTTTCCATTCTAATGCCCCAGCAGCGGTATAACTTCCTTGATTTGCTTTTACATTATATTCTTCAATTAATACTTTTTCTCCAGCACAAACTAATTGTTTATTATTCTTACAGGCGAAATTTACTTCTTCTGTGGATTTCTGTTCATAATTTAGTTCTGCACAAGAAAGATAACTTTCATCTCTAATATAAGTTGTTGCTGATACTTTTAATCCGTAAAAGTTACAAGTTTGTTCACATTCCTGATTGTTATAAAATTCAGTTAATTCTGTACATTTAGTATTGATGCAATACTCTCCTGGTGCACATTGTAAATTATCATGACAAGTTCCTGATGTTTGTTCAAGGCTTGCTTCTTTTGCTTCAATGTAGTCACAAACTTCATTAGCATTAATGTCTAAACAACAACCATCTTCAGTAGGGTTCAATAAATGGGGCGAGGTACATTCAACTTTATAAGTTACTTTTCCATTTGTGCCTCCTTCAACTCCTCCCACTAATTTTTCAAAATAAACTGCTTCCCCTACAGTGCCGTTAAGAATTAATAAAACTCCTGCTAATAATAAAACACTAACTCCAATAATTGCGAACATTTTCTTTTTATCGTAATCTTTTTGAGAAGTTACCTTTGTGTTTTTTACTCTTGCAACTGTTCCTGTTCTTGATAAATATTTTTTATAATTGTCCTTAATAGTTTTTTTATATGCTAATTTAATTTCTTCTTCGGCCCAACCTGCTTTCTTTAGTAGGTTTTTAATGTGTGGGTACTTTTTCCCTTTTTTGATTTGTTTAGTAATGTAATCAACTATTTTTGGGTCTACTTTCTTTGTGGATCTTTGTCTGGTAATGTAATAAACCATTGCTAATGCGGCAGCGATTGCTAATAATACAAAGAAGATAATTATTAAAGTCTTATTTCTTGTTTCCTTTTTCTTTATATCCTCTTCAATTGTTCCTAATTCTGTTGTAGTTTGATCCAGCTCTTCTTGTAAAGTAGCTAGCCCAGTAGAAATACTATTTAATTCTGTTTTAACTTCCTTGATATCTTCTAATTGGTTCGATAATGATTGTAAGTTAGAATTGATTGAGTTTAATTGTTGTTGTAAATCTCCTTTCTCTCCTTCCAAAGAATCTACTTTTTTTTGTAAGACTGTTATTTCAGTTTCTAATTGGCCCGAACTAACTGTTTGGGTTGTTTCTGAATTGTTTTCTAAAACTAGTGGTTCTTCAAATAAAGAATCTTCCTCAAACGGCAACTCTTCAACTGATCCATCTGGTGTGGCGCATTCTTCTGTTAATGGATTACAGTAAGCGCCTTCTCCAATAATGTCTTCGACTTCTTGACAATCTAAATCTGTTATACAACCTAGGCCCGGAAACTCTTCTGCAATTGTAAAAGAAGCTAGAGCTAAAGAAATAACTATCAATAGTAAAACACTTTTATATTTCATCCTCTTTTGTAAGTAAAATGATTACTTTGTTATTTATATATATTTCGTTTGGAGAAATGTTAAGATAAAGTTTATATAGCTCATTAAATTACTCATTTCAAAATGTTAGATATAAACTTTGTAAGGGAAAATCCTGACTTGGTTAGGAAATCTGAAAAGAAACGTGACCATGATCCTAAATTAGTTGATGAAGTTCTTAAATCAGATTTACAATGGAGAAAACAACTTAAAGTAATGGAACAGTTAAAACATACAAGAAATGTTGTTTCTCAAGAAATTAATCAAGCTAAGAAAAATAAAAAAGAATCTGAAGCAAAAAAGAAAATTAAAGAAATGAAATCTGTTGTTGAAGATCTTAAGAAATCTGAGGAGAAGGTTAACAAATTATTGAAGAAAAGAAACGATACTTTGAAATTAATTGGTAATGTTCTTCATGAATCTGTTCCTAAGGGTAAAGATGATTCTGAGAATGTTGAATTACGTAAATGGGGAAAAATTCTTAAATTTGATTTTCCTATCAAAGATCATATTGAACTTGCTGAAGAATTAGATTTAATTGATTTGGATACCGCTGCAAAAGTTTCTGGAGCGAGATTTTATTATTTGAAAAATGAGGCGGTGTTGTTAAGTCAAGCTTTACAAAGATTTGCGATTGACAAAATGCGAGAGAAAGGTTATACTTTAATTCAAACTCCGTTTATGTTAAATAGGGGTGCTTTAGAAGGCGGTGTAAACTTATCTGAATTTGAGGATACCATCTACAAAATTGAAGGAGAAGATTTGTATTTGATTGCAACTTCTGAACATCCATTGATTGCATTAAAAAAAGATGAATTGTTGAATGAGAAAGATTTACCAATTCAAATTTGTGGGGTGAGTGCTTGTTTTAGAAAAGAATTAGGAACTCATGGTCGAGATGATAAAGGAATATTTAGAGTTCATCAATTTAATAAAGTTGAACAGATAATTTATTGTCTTCCAGAAGAATCTAAAATGTATTTTGACATGTTACAAGCAAACTCAGAAGGTTTGTTTAAAGAATTAGGACTTCCATTTAGAGTTGTTAATATTTGTACTGGTGATATTGGTAACAAACAATCTTTACAAAATGATATTGAAGCATGGTTCCCTGGACAGAATGGGAAGAAAGGAACTTATCGGGAAGTAACTTCTTGCAGTAATTGTTTAGATTATCAGGCGGTGACTTTGAATACTCGGGTTAAGCGGAAAGATGGAACTAAACAGTATGTGCATCTGTTGAATAATACTGCTCTTACTGATACTAGGCCGATAGCCGCTATTCTTGAGAATTTTCAGACAGCGAAAGGAACAGTAAAGATTCCTAAAGCGCTTTGGCCGTACATGGGCGGGATTAAAGAGATTAAAAGAAAAAAATAAATCTTATTTTATTGAAGAAGGTCGTGTACTCCTGATTTACGTTCATGCCATAATTCTCTTAGCCAACTATTCCATCCACCAAAAACTAGCGGTTCTGATTCCCAATCTTCATATGTTTCCACAACTTGCCCCTCAGCATCCTTTGTTTCTTTGCCACATTTAACTACACTAAATCCTTTACCAAAATAACATGTCTCTTCGTTAACACTGTCTTTATCATAGTCAGTAACTTTTCTAGTGATGGTTCTTTCTTCAGTGTTATACTCAAATTCTTCCATGGTATTGCCTTTAGTTTGTTTGACCAGTTTTCCTCTTTGGTAAATTTTTATCTTTGGCAATTGAGATTTTGTTGCAGGAACCTTCTCAAGTATTCTATTAATGTCACCAGGACCTGTTGATCTGCCTTTATCAGGGCATGATTCTTTTGTATCTGTCCATTCTCCATCTTCAAAAATATATTTTTCTCCCTTATTGTTACAAATTTCATCTATTGGCTGATATGCTCTTCCTTTCTTATGGAGATATATTGCCATTTTTGCATCAACTGTAATATCACCTTGGTTCCTTAATCCAACTGGAATGTTATTCTCTGCTGCACATCCACCAGAAGATCCTAAAACTAATGCTGCTAATCCAGCAACCAAAACATTTTTCATTTTTCCAATGTATTCCATTTTTTATCTCCAAACATTCAGCACCACCACAATATTTTATTGACGATAGTTTGGGTTTATGAAAGCTTGTGTACAGAAATAGTTTGATATAAAGAAAAACTTTTGGGGTTTCTTATTTTGGTGGGTTTTTAGAATAATTTTAATTTTGTGATGTGGGAAATAATTTAGTGGGTTGTTTCATAATAAGAAAATTTATATAGTATTATTATTTTATATTACTATCTCTTGAGGTGTTTGATATGATCCAATTAAAAAGATATGTTGCTAAAAAAGAAAAAAGAACTATTGATGGTTTAAAATCTGAGCTCAAAAAAACTAAAAAAAAAGTTCAACTTTTGTTTAATTCTCTTGAAGGGGTATATCGTTATTTTTTAAATATTGAAAGCGGTTTGGAAAAAGGCGATTCTGATTCTGTCGGGCAATCAATTAAAAATATTGGGCGATGGAGCCCTAGTATTAATCGGAAAGAAAAAAAAGAAGTTAAATATATAGAAGAGTTAGAAGAAGATATTAAAACACATTATCCAGAAATGAATCAAGATATAAAAAAAGCACAAGAACAAGTTGTTATTCTATTTGAAGATGTTTATATTAAGAATTTTTCAAGATACTTTGGTCAATTTAAGAAAAAATTAAAACAAGATTCTGTAAAAGATGAATTCTCGGAAATCATGACAAAAATAAGGGGATTAAATGCTGCTTTACAACATTTAATTCATGTATTAGATATTAAAGAATTTATGGAAGATCGTGAAACAATTCACAAAAAACTTGCAGGGATGTATATTGTGGACAATAAAAATAAGATTATGGATGCAATAAATTCTTTTATTGACAAAAAGAATAAAGAGATTAAAAGTGCTGTTACTTCAGATTATTACCAGTACAAATTAAAGATTATAGAAGAAGATCAAAAAACCGTTATGAAAAAGTTAGTATTGCGAAATCTTCATGCTGCTAAATCACAAAAGTTATTACTAAGCGTTGGTTTATTTAAGGAAGGCGACTCAGAACCCTCTACTCATTTTGCAGAATTTGCAATAAGTATAATCCCTTACGTTAGGTTATCTGAAAATAAAGAAGGGTTTGTAGTTTATTTTGGTTATTTTAATTCTAAACCTGTTCTTGAAGGATTAAAAGATTGGAAAAGAAAATATGACCCCATCGAAGCTGTTAAGCATGAAAAAGAATATTATGAAGATATTGGATCTATTTTAGAGGCTTTTGATAAATTTTTATCTGGAATTGATTTATTAAGTCATTTAAAGAAAGTAAAAATTGAAGATGAACTTTTATATTATAAAGAAAAAATTAGTGAATCCTGTGGAGGAAGTAAAATAATTGCTGAGGAGGGATTTAATAAATTTGTTAATAGTTTTGATGATGCTGAAATCTCTTTTGTGGAATCTCATGCATATAGAGGGGATAATTTTCAACATATAAACCGAAATGGTCGAAAACCCCACGGGGGTTATAATAGTAAACAGGGGTTGATTTTACAATCAGAAATTTCTAAAAGAATGATTGGCTTAGGAGAGTGGTTTGTTGGCAAATTTCCCGTAGCAATTAAGAGTGTAACCTGTGGTCCTCGTTATGATTTCTTACCTTATAATTTTTTAACTGCAATGTCGGGAATTTGTAAAAAAGAACATAAAATTCATAAATGTTTGGATATTCAGATTTATAATTTCCCTGGTTTTTTTAGTCTTAATCAAATTAAAAGTTTGCTTAAGCTTTCTATTTTAAATTGTTCTGAGGGTGATGACCCCAATCTTCATATTTTTATTAAACCTACGGATTTAAATCATCTTTTATCAGTTTTAGAATCAATAATTAAAGAACAAGTATTGAAGAAAGATTATTCATTTGCTTATCTTTTCTTATTCCCTACAAAATTATTAAAAGATGAAGAACTAAGAAAAAAGTTTGGGAGTTATGCAAAGACTTATGGTTCTAGATATGGATATAGCTTCTATCGTAAGATTAATGGAGATACAGAAAGTTTATTTATTTATTAATTTTTTCCTTTTTTCTTAATCATAATAAGAATATTTATATAGTTCTCTTTATTTCACCTTAATAATAATGATTAAATTAAACAAACGTGATCAGAAGCTTCTTAAGATATTAGACTTAGATGCTCGGCAAAGCAACATTCAAATTGCTAAGAAATTAAAGATTAGCAAGAACGTTGTTAATTATAATATCAAAAGGTTAGAAGATGAGAAATTGGTTAAAGGTTATAACACTTTGGTGAATGCATCTAAATTAGGTTACTTCTTTTTTCGTGTTTATGTTGATTTTTATGAACGAGATATTAATGTTGATGATGAATTAATAAAATATCTTATTGAGTTGCCCGAAGCGGGCCTTGTTGCTCGAGTAGTTGGAGATTGGGACGTGATAATTGGTTTTTATGTTGAGAAAGTTGATGATTTTCAAAAAATTTGGAATACAGTTTTAGAAAAGTTTAGAAAACATGTTAAACATTATAATGTTGCTTTAGTTACAGAACAAATTTCTTTTAGAAGAGCTTATCTGACAGAAGAAAAGAAAGATGTTAGTGAAAAGAATTGGGTTATTTATGAAGCAGAGAAAGTTAAAGTTGATGATTTAGATTTAGAAATATTGAAAATGTTGGCTAAGAATGCTAGAACTCCCATTAAAGATATTGCTCTGAAGACTAAAATGGGTAGTATGACAATTATTTATCGGATTAAACAATTGATTAGTAAAAAAGTAATTGTCGGCACAAGAGTTAGTATTGAGTTTTCTAAGTTAGGGTATAATCGTTATCGTGTTAATATGGAATTAGATGATTTGAAAGTGATTAATAAATTAATTAGTTTTTGTCAGGTTCATCCTAATATTCTTAAAGTTGATAAAGCGATTAGTGAGTTTGATTTTGAGTTTGATCTAGAAGTTAAAAATTTTGAACAGTTTCAGGAAATTATTGATCAAATGAAAATTCAATTTCCGGGAGCAATTAGAGATTATAATTATTTTAGAGTTTTGAAGTATTACAAAGAGATATACCTGCCTAGTAAATAGTCTGGTTCTTGTTCTTATTAAGGTATTTTGGCCATTATTCTTATTTTGATTGATTATTTCTTGCAAACGTTTTAGTATTGATTAGTTGTTATATATTAGTAAATGAAATGGGGTGAAATAAAATGATAGGAATGTATGATCCGTTGGAAGTGATTGTAATCAAACCTGAAGAGGTTGAAATGATTTTGATCGAAGAAATGTTGGAGGGTTTAGGTAAATTGTATTGTCCGACTGTTGAATGTAAAGAGCCAAAGGTTGGTTACAAAGTATTTGAAACAGGGGAAGAAGTTGATAGTGTTTACAAAATTTAAACTTAAAAAATAAAATGGAGGAAATAAAATGAAAAAAACAGCAGTGACGTTAGCACTATTGGCTGGTCTTTTAGGGACTAGTGGTTGTGGAAACGAAAAAAGCGTGGAAGAGTTTAGGAAACAAGAACATGTTTTGACAGTTGGAGAAAAAGTTACTTGTAATAATGGTTCTCATAATTTTGTTGATCAAGGTTTTAGATATGCGGGTATGCCTAATGAAGAAACTTTTGCAATAATTCCTTCTAACAGTAGGAAAGAATCTAATTTGTATTTTCCTGTTAGTGCTGAAACTATAGGGGATTCGATCAAAGTTCTAGAGGTAACTCCAGAATATATGAAAATGAAATGTGAATAGAAATGGCTGGAAATAAATTAGAAATTTTAGTTGTGGACGATAGAGAAGAAAATAGGAAAGCTGCACAAGTTTATTTTGAATCTATTGATGGGGTCCATGTAGATTTTGCTGTAAATTATGAAGAGGGATTACAAAAACTTCGGCAAGGCCCATATGCCATCGGAATGTTTGATTTAGAATTGCCAAAAGCTGAAGGGTATCAGCCAGAAATATTAGGCTTTGAGTTGGCAAAAGAAGCAGAAAGAAGATACATACCTTGGTTAGTAATAACCGCAGGTATAGATAATCACAATAATTTAGGAGAGGTTGCTTTTGTAAATTATTTTTGGGAAGGAATTGTTGATCCTACCGAGATTAGAGAAAAAACAAGAGCTCCAAAAAGTGATCCTAAATCTTGGCAGGAAGTGTATGAAAAAATAATTCGAGAAATTCCAAATGTGGAAGAAATTCAACAAGCAAGAACAAGATATGCTAAATATGTTTGTTAAAGTAATCAAATTGAAAAAATAAAATGGAGAGAAATAAAATGGGAAAACTCGAAGACATATTGAAAGGTACTTGTTTCGGTGGCGGACTTGCGTATTTTGGAGGGGTTACTCTTTACGCGTTAGGGATGGGTGTTTATGAAGGGGCAACTGGTCAAGGTTTTATGGGTCAAGGATCTGGAATTCCTTTAGAAGAAAATGTAGAAGTTGGCCTTATTGCAGGTATAGTTCCTGCGGGTTTGGTAATGAGTGTTGGAGCATATTCTGATACAGATTTTGCTTTAACACTAACGCTAGCATCGTTTTTGAATCCTATTATTCCATTAATGGCTCACACGGTGGGTTATGGTTTAGGGATGTTATCAGACAGAATGATTTAGAAATTAATGGAGATGAAATAAAATGAAAAGATTAGAATTGAAAATTAGTAGAGGATTAGATCCCGAGAATGGTTTAGAACAAAGTCTAGAAAGGGTTCCGGAATATACCAGTTTACAAAGTAAACCAATATATTCACTTAGTGATCCTTCTCGATTGTTGTTTGATGTTCTTATTGATGAAGAAAAAGAAAGGCAACAATTGGGAATGTGTTTATTAGATCTTAATCCTAATCATTTTGAAGAAAGGTTTGCAGACACTGATGTTGAAGTTTTAGTTTATGCAAGAACTTCAGAGATTGATTTTGGGTATGGTGGTCCTGGTTTTCCAATTGCAGATTTTGAAGAAGTAGCGGCTTTTACTACTGTAGAAAAAGCTCTTGCAGGATATGCTCCTTTAGAACAAGAATTATTGGATTCTGGTAAAGTTCCAACAATGGTTGTAAATCTTAACAAACGTTATGGGGTTGATTTGGGTGGTGGTGGTCCTTGTTCTGATCTGAGTCATGCTGCAGGCTTGTATCAGCATTTGATTGGGTTTGAACAGGAGCTTATTGATAAAACAATGAAATCGTTTTTGGAAGAAGAATTTGGAGAGATAAAATGAAAACTGAAAAAAGATTAGAAGAGAAAATTATTGAAGCAGAAGAATTTTTGCCTGGGGTTGAAAAAATTCTGAAACGTGTTTCGGAAAGAGGAGGAAAGCAATACCGAGAACATCCTACCGATGTGGAACATTTAAGGGTTGGTGAACATAATGTAGTAGCAGCTAAATGGGAATCACGTTACTGGAACGAATTTAAAGGAGGAGTTGGAACAAATGAGTGGGTAGCATTATATCATTTTGGTCCAGAAGGAGATATTAAAAAAATATCCACTAATGAAATCAGAACTAGGGATCAATACGATTCACGTTTTGATAAGCGCGATATGTTGTACCATGATTATGTTAGTTTAGAGGCTTTAGCAGATGATAAAGTAGAAGTTGCTTGGGCAAATAAAGATGGAAAGAAAGGGCCTACTTATACAATTAAGTTGGAATAAAAAGAACGGAGGATAAATAAAATGGAATTAGAAAAGAAAATAAATGTACATTATCAAACAAATCCTTTTATGGAATGTGAAGGGTTTTTGTTTGAAATAGAAAAAGGAGATTTACCTTATGCAATCTTTGGATCTGATTGTGTGGAAGTAGCTCGTGCTGTTGAAGGAAAAGCAATGCCTTATCGTAAAAGAGAAAGTACGGGAGAATTAGTTCCTGCATGTTTTGATGTGAAAACTGAATTGTATAATATTTTACGAAGAGTAATTTCAATTGTTGAAGAAGATGGAAGTGTTAAATTAGGAGAACACAGTTCTGAGGACTTATTTCCAAAAATATGTGGCATTGCTGTAAAAGATGCTAATGTTGCTGATCAGGTTGCTTTTTTATTGGAAGAGAAAGGCTATTCTTTAGAAAAGAAGTTTCATTAATTTTTTCTTTTTTTACATAACATTAATAAATGTCTTCTTTTCTCTTAATCAACAAAATGAACATACACAAAATTAAAAATAATTTTGGTCGTTCATTTTTCACCTGGGGTAAAAAATGAACATAATCAAATACGGCGGGTCAAAAGTAAGTCCAACGCCTGAAACGCGGGACGATTCTTTCATTGATAGTTTAATTGAACTAGTACAAAAATATTCTGAGCAAGAGTTTATGATTATTATTGGTGGCGGTGCTTTAGCTGGGAAAAAGCAAGCAGATGAACCTGATGCTGATGATGAACGAAAAGATTGGTTAGGGATAGAAGCAACTTGGGAAAACGCCGAATATGTTATCAAAAGATTTCAAGATTCTGGGGTAGAAAAAGTTTGTCCAGAAGTTATCAAAGATCCAACAAAAGAAGTTTCTGGTTACAGAATTTATTTTGCTGGTGGATGGAAACCAGGGAATAGTACGGATTACGTAACCATGACTCTTGCTGTAACTTATGGTGCTGAAAAAGTTATTAAAATTTCTGATTTTGAAGTTGTTAAAGATTTGTCTCCGTTAGAAATTAAAGATTTGTCTAAAGGAGAGAAACATCAGAGATTAGATGAAGCGGAAGATCTTCCGGAAGCAACTTGGCAAAAGATGGTGAATTTAGTTGGCACTAAATGGGTACCAAGATTGAATACTCCTTTAGATCCTTTAGCGGCAAAGTTAGGTTTGGAAAATAAATTTATCATTCTTTATATTTGTCAGGAATCTGAGTTGGGAAAAATACTCTCTGATGATTTAGAAGGGTTCAAAGGAACGATTGTAAAAGGATAGTCTATTTACACAATTAATATAAAGAACTTCTTATTTTTCTTATTTATGTCTATGTTTAAAGATATGTTGAAAAGTGGTGAAACTTTGTTTCGAGATACGGTCGTATTAGATTATGATTTTCAACCAAAGATCCTAAAATTTAGAGAGACTGAACAACAAAGATTTGCGGTTGCTGTTCGGCCTTTACTTCAGGGCCATAATGGTAGGAATTTATTTGTTTATGGTGTTCCGGGTGTTGGAAAGACTACTGCTTGTAAACACGTGTTAAGAGAATTGGAAGATGAAACTGAAGAGGTTGTTCCAATTTATGTTAACTGTTGGAAAGAAAATACTACCTTCAAAATTTTTTCTAAAGTTTGTGAATTGTTAGGTTACAAATTCTTACAAAACAAAAAAACATCTGAACTTTTTTCTATGATTAAAGATAAACTTAACAAAAAATCTGTGGTTTTTATTTTTGATGAGATTGATAAATTAGAAGATACTGATTTTCTTTATACTGTTTTAGAAGATATTTATCGTAAAACAATTATTTTGTTAACAAATTACCGAGATACTTATTCAGAAATGGATGAACGGATTAGGAGTAGACTCAATCCTGAATTTTTGAATTTTAGAGCTTATAATGAAACAGAGATTGCAGGAATTTTAAAACAAAGAAGAGAATATGCTTTTGTACAAAATTGTTGGGATGAAGAAGCATTTAAGGAAATGGTTGAGAAATGTACTAATGCAAAAGATGTTCGTGTTGGTTTGTATTTGATGAAAGAAGCTGGTAATTTGGCTGAAGAAAGATCATCCAAAAAGATTAGTTTATCTCATGTGGCGGAAGCGATTAAGAAAGTTGATGATTTTCATATTAAACCAACAGAAGATTTGGATCCAAATTTGTTACTTATTTTGGATTTAATTCGAGAGAACTCTGGACAAAAAATCGGTGATTTATATAATGCTTATACTAAAAAGGGTGGTGAAATGAGTTATAAAAGTTTCCATCGTCGAATTGTTAAATTAGATGAAGGGAAATTTATTTCTACAGAAAGAGTTTTTGGTAAAGAAGGTAATACGACAATTATCAATTATTCTTCTGATAAAAAGTTGACTGATTTTTAAATAAAAAACAATTGAGGTGGGCGTAACTCCACAAAGCTCATCTGGGACCATCCAAGCGTAATCACTGCTCTCAATTTAATTTATTGAAAATGATTTGATTTATAATCTTTTCTTTTAATTACTTAAACTTAACAAGAAACTAGTATTCTCTTCTGCTTTCAAAGAATGTTTAGCATTAGCATTCATGAAGATTATTACTCCTTCTTTCATAATAATTTCTTCACCTTCTAAAATAAACACCCCCAATCCTTCAATTACATAAACAAAACCTTCTTTAGTAGAAGTGTGCGTTCCAATGTCCGTTCCTTTAGCCATACAGAATAAAGTTAGATTATTTTTCTCTGTTTTAGAAATAACTTTACTTAAAACCCCATTCTCAGAATAATCTATTTTCTCTTTAATATTCATTTCTTGCCCTCGTAATTTTCAATTGCTTTTCTTAACGCTTGGTCTCCTAAAATAGAACAATGTATTTTTCTGGCTGGCAACCCGCCAAGAGCTTTAACAATATCTTTTGGAGTTATCTTCTTTGCTTCAGCTAAAGTTTTACCAACCACCATTTCAGATAACATTGATGTTGAAGCAATTGCAGATGCGCAACCAAAAGTTCGCCACCGACATTCTTTGATTTTATTATTTTTAACTTTGATAAACATTTCCATAACGTCGCCACAGGCTGGAGAACCAACTTGACCAACGCCATCAGCATTTTTTTTGTAATCTTCTAATTCCTGATCACTCTTGAAAATATTCTTTGGATTAAAGAAATGTTCTTTTACTTTGCTTGAATAAAGCCAAGCTTTATCTTGTTTATATCCGACAACTTTCATTTTCTTATATCTCCTTTGTTTAAATGTATTGGTGAAAGCATTCTTAATGAATGGATTATTCCTTTTAATTCTTTAACAACATAATCTAATTCTATTTTTGTTGTAGATTTACCTAATGAGAATCTGATTGAACCATGAGCAGCATCGTGTTTTATGCCAATTGCATCTAAGACATGGCTAATTTCTAACTTTTTTGAAGAACAAGCAGATCCTGTTGAAACTAAAATGCCTTTGTGATCTAAGTATAATAAAATTGATTCCCCTTCTACATCTAAAAAAGAAATGTTGGCATTGTTTTGTAGTCTCTTTGTTTTATGTCCGTTAATAAAAGTTCTTGGTATTTCTTTCTGAACTTTTTGAATAAAATAATCTCTTAGTTTTGTTATTTTATTATTGTCTTCTTTTTGTGCTAATTCTAACGCTTTGGCGAAGCCAACAATGTTAGTCAGATTTTCCGTGCCACTTCTAAGATTAAATTCTTGTCCCCCACCATGCATTAAAGGTTCTAATTTGATATTTTTCCTTTTGTAAAGAATTCCGATTCCTTTCGGGCCGTAAATCTTTGAGCCGTTTAAAGTAATTAGGTCTGCATTAATGTTTAAATTTAAGAAACCTGCTTGACAGGCATCGGTATGGAATGGAACCTTATGTTTCTTGGCAATCTTAGAAATCTCTTTTACTGGTTGAATTGTGCCAATCTCATTATTGGCGTACATGATTGTAATCAAGATTGTTTCTTTCTTTATTGCTTTTTCTAAATCTTTTAAAGAAATTAAACCATCTTTGTCAACATCTAAGTAAGAGACATTGCATCCATTTCTTTCTAAGAATTTACATGTTTCTAAAACAGCGGGATGTTCAACCTTACTGGTAATAATGTGCCCTTTTCCTATTCCTTTAATTGCTAGATTAATTGATTCAGTTCCGCCAGAAGTGAAAATAATTTCTTCTGGTTCTGCATTTAGAATCTTAGCAACTTTATTTCTTGCATTGTTAAGAATCTCTTTTGCTTCTAATCCCATTTGATGTAAAGCGCTAGGATTAGCATAAGTTTTAATAGAATCCATTTCCTTTTTCACTCTTGGATCTAACGGAGTGGTGGCTGCATGATCTAAATAGATTGTTTTCATTTTTTATTACAATAGCAACAGGCTTTACTTTTTTTCAAAGCACAAATATTTTTGTAAATTTTACAAACAATGCCTTTCTTTTTCATTAGATTGTTTAATCGAATAATTTCATCACCCAAATTATTGTTATCTTTGAGGATATTTTTAACAGAGACTTCTAATTCTTTTTCCATTTCTTTATCAAAAATCTCTTCTTTGGCTCGCTTTTGTTTTTTGTATTGCGAAATTGCGGCAGGAGTAACGCCCATGATTTCTGCAACATCTTTTTGAGCAAGATTTTCTGTTAGTTTTAGTGATATTTTCTTTCTAATTGCTGGCAGAATATACCAGACTTCAATTTCTTGTGGGAATATTAGTTTTTTTAACATTTTATTTTACCTCTTTTTATTATTTTAACCTGGGCAATCTGTACAAATTTGATTGAACTTCCTAGCTCCACAGCAAGTTGTCTTCTGCCAGGATGAAGTTGTTACCGAATAACCCGTTCCAGATGAGCCATAGCCTACTACTTGATGGCCTGAACTTGTTCCATATCCTGAGTTTGAGCCGTAACTTACCATGGTTATTAACTATTGTTAATTTATTTATAAATGTTGTGGTAGGAAAGTGTCTTCTTTAGTATCAATTTTATTTTCGTAAGGAATCTTACAACATAAGTTTAAGTAGTCTTGGTGTTACCACTAATACATGGTAATGATAAAAACTAAAGACAAAAAAAGGATCAGTCGCACTAATATTGTTAGGCCTAGAATTGAAGACCTGGGGGTGATTTGTGGGATTGAACATAGTGGTTGGAATAGTAAGGAGGAAGGCATGGTTGCTAACCAAGACGCTTTGAAGAACAGGATAAAATTAGGAACAATTGACTTACTTGAACATGATGGGATCCCTTCGGGAATCATTAGTTACCAGAACCCTTCTTGGATTAATTCGGAGACAATTGCTCAAATTATGGGAAGATATGGTCATAGTGGCTTTCTACCTTGGAATGAAATAGTACAAGAATATAACTTGCCCAGAAATTGGTATGAAGCGACTAATGGTGGATTTATCAAGGGCTCCGGAGTTAATACTCATGATCCCACAAGTGATTGTACTTTTTTGATTGGAGTTACAATAATCCCCGAGAAGAGAGGGTTTCATTTAGTTGATTATCTAGTTGAAAATGCGTTAAATGTTTCAAGGGATGGAGGGAAAAAATTTGCAATTGGATATGCTCGGATCCCTTGTTTAAGCAAGGAATATGAAAATCCGACAATTGATGAGGTTGAAGCATATCTTAGAGAAAAGAAGCAAGGTACTGAATTACCAAGAGATCTTGGAGCAAGATTTCATGTGAGAAACGGTGGCAAGGTTGTTAGTGTCATACCAGAGGTAATGGAGGATACACAGAGCAGGAACTATGGTTTTCTTGTCGTGTATGATTTAAGATGAGACCGAAAATAAATAATGCCGATATCCAACTTGGGGTTGCTTATGGGCCAGATGGAAAACGTGTTGCTTTGGCCATTGGTAATGAAAATGGTTCCTGCCCTTTTTATCTTAGGGGGGATTGTCATCATTGTGATATTGGTGAAGGGGAAGGACTTTTTACTCCTGACATGAATCTTGAAAGATTAGAATGGTTAAAGGATTATTTCAAAGATGATCTTCAAGATGCGGAACATCTTTTGGTGTATAATTCCGGCAGTGTACTAGATCAAAGAGAAATGTCTCGTAGGACTTTGGGAACAATATTAGGTTATATTTCATCTTTGGATAAGTGTAAGGTAGTATCTCTTGATTCAAGAGAAATGTATGTGACTAAAGATAGTCTTGACTATGTTGTTAAATCTTTAAGAGAAGATCAACAGGCAAGAATAATCTTGGGGATTGAATCTCAGAATGATGAAATAAGGATTGGAAAATTGAATAAGAGAATGACTAAGGGAGGGATAGAAAGATTATTTAGTAATGTAGGTGAATATAATGGGGAAGTAGGAATTGATGTTAACATTGTTTTTCAACCTCCTGAATTAACTGGTGAAGAAGCCATTCAAGAAGTAGTTGAAACTATGAAATATGGTTTAGAATTGAGTGAACAATATGGTGTTCCTGTAGATTTTAATTTCCACCCCTATTATCAATCTGAAAGAAGCGGCAAAATGTTTCCAGATCATCCCAGGGCAAATTTGCGTGATGCTAAAGAAGCACTTGGAAGAATGAAGATGATTTTGGAAGAAAAAGCAAGTAATAGTAAGATCTTTATTGGATGGCAAGATGAAGAGCATGATCAAGAGCAAGATGTTAAAGTAAGGGAGTTAGAAAGAGAATTAGAAAGATTTAACCAATTCAATGTTTCCCAAAATGTTAGATTTTTGGAATGAAATATACTAAAAATAACTTTAGTTAAAGTGAGTTATTCTCGCTAGTTGTTTAACTTTCTTTCTTTTTCTTCTTTTTATTACCTAACCTTTATATAAATCAACGTCTCACCTCTTAATATGTCTAAAGAAAGAATATCTGAACTACAGGAAATGCTCTTCAACCTAGAACGGAAAATAAAACCGTTAGAGTGGGATTCAAGCAGAAACCAGATAAATGAGTTCAAAAAGAAGACTTTAGAGGCATTAAGAGCAGAACATTCTACATTTTCTGAAGAATTGACTGGTTTAGAGAATTCTGAGTAAATTTAACCCAAATCTTTATAAAAACTACAAAGAAATAACCATAAAACAAGCTGAGATAACCCTATTTGGGCGTGAACTGGTAAGTTCTTGAGTCTCGGGGAGAATAAATAAAATGGTAGACTTTAAATGTGTAATTGGAGCAAAGGACGGAAAAACTTATCAAAAAGAAATTAAAAGTCCAGAAGCAGACAATTTATTGAAAAGAAGAATTAGTGAAAAGATTTCTGGTGACTTATTAGGATTTGAAGGGTATGAATTTGAAATAACTGGTGGATCAGACAAATGTGGATTTCCAATGCGGAAAGGTATCCAAGAACCTAGAAAACAAATTATGATCGGTAAAGGTGTTGGATTTTCTGGTAAGAATAGAAATAAACAGAAACAAAAAGGTCTTTTGAAACGTAGAACTGTTTGCGGAGAATTAGTTACTAAGATTATTCGACAAGTTAACTTGAAAGTTCTTAAGGAAGGTTCTAAATCTTTAGATGAAGCTCCTGCTGAAGAAGCACCTAAAGAAGAAAAGAAGGAATAATTTTTCTTTATTTTTAATCTTTTTACTTTTTTCTTAAATCCAAACCTATATAAATAATAAAGTATTTTCTTTATACAAAAGAGGACCAATAAATGGATTTAGATAGAAATAACCATAATGAAGCACATCCTGTAGCTAACCATAAAGATGCGCACAAAACATTAATCATTGCTTCTATTACAATCGGATTAATCATAATAATGTTTATCCTATTATTTTCTTCAGGAAATTTTGCTGGTAAAGCTACTGGGACCGATAATGATTGTGGCACCAATTTTACTTGTTTTATGGAATCTGCAAAAGATTGCATTCCTGTTAAATTTACAAATAATTTCTCTATTGATATTCTTGGTGTTAATGTAACCTCGTCAGTTGACCTTGAAATTTATGAGATGATTATTGCAGAAAAATGTATCATTAAGCAAACAATAACTAATATGAGTTTAGAATATACTGAAAAAGCAATACAAACTTTATTAGAGAATGGTGCAACTCAAGAAAGTATTGATGCAAAGGAATATATTAATCAAAATTATGCAAAAGAACAAATAGGAACAGAAATTAATTGTCAATATCCTTTAAACAAACTTGATGAAGTTTTATCAAAATGGAAAGATGGTAACTTTTCAACAGAAGACCCACTTAACCAATATTGTGATGGATTTACTGGTGATGATCTTGTAACAAATTATTCGATTACTATCAATACTACTGGTGAAATTACTTCTTTTTGTCAAGATTCCGATTTAAATGATACTTCTAAGAAAGGAACTATTACTGGAATTGAATTGGATTTAACTTCTGGTTCTGCAGAAAATAAATTAACTTCAAAGCAAGATAGTTGTTATGATTCTAGTAAAGTTATTGAGTATGTTTGCAGTGAAGATAATTTTGTTGATTGGGAACTTGAAACTTGTCCTGAAAAAACAATTTGTTTGGATGGTGCTTGTGTTATTGCTCCACCATTATTAAACGCAGAAGACGTCAGTAAGACAACAACAAAACTTTTTGCTATTGAGAATGTTGATAAACCCTTCTGGGTGATTACAACTCTATTAGATGAAGATGGGGCAATCATTCTATTTAGTAAGATTCTTTACCCTTCTTTAGAAAAAGATCAACCTTATGATCATATTGTAAGTTATCCAGATTTAGATTTAGTCAAAACAAAAAAGGTTGTTGTTTTTGATGTTAATGATCCCAGTCTTTGGACGGTTTATTTAAATGAAACTTTTGAAGTGCAATATGAAGGATTATCTTAAAATGAGGTTCCCGTTACTGTTTATAATTGGCTTAATCATAATCTTACCTTTAGCTTTGGCGGTAGAAATCAGTCTTCCAAAAGATAATTATAATTTAGATGAAATAGTTACGATTAGTGTTTTTGGTTGTGTTGAAACTTCTTTATTAATGATAAATAATCCCTCTGGATTTCCAGTAACTGTGGATCAGGGGTTCGCTAGCTGGCAGATGAATTATAATACAAAGTCTGATAATACTCTTGGTAAGTATGAAATTATTGTTAATTGTGCGGATGGAAATTCTCAGACTAAAGAGTTCTGTTTAGGGGAAGATTGCGTTATCTCTGAACCAGAATCAGGACCAGAAACAATAAAAGATTATTCTTGGTTTAAAAATGAATTTATGGGTTACAACGAAACTTATTCTGATTTTGAAGAAGAATATTATGAAATTACAAATGAAAGTGTTGAGCATAATACAACAAACCAGCCTAATCAAACTTCATTATTAACTTTAGAGGACTTAGAGGATCTTAAGGAGTTAGGAGAAGATTTAGATGAACTAAAAGAAGATTTAGAAGATTTTTCTGATGATATTGATGATTATGTTGATGATTTAGAAGATGTTGATCCTGTGAATGAAACTTTGGTTAATCTTTCAAATATTTTGATTGATAATACTGAAGATTTACTGGAAAATGTTATTAACTTACTAAATAAAACAGGGTTTGATCCTGATTGTAACACTTATTGGACTTGTACAGAGTGGACTACTTGTGCTAATGGAACAAAATCACAAAATTGTACTGATAAGTATGGTTGTGAAATGGATTATGTTGAAACTGTTGAATGTTTTATGTGTCTAGAGTCTTGGAATTGTACTGGTTGGAGTTCTTGCAGTGGTGGGAAGCAAACACGTACTTGTACAGATAAACATTATTGTGGCACTACTTTAACTAAGCCAACAGAAGAACAATCTTGTCAAGGAAGTTCTTCTGGCACTAGTTCTGGGGTTTCTGGTAAATCTGGCTCTAAAGATGATTTAAATATAAACAACTTAGATGTTGGATTAGATCAGCAAGGAATTCCTCAAGAAAAAATTGTTGAACCGGACTTTACATTTGGTTCTGAAGAGACAGAGCCCCTAAAAGAAAAAAGTAAACTTACTCCTATTTTATTAATAGTTGCTTCAATTGTTTTGTTAATAATCATTGGCGGGTTAGTTTTCTTATTATATCTGAAACCTAAACTGGATTCTGCTAACGAAATTAAAGAATATATCAAAAAGGAGAAAGTTAAGAACGTCCCTTTAGATCAAGTAAAGAAAACCTTGATTGAGAATGGTTGGCCTGAGAAGGAGGTAAACAAGTATTTGAAGTAAGCTTTTTATATTACTTCAATTTACTAATACTAATAAGATGGACTTTAAACAACAATTAAATGAATTTAACCAGAAAGTTAATGCTTTTGTTCAGTTTATTATTAATAAACTGAAAAACTTTAAGAATTTAACTTTGGGTGAACAAATCTCTTTTGGAGTAATCGGGGGGGGTTTGTTTTTAATATTGGTCTCTTTTGTGCTATTCCTAATTTAAACTGAAAAATGAAAGACGAACACATACACGAAGCTTGGAAAAAATTTAAGAATAAAGATCGAAGTAAAAATAAAAAGGCGGTGAAAGAAGAAATGGAAGATTTTGGAGAAACAATGGAAAATGAAGAAATTACAGTTGGGGAAGAACGTCATACAAAACATAAGCGTGCTAAACCTAAATTGTTAGAAGAAGAAGTTACAATTAATTTTAAAATTAAACCAGTACAATTAATTAAATGGGCTTTAATTGTTCTATTACTTATTTGTTTCTTTTTATTAGGAAGACTAAGTGTTGGCTGCGATGCAGAAACAACAACTTCAACTGTTGAAGTTGCTGAAGAAACTAAAGTGGCTGTTGAAGATAGTTCTATAGCCTCTTCCGTATCAGGGTTCTTTACTGGGCTATTTTCTGATTCTACCGATGAGGGAACCCCCACTGGTGGTTCGACTGTAGAAAATAATACCACTACAGAAGAAATTGAAGATTCAGTTGAAGATTCAGTTGAAGATTCAGTTGAAGAGCCAGTTGTTGCAGAAGAAGCTGCTGTTGCAGAAGAATCCGATGAAGATGTAGTTACTTCATATGCTAATGTTGCTTTAGCAATTACTGATGTTAATATCAACTGGAAAGGTACATGGGGAAAGATTGAAAAAATCAAATATACTATTAAGAATAATGAAGCTGGTACGGTTAAGCCAGACCATTTTGTGGTAATGGTAGAGGGTTATGATGATTTTGAGAAAACTGCATCCTTAGCACCAAGTTCAAAGACTGTAAAATCTAAAACCGCAGTTAGTTCAACCGCAACAATTTCTGGTGGGTTTTCTTATAGTGAATCAACAGTTGGTGATCTTTCAGATGTGGATGTTACAATTACTTTGTATGATGCTGATAATCAATTAATGGCTTCATATAAGAAAGGTTTTGATTTAAAAGGTTAGTTTTTTCTTTTTTCTTTTTTTATTTTAATACTTTTTTCTCACCAGAATATAGGCCCATTTTAACCATTTGGGTATATTGCTCTTTAGTAAGTGGCATAAATGTTATTTCAAATCCTTTGTTCTTGATTTGTTCGCAGATTATATCGATCTTGTCCGCATCAACACTATTTCCAATAACTAAGACATTTGCTTTGTTTTTCTTTTTAGTGCCATGCAAGACTATATTTTCTACACCTTCCATTTCTACTACTTCTTTAACAAAATCTGATAATCCATCATATGTTTGAATAAACAACTCTTTAAGAAAATCTACTTTGCCATTTTTTTGGCAATAATACACCTTGCTAGTTTTCCATTCTTTTTTATTAATAATATCTAATTCAATTAGTTCTTTAAGAATTCTGAAAGTTGAAGTAATTGAAACATTGCTTTTGTCTGAAACTTCTTTCAGATATAATTCTTCTTTGGAGTTCAGGATTACTCCTAGTATAGCTGCTTTTTTAGAATCAATTAGTTTTGCTATTACGCCACCCCGTTCCATTTGATTAAGAAATTATTTTGGATTTAAATAGATTTCTATTTTTGAAAAGACATTTCAAATTTGAAATCAGATTTCATAAAAGAAATTTAAAGGAGAAAAAGTAAAATATTTATCTTCTTTACTTTTATTTTTGGCAAACACCAGAGCGCGGCGCGGTGATAAATTTCCTTTGTAAATTTATGCGCCTCCATTGCCGCTGGTGTTTTGTCTTAAAATTGGTGTTACTAACCATTTTAACTCTAACAAAAAACGTTAAATATAAATACCCTTAAGATATTACTTATTTAAAATGGGTGATATTTTAGACTTAATTAAGAATAGACGTACAATTAAGACATTTATGCCTAAATATGTTTCTTGGGAGAAAATTTCTCGTATAATTGACGCTGGTAGACATGCTCCTAGTTGCGGAAATGTACAGAACTGGAAGTTTCTTTTAGTCTCAGATCCTGATCAAAAACAGCAAGTTGCAGAAGCAGCTTACAAACAATATGAAATTATACAAGCAGGAACTTTAATTATTGTTTGTGGAGAGCCAGAAAAAGCTGAAAGGTACTATGGTTTAAGGGGAGAACGGCTTTATTCTGTACAAAATTGCGCTGCTGCTATTCAAAATATGTTATTAGAAGCCGAGTCTCTTGGATTGGGAACAAGATGGATTGGTGGCTTTGACGAGGAAGCGCTTAAGACTATGTTTAAGATTCCTCCTGATGTTCGACCACAAGCAATCATTGCTATTGGTTATCCAAAAGAAGTCCCTCCTAAACCCCCTAAATATCCTTTAGAAACGGTTGTTTATTTTGGTTCTTGGAGATTAAGGTTAAGGGATCCAGCAAAGTATATGAATGATACTGCTACAATTCTGGCAAGAAAAGCAAACGCCACAAAAGTTTCGTTACAAAAAGTTAGTAGTTCTGTCGTCGATAAAGTTAAAGAGAAACTTAATTTAGAGCGTTAAATGCAATTATTTTCTTAAATATTTGAGAAGCGAAATCTTTATATAGGGGGAGCACTTTACTAGAAAATAGGTTTGGGTGTTTTAAAGGCTGGTTACCTTTGAAAAAACGTATTGGATAAAATTATAAGTTAATTCTATCAGTTTAAATTAGGTTTTGGTTATAGGTTTCGAATTTGGTTAATTCTAGTAGTAGAAAAGTATAACACATTTATAATCTTTTGTGTGCTGGAGTATATATATATATATATTCCAAAAAAAAACACACTTGAGGGTGGAAAAATTTGAGGTGGTGTAAAAATGGATTTTATCGTGGAAAACGCTCTGAACAACGCGCCAGAGCACGATTTTGAGAACATGAGTCAAGCTAATATTAAGGTTATTGGCGTTGGCGGAGCTGGTAACAATATGGTTGGCTGGCTATACAAGAAAGGAATAAAGGGAGCTGAGATTATTGCAACTAATACTGATCATCAGCATCTTAACATTACAGGAGCAGATCGAAAGTTTTTAATTGGAAAAGATTGCACTCGTGGTTTAGGCTGTGGTGGATTCCCAAGTAGAGGAGCAGAAGCAGCTCAGGAATCTATGACTGTTGTTAAGGATGCTTTAAAAACTTCTGACATGGTTTTTGTTTGCGCAGGAATGGGTGGCGGAACGGGAACTGGAGCTTCACCTGTAGTAGCACAAGTTGCTAAAGATACTGGAGCAATTGTAATCGGAACTGTAACAATGCCTTTCAACATTGAAAGAGCAAGATGTGATAAAGCTGAGTTTGGATTACAACAGTTAAGACAAGTTTGTGATACTGTAATTGTAATTGATAACAACAGATTAGTACAAATTGCTGGTAATTTACCAATTCAACAAGCATTCTCTGTTGCAAATGAGTTAATTTCAACTATGATTAAAGGAATTGTTGAAACTATTGCTGTACCAAGTTTAGTTAACTTAGACTATGCTGACGTAAAAGCAATCATGAGTAATGGTGGTGTAGCAGCTATTGGTGTGGGTTCTTCCGATACTAATAACAGAGTTGATGAAGCTGTAAAAGGTGCTTTGAGTAATCCTTTACTAGATATTAGCTATGAAGGAGCTACAGGAGCTTTGATTCATGTTACTGGTGGACCGGACATGACTTTGGATGATGTATCTCGGATTGGAGAATTAGTAACTGAATCTTTAGATGATGATGCTAATGTAATCTGGGGAGCAAGAGTAGATGACAACATGAAAGGAAAACTAACAGTAATGACAATCATTACCGGAGTTAACAGTCCTTGGATTTTAGGTAAAGTTGATCAAAAGAGATCTGAGACAAGAGCACAAACTTTGAGTAAAGAGTTAGGAATCGAGTTGGTTTAAGGAACAAGTATTCCCTTAATCTGGGAAAAAGAGGTGTAGTTGTTGGCATGCAAAGTGTTGCGTGTCTCATTTTCATATATCTTGCCCTTAAATTATTTCTCTTACACCACCCCTGTAAGGATCATCTTATGGGCAAGATTTCTTTTTTTTTATTTTTTTAATATGTTAGAATTCTATTTCTTAAACATTCTTTTCCATTTCTTCTTTTCTTCCCGTTCTAATTTCTTAAATTCCATCTTGAACTTGTGCATTTCTAAATGTTCGTAATAAAAAATATAAGTTAATATTTTAGTAATGATTAACAGAACAATTACAGAAAAGAAAATTACAATTGTTTCCCAAAATCCACCATCTAACAATACAAAAGATAAAGCTGCAGATATTGCTGGCGGATGAAAAACATCTCCCAAATACATAAATAATGTTGCTAATGATACTGCAATCAAGGCAGCAATTGAAAAAGATAAGGAATAATGATGGATCAAGTATATAACAACTCCGCTAACAATCAAAGAAATTAGGTAAGAAAAGATAACTGTTCTTAGAATATTTAATTTATGAATCTGTTTATGGGTGATTATTGCTGCACTTGCACCTAAAGAAGCAAACATAACTATATTTGAAGCGGTCATTTCAAAGAAAAATGTAATAATTCCAACTGCAATGCCTGCAATTAAACTGGGAATGAACCTTCTGTGCCAAATTAAACGCTCTTTTTTTAGGAAGTTTAGGAAAGACATACTGAAAAGGAAATGTTTTTATGTTTTTAAATATTTGTAATTGTATGTTGAAACAAATAATTATGGAATTGTATGAATCGTCTGATCCTGTAAGAGCTAAACATTCCCAGGGATTCTTTAAGACTGGGCCTGGGGAGTATGGTGAAGGGGACGTTTTTTTAGGTTTGACTATGCCTCAAATTAGAGTTATTGCTAAGAAATACTTTAAGGAAATTACTTTATCTTTTGTTCAAGAGTTAGTTAAAAGCAAATATCATGAATTTAGAATGTGTGCTTTGGTGATGTTGGTTTACAAATATGAGAAAGATACTGATTCTAGAAAAGAGATTTATGAATTTTTTCTAAAGAATACTGCCTATATTAACAATTGGGATTTGGTTGATGTAACTATTCCCAAAACAGTTGGTGCTTATTTGGTTGACAATGATCGAAGCATTTTGTATAAATTGGTTAAATCCTCTTCATTGTGGGAACGGCGCATTTCTGTTTTAGCAACATTTGCTTTCATTCGCTTAGGAGATTTCAAAGATTCTTTGAAGATTTCTGAGATATTACTTAATGATAAGCACGATTTGATTCACAAAGCAGTTGGTTGGATGTTACGTGAGATTGGGAAACGTGATGAAAAAATTTTAACTGGATTCTTGGATCAACATTATGCTGAAATGCCTCGAACGATGTTAAGATATTCTATTGAACGATTAGAAGAAGGAAAAAGGAAGGGATATTTAAAAAAATAAAGAAAAATAATAATAAAAAAGAACTAAGCCATAATAGTTTCTTCAGTAACCCTAATAGAACCCATTTGCAAGACGCCATCTACCAATTTTTCATAATCTTTAGCTCCATTACTAGATCTAGCATAATTAAAGATAGATTTACCATGCATTGGTGCTTCTCTTAATTTAGAATTAGTTCTAATTGGGTCAGCAACAACACCATTAAACATTCTTTCCATTTCTATTAAAGTATTTTTACAAATCTTTGTTCTTCTGTCAAAGAATGTTGGAACAACTTTAGTTATCTTGATATTGTGGTTATAGTTAGAGTTAATCTTTTCAACAATGATCTGCATTTTCTTCAAAGCATCTAATCCTAAGAAATCAGTAGATGTTGGAACAAACGCTTCTTTACAGAAAGCCAACACATTCTGATTTAATATTCCTAATGATGGTGGACAATCAATGATAATATAATCATAATCATGTTCTAGGGTATTTAACAAATCTCTTAGAAGCATTTTTGATCCTAGCTTATTAGCTAAGAAATATTCTGCTTTTACTAAAGTTTCTTTAGAAGCCAAAACGTCAAGATTTTTAGCCAGATTTGTAATACACCTTTTTAATGGAATATTTCCTTGTAAAGCATCATATAAATTATATGGGGCATCTACTTTTAGTGAAACACTAACATTACTTTGCGGGTCTAAATCCACTAGTAGAACATTTTTATCATTTCTGGACAATCCAGAAGCTAAACTTACGGCAGTAGTAGTTTTTCCTACTCCACCTTTATGATTAATAACACAAATACTTCTCATTTAACATCACCTGCTTTTTAAAAATTTTTAATATGTTAGCTTTAAGTTAATCTATTATAAAGTTTATGCTGTTGTAGAGTATAATTAAGCTGATTTCTTTCTTATTTGATTATACCAAAGGTCATCTATTTCAAGAGTTCCTTCTTCATTTGTCATTAGAATAATGTCTTTATCTGAAACAAAACTAGGACAGAAGAATTCGTGACTTCTTTTCAAAGTTAAACCGCTTGATGTGTCTTCATCAAATATTACTACTTTTTTATCTCCTCTTACTTCTTGAAGATATTTTGCTTCCCAATCATTGAGCTGGGGTGTTTGGTCTGCTCTTTTATGTGAGGAAAAACGAACCGGATAAAATGTAGAATCTGTTTCATTCTGGTTGCAATAACGCAGGAATACATCTAAACCTGGGGCAATTCCCCCATTACCTAACGCAATGAATAAAATATCTTCCCCGTTAACAGTTTCAGTTAAACTTTTTACTGCCTTTTCACTGTACTTTGGGTCCATAGCTTTGCAAGACCTTTGATCAGCAATTTTTTTACCGTAAATATCTAATCTTGAAAAACCCACTTTATTTTTTTCATCACTCATGAATTTATCTTTTAAAGCAAGAATTTCTTCTCTTGTGGCTTCTCCATTGTAAATGCCAAGTGCTAATTCGGTTGCTTCTTTAATGTACTGGCCTTCTTCTTTATGTAGTATTTTATGGTCCATAACAGCACAAATGACTTTTGCTGGATACCAAATTAATTTTGCTAAACCTTCTGCTGACTCATGTTGTTCAGAAAGATCGGCAAGTTCATCTAAGACTTGATAGACTATTAGTTCCTCAAAGGGTTTGTCTATTGGATACTGTTGGAAAAGAACACTACTTGCGTAACTTAAATCAATTGTTATTTCGATTGCTTCTTTTAATGGTTCAATTTGTTCTCTTGCTGCTAATTGATTGAAATAGGATTTATAAGTCATTAATACGTTTAGAAGAGGACGTTTTTATAAATCTTACTGGTAAGTAGTAATTACATTAAGAAATATTATCCAATATCTCATGGGCGTTACTCGTAGACAAATACTCAGCAATTTCCTGATTATCTTTTCTCAACAAGAAATTCATTTTCAAAGAATTCTTTTCAGAATTTGAAACTCTAGCTATCTGATCCACAAAGATTAATCCATACGGATAACCAAGGAACAAAGCATCTTTAGAATTACTAACTAAATGGGGGAGAGCTTCTCTATTACCTTCAAATCGGAAGACATGTTTGGCTTTCTGATTCAATTTTACAAAATAAGTTTTATTCTCTAAGAAATAACTCCAACAATTACTTAATCCTATTTTATTTAAGAGAATTACTGGCGAATTTCCTGATGTTGTGAATAGAGATGATGATTTTGCTAGGGCTGAAGCATTATTGGGAATATATTTTTCTTCATTCTTAAAAGTTGGTTCTAAAGTACCATCTAAGATAATGTGGTCTGCTTGGATTTCTTTTGCTAAAGATAATTCTGCAAATCTTCTAGCCATGTTTGTTATTTTAGAAATTGGTGCTCGTTCTGATCCTGTTTTAATACTGGAATCATTAGAAGAGATTAATAAATCTTCTTCATTGATTATTTTGTTTCCAAATATCTTTGATTCATAGTATAAATCTTCGTTTAAGTATTTAGATTTAGTAAACAAATAGAATTCTTTCTTAATTTGGTTGATTTTTTTATTGTTTTGAAAGAAAACAGCTGCTATTCTGATGAAAGAGAGGCAGAAGTTTCCAGTTGAGATTATCTCTGCTTGTCCACCATCGATGAAAGCTAGTGTTTTGTTTTCATTTAGGACTATCTCTTGGAAATTATCTTTGTTTATTCTGATGACTTTGTTATTGAAAACTATATTATCTTCTGCAGAGAAACTGTTAATCATGGATTTAATTTCTTGTGATATTTGATTTAGCATGGAATTTGTTTAGTTGTTTGTTATATAAGAATTTCTTTTGTTTAGAAGTAATATATCAACTTGCACGGCACGATTATGGCACCTGTTAAATTTTTTAATTAGTGTGCCATGTGCCTCCATTGGCAAAGTAGACATATTACTTACTTCTGTTGAGAATTAAGTTGCTTATCTCAAAAGGGTTGCTGTTGTAAAAGGTATCCTCCCGGGCCCGAAATACAGCACTAGGTCTGTAAAGGGTAACTGGAAAGCAAAGTGCCCACAAAGGGGCTAAGCTATACCTAATGAGATAAGCAATGCTTAGAAGTTGGTTTTATTTTTAAAGTTTATTGAAAAAAAGAGAGCCCCTGCCGAGACTTTCAAACGAAGGGTTTGTAACTCCCTTACGGAAATTGAACTCGGGATCTCTGCATCTTTGAACTTAACGAAAACTAAGTTAAGATTTACCAATGCAACGCCATACCGCTAGGCCACAGGGGCAATAAACATAGAAAATCAAGAAATCTTATATAAATATTACTGTTTAATCACGTTTCTTTCTTGGAATTTTAGTCTCAGCTATGTGCAACTTTGCTGCCAAAGTATTCTTTTCAATTTCAAGATCCTTTACTCTTTTATTAGATGTTTCTTGTCTTCGTGCTAATTCTTCTGCAATTCCATACATAATTAAAGATCCCAGTGATGAGTTATCTCTCATCAAATTTTTCAGTTCTGTTCCATCAACTTCTAAAGCATAAGTTTGATCTGTTGCAGCAATATAAGCTGTTCTTGGTCTACCAAAGATTGCAGCAACTTCTCCAAAAAAATTTCCTGCTCCTAATGTGGCTAATATTTGTTTCTCCGCTTCAAGAAAAGGTTTCGTATAAACTTCTACTCCTCCAGATTGAATGATATAAAATTTATCATCTATTGCTCCTTCAGTAATAATTATTTTTCCTGGTTGATAAGTGGAAAACATAGAAATGCCACAAACTTGACCAATTTGTTCATCATCTAATCCTTTAAAGAAATAAACTTCTCTTAATAATTCTTTCATAGACAATAATTAATTAGAAATGATTTAAAAATATTATCCTCCGCAAATATATATCTTCAAGAACTCTAATCAGTCATCTTAGGCGGCGGCGGTAAAGGTAATTCTTTCTCTAAATCAATTTCTATAGATTTGCCATGGTCACCAAGCAATAAAGATTCTTTACTCTCAGAACCATTGAACATTAAAGTATGTTTAACTTCCATCGGCGAAGAAACCACTTCAGATTTCTTTTCTACAATTGTTTCAGAAAGTAATTCTGGGTGTTCTTTGTAATAACCGTTTAACTTCATTTCTAAAAGACTTACTCTTTGTTCCAACAATTTAGTTTTCTGTAAATCAACTTCTTCAACTTGGTCTAATTCTTGTTTAAGAATCTTCATCCGTAATTGTAATCTTCTGATCCTTAATTTATCTTGTTCAGTTAAAATAGAAACTTCAGTAACTTTTTGTCTTTTAACAGGGTGTCGATCATGTTTGATTTTCTTAGCTTTAGTTGAAGGTAACCTTTTCTTAACTTTAATTTCTTTCAAGATTTTTTTACTTAACTCAATGTCATCTTTAGTTCCATGTTTAGCTAAGAAATCCCCCAATAAGTGAGATAATCTTTCAACCTTTTTCTTTAAATCTTTATCCTGACAAGCAGTTAACTTTTTCTTCAGATTAGTAATTTGTTTTTTCAAAGAAACAATTCTTTTTGATTCATGTTTCTTTTTCTTCATTAATTCTTCTTCAAGTTCTAGAATTCCTTCGATCTTATTTTCTAAATGAATTACCTCTTTTCTTAAAGTCAAACGCGGAACTTTCTTTTGTGTAGAAAGATATTTTATTTCGTTCATCTTTTTAACGATCTCAAGTCTATTAAAGTTCTTTTTTTCTTTCTCTTGAACTTTAGCTAAAGTTACCAATAATTGTTTGGCTTTTAAGTAACCCATCTTTATTTGAATAATCCACCAATTATATTTTTCTTACTTGAACCTGGCGGTGGTGGCGGCATATCCATCCCTCCTTGCTGTTGTCCTGCCATCGGTGGCATTGGAGCAACTCTATTGCCCGGCATCTCTGGCGGACCCATACTATGTTGCGATGTCCCCATTTGGGGTGGTGGCATATGTTGTTGTTGTTGTTGCTGAGCCACAGGGGCATGTTGTGGTATTGGTTTACTTACAACTTGACTCTGTGTTTCCATCCAACTCTCTAATTTATCAGAAATTGCTACCATGCCTTTAGCAATAGTTTCGTTTTGATTCAATACCGTTTCTGTTCTTTGTGCAAGAACTTTAATAATTTGATGTGGGTCCGCATCTTTGGTTTGTGCCAAAGCTTTTTGAAATATTGTGTTTAAATCATTTACCACATCTTTCATACTTTCAATCTCTAAGATTAGTTCGTTAATCTTTTGATTTGGTTCGTTCATTTTCTTTTTTAAAGAATCCACATCTTCTTTTAAGTCTGCAAGAAGTTTATGAGGTAAGAGATCATAGTTTTCGTCTACCATATTTATCACCGTTTTTTTGTTTATTAAGTATTATATTCTACTTTCTACTAGGTTCTGTTAATATAATTTTGTTTATAAATGTTTGCACTGTCTTGGTTTTAATTTTGTTGATTTGATTTAGATGAAAATAATAATTAGAAAATGAAGATTATATTGTTTATCTTTGTTCGTGTTTAAAATTAGCATTGTTCAATGTTTTGCTATACGGTTTTCAATGATTTTTTTCTTCCTTTATTATTAATAAATTGTTACCAGAACTAACAAAAAACCAACATCTTAATAAACATAAAATAATTCTTTCTACATATGGTTTTAGATGTTACTCTAATTGCAATCACATTAATCGCTTTACTTATTGCTTCTTATTCAGACATTAGAACAAGAGAAGTTCCTGATTGGTTAAATTATGGATTGATCTTTGCTGCGTTTGGGGTCAGAATTATTTTCTCATTCGAATTGGGTTGGACTGTTTTATTTAGCGGGATTCTAGGTTTCATTATCTGTTTAGCATTAGCTTTTCTATTCTATTATACTGGTCAATGGGGTGGCGGAGATTCTAAACTATTAATGGCGATGGGAGTTATTATTGGAATTAATTATTCTTTTAATGCCGATAGTTGGAACTTACTATTTTTTTTCCTAGCATTATTATTCTTGGGCGCAATTTATGGTTTGATTTATATGATTGTAATCGCTATTGTCAAAAGAAAACTTTTTGTTAAAGATATCACGAAAAGAATGAAGAAACAGAAGAAGTTACATTCATTTACTTTAATCGTTTCTTTAATCTTTGTTGTTTTGACTATCTTCCAATCATTTTTCTGGCCGTTAATCATTCTCCCTTTAGGAATGTTTTATTTGTTCAGTTTCGTAAACTCTGTAGAAAAAACTTGTTTCTTTAAAAAAATCAAACCAGAGAATCTTACAGAAGGGGATTGGTTAGCTGAAGATGTTAAAGTTGGAACAAAAATTATTGTGGCAGCAAAAACTTTAGAAAAAGAAGATTTAGTTAAATTGTTACCCTTGAAAAACTTAATCTTGATCAAAGAAGGCGTACCTTTCGTTCCCAGTTTCTTGTTTGCTTACTTAGTGTTAATATTTGGCAGAGAAGTTTTTGATTTTATTATTAAAAGGTTGTTCTAAATTTTTTAACTTGAAATATCCAATACATAACAAAAAGCAAGGACTTTTTGAAATGTCTGGAAAAATGTTATTTTTCCAAACATTTATATATGAAAAAATATTACTTTATATTATAATTATTAAAAAAGAGGTGTAAAATAATGAATAATAAAAAAGGTTCATTGAACTTATCTATCCAAGCGATCGTAATTGTTGTTATTGCTTTCGTTGTTCTGGGATTGGGATTAAGTTTTGTTCGTGGTCAGTTTAAATCTATTACAGAAACTTCTACTGGAGTACAAGAACAGATTAGACAACAGATTTTGGAAGATCTTAGAACAGGTGATAAAAAGTTAAGTTTTCCAGCAACTACATTAAGTATTGAGAAGGGAGACGCGCAAGATATTGCAATTGGTGTTAAGAATACTAACAACGCTCAATTGAAGTTTGAGATTAAAGTTGAGGCGACAGAGAGTCAAGCTCATCCAGAGTGGACTATTGAGCAGCTAAAAGATCATGTGAGTTTTTTCTATGATACTAGTGCGTTTACTTTGCAGACAACTAATGCAGAAGCTTACAATATTAAGATTAATGCAGATGGTGATACTGGAACTTATTTGGTTAACTTGAGAATAATGGAAGTTGATGATGGTGGTAATGAAATTACTCCAGACGCACCGTACGCAGAGAAATCTTTCTTTGTGAACATCATTTAGAGGTATTGAAAAATGGCAAGAAAAAGAAAAATAAACGGAAAAAAACAGATGACCGAGGATCAAGAATTTCAGATCATGAAGTTAGTGTTAGACAAGTTTCTTTGGCTAGGTTTTATCGTCATGGGCTGGGGAATGTATGTTGCTATTAGAGATACAATGATGTTCCCAGGATTATGGTACATGATTGGTGGTGCAGTATTACTGTTCTTGTTCTTAGTGATAATTGTTAAAGAATACGAAATTCTCAAGTAAATTTTTTTTATTTTAATTTTTTTTATTAATTCTCGTGACATTCAATATATTTGGTACAAGTAGCATTTTTTGCACAAAGCCAATCTTTTGGAATATTTCCACTTTCTTTTACTTCTTCTGATAATTCTGAACAAAGCATGCTCATTAATGCAGGATATTCTCCGTAACATTCTTTATGGAGATCTCTCCAATCTGAACATAATTGAAACAATTCATCAACTGTATAATCTGTTCCCGTAGATTCTTCAACACATTCGCCATTTTCACAAATTTCCTCATTCCCACAATATTGTGTAGAACTTAACTCTAAACAACTATCTTCATCATAATTTCCACATTCTTTAAATGAAGAACTGTTCACACATTCTGTTTGTCCAACATTATAACATTCATCTTGACAAGTGCTTCCGCAAACGTTTCCTTCATCAACATTATTATCACAATCATTGTCTTTTCCATCACAAATCTCTTGAGATGGTATACACGTATTACTTTCTTCACAAGTATACAATTCTTTTTCTAATTCAAAAATAGTAGTATGATAGTCGGCTAAAGTTTTTCCTAATGCCTCCACATGAACTCCTGCCATAATATCCAATCCTGCATAAACTGAGCACCAAGGATTATTAAATGGTTCAACTTCTGCACCAACAAAAGCTTCAACTGCACCGTAAGGGCCAGCAACCCCGTAAAAATCTAAAGCGAATAAAGGAATAACATATGCTCTAATATCTGCGTGTGTTTGAGTTAAATTAACCCCAGTAGTATCAAAATTATGGGCAAAAGATTTAATTGGTTGCCATTCTTTATTTTTGTATTGTAATCCATATAACATTTCTATTGATTGATTAATTCCTGTTTCAAAACTTAATTCTCCCGATGCATCAACTCCAAGAATAATGGATAGTTCTGGACTAATTACTACCGGTATTGGGGGGACAGTCGGAATGGCAAAAGCAATTGGAGGAAAATGTAATGGTTTGATTGGGGGTAATTGTTCAGAAATCGTTTTACTTATTTCTCCACTTAAAGTTAAGTCTAAGTTTTCTTCGCCACCTAAAGCAAAATAAACTTCTTTAATTTTAAACCAATCAATTTCTACTTCAAAATTAGCAGAAATATTTCCTTCTAAACTTCCATCTAAGAATAATACATTTTTGTAAAGATTAACATGATCAAAATTAATTTCCATACTCATCTCTTCTGAAAGCGGAAAATAAGTTGTTTCAATAGTTACTCCTGGTGTGATTGCATCAGCTTTTCCTAAATAATCCTCACTAAAAACAATTGTTCCACTAATTATTCCTTTTTTTATTGCTTGTTCTAAAGATGCACTTACTGTTTGAACGCTAATATTGCTTCCTGAGTTACTGATTGAAGTGACTTCTCTCAATAATCCTTCTTCCAATTTATTACTAATACCTGCTACTATGATGTCTCCTGGTTTTAGTTTATTGGCGTAGGTAGAACTTCCTTTGAAAGTTAATTTTTTCTGATCTCCTGTAATACTCTCTAACTCAGAAACTGCTGACCCTAATATCTTAGTAGTATCTGGAACATTTGAACAAACTTTATCTGGGTTGCAATGAAAATCTTCTGGACAATCTGTATCCATAATACAACTTTCTAATTCTTTATCTTTTGGAACACATTGTTTTGTATTGTTATCACAAATTTCTCCAGAAGCACATTGACTATCGAACTTACATCCATTATATTGTGAATTGACTTCTCCAGTTTCACAAGAAGGTAAAGCAATTGCTAAAGTTGCTGCGGCAGGTAATAAAATGCTTCTTGACAAATAATCTACTCCTTTTCTTAACCAAGAACGGTTATCTCTTTTGCTTATAATCTCTTTAGCAATATTTTCTGATTTTACTTTACTTAGCCTTTCTTCTAATATTAATTCTGGAACTGACATGACTGAGTAATAGTAAAGCATCTTTATATATTTTTAGTTACTTTTGTGCTATATGATGAACAAAAAGGCTGCAATCGGACTTTCAATAAACACTTTAGTTGTTGTTATCATTTCATTAGTTGTTCTTGCTGGAGGAATTACTTTACTTTACAAATTCATTGGTGGAGCAGAAGAGATTAAAGGAGAATTAGATGCAAAAACTAAAACAGAACTTGAAAGATTGTTAGTTGATCAAGGTAAACCTGTTGCTTTACCATTACATGTTGCTTATGTAAATAGAGGAGAACAGCACGTATTTGGAATTGGAATTCTAAATATCGGTGGAGTTGGAGATAAATTTAATATTGAAGTGGGATTATCTAAAGTGTTAGATGAAACTGAATCACAAGTGTCAGTTTCTGGAACCGATACCTGGTTACTTTTTAACACCAAATCAATTAAAATATTGGAGGGAGAACATGTTAGTGAATCCATTTTAGTCAATGTTCCTAAGACTGCCCCTAATGGTCAATATATTTTTAGTGTTAAGATATTTTCTGATTCTAAACAATATGGTAACACTCAGAAGTTTTATGTGAATGTTAAATAAATTCTTTTTAAATTAACATTTCTTCTAAGAATTTCTTTGGATCTTTAGCTTTTGGAACAGCATGACCTATCAGAACACCTTCTGTTCCTAATAATAACGCGTGTCCTAAATCTTCTTTGGAATGAATTCCAGCACCGCAAAGAACTTTTGTTTTCGGGCTGAGATATTTTACTGTTTCTACTGCGCGAACAATAATCTCTGGCTTGGCTTCTGTTACAGAAATATTTCCGCCAATAAACTCCTTTGGTTCGTAAGCAATATAATTAGGGTGAAATAGTGCTACTTTTTTAATCTCTGAAATTGTGGAAGCACAAACAACAGTAATTAATTTTTTATTTTTACATCTCTGAACAATCTCTTTAAGAAATTTCAATGGTATCTTTCTTTCAGAATGATTTAATATTGTTCCTTTAACTCCAAATGATTTAAGCTCATCGATTGGGATCCTTCCTGTATTTGCACCTAAATTAATATGGTCAGTGTGTTGTGAGAAGATTGTTAAGTTTGTTTTCTGGGCAACTTCTTTAATTGTTAATAGTGACGGGGCAATTGCTAAATCGTATTTTGTTTTCTTAACCTTAGCAATCTTTCTTGCTAATTCTAATGCTTTATCTCCATAAGCTTCTTTGTACGTTTTAAAATTGATTAACACTAGGGGCTTTGTCATTATTTCTTTACCTTATACTTAACATCTATGTAATTATTTGGTTCCTCTTTTTTAAGTTTGTTGAGCATTCTAAAGAGGTAACTAATGATAATTACAATTAATATTAACGGAAGTAAGAATAAAAATAGTTGAAATACTAACACTATTGCGATTATGATTACCGCTAAGGCAATCAATGTAACTATCCAACCTTTAACTCCTCTTACTACAAACATATTAAGTAAGAAATTTTAGGAATATAAAAAGGTTTGTTTAAACTCTTTTCTCTAAATTACTATCTTTAGGATGATAAACTACACAACAAACTTCATCACCCACATTTTGTCCCATTTGTACCAATCCTTGTTCTTGAGCTTGATGTAAAACATAAACTCCCAATAAAGTAAGGGTATCTTGAAATGGAATTTGGCGTTGAACAGAAATTGCTGCAATGTTATGATAAAATTCAGTGCCTTCTTGTTCTGGTAAATTGTCTATGTCTTGGGCAAGTTGATATTGTTTTTCTGGGTTTCTAGTTAACATTCTTTCTAAGAAAGATGCTAGAAACTCTTCTTGTACTAAATATTCTTGACCTGCAAAAGTTCCTTCACAGATTTCGGTAACATAATCATCATTTTGTTCTATTAAACTTGGAAATGTTAATTTATTATCTTCCTTATTTATGGATAAAATGGCTTTTGCTTTATCATAGTTTGTTGGTTCCCATAAACATCTAATTTCTAGATATCCTGCAAGTTGTAATCTTGTTAAAGATTGATTTACTTTGGTTGGATAATCATTCTCTATCTTTGTTGCTGGGTCCATAATTAAGTAAAAAACAAATGTTAGTTTTTAAATATTGTTGTGCTAAGATAATTGTTTCTTTTTTAACAAAGAATTAAGCAAAATAAAAACTATTCCAAATCCAATACTTAACAAAAAGATCTTAAAACTAATTCCAATGAAAAAATCAATTGGAAACGTTTGAATTAATAATGAATTTGTGGGAAAGATCCAGTTACCTTGCGGAAAGAAGATCTGATGGAATAAAGTAAATACATGATTGAAAGCAAACAAAGCAAACAATAAAATAAATCCAATAGAGACTAAAGTTGTTATTCCTCCATATTTGAAAAGTTTCATTAATTGTTCTTTGTTCTTTTTGTAGTAAGTAATAATTCCAGTGCAAACTAGTAAACTAAAATAAAACAAATAATCAATAAAGTTCATTACTCCTTTAACATCTTCTAAATGTGATACTGCGGAAGACGTGTAGTTTAAGTTTAATTCTTCTTTGTTATCTAAGAAATCCATTGTTTCTTGTTGATTCTCAGTCAGATCAGATAATCCTAATACAACTTTGTATGAGAACAGTAGTAAGAATATAGGGATAAAGATACAGAAGATTATTAGGACAACTTTTTCTTTTTTCATTTCTTAAACCAATAGTAATGCCATATTCCGGAAAAGATTACAAACACAACTAAAAATATCCATAAAGATAAACTTCCTGTTTCTATTATTCCCCAGATCAAAGCAAGAATTGCAGTTAAGCTCCAAAATATTTTCAGAATCAACATAATTTCAAAGTGTTCTTTCTTCTTACAGAAATATGAGGTTCCACCAATACCAATTAATGCCGCGCCAACTAAACGAGCGAAAACTAAATTTTCTAATGGAAAGCCAAACAATCCTAATGTCCATTTAGTGAAAAAGATTAAAGGAATTGCTACTAAGAAATCTACGATAAAATGTATCTTAAACCAGACTCTAAGAGATTTGGAAACTTGTTTCATAAAATTTAGGAAATTAAAGAATTATATAAAGTTAACCAAAAAGAAAAATATTTAAAAAAATAAATTAAAAAAAATTAGTTGCAACCGCAACATGAAGAACAATCGTCTGGTTTACAACCATCATCATCTTTCTTCTCATCTTTAGCTTCTTCTGGATCGTTTACACCAACTACTTTTACAGAGAAGGTTAATTCTTTTCCAGCTAATGGATGATTGATATCGATTGTAACTTTATCATCTGCAACTTTTGTAATCTTTGCAGGGATTTGTTGACCAGTAGGTGCTTGCATCATTAACATCATACCTTCTTTAGGTTCTGGTTCAGCTGGTAACTTATCTCTAGGAATTTCTTGTACCATTTCTTCCTTAACAGGACCGTAAGCTTCATCTACTTTAAGTGTGAATTCTTTTTCTTCATCTTTTTTCATTCCTTCAACAGCTTTTTCAAAACCAGGAATTACTTGTTGTGCTCCTACTTCAAAGCACAGAGGCGCTTTACCTTCAGAACTATCAAATACAGTGCCGTCTTCTAACTTTCCTGTATACTCAACTTTTACTTTATCTCCTTTCTTAATTTCAGTCATTTTAATATTCCTCCTAATTATGTTTTATTTATTTTCTAATTGTTTTTATAAAGTTATTGGTAATTTTGTAATGCTAATTCTTCTAATCTTGCTTTCATTTTGTAAAATGAGTTGTTGCTTCCTCAACAACTTTATTTTTAATTTCTTCAAAATCACCTTTTGGTTTTTCAAGTCCTCTGAATCTCCAAGTATTTTCATATTCTTGAATGAATCTTTCAGTTCTTTTAGCACCATAACCTGCTTGAGCAGATACTTTTCTGTTAAAAGAAGCAAGGGCTTTATATTCTTCCGTGAGGTCTACAAGATTGTGACGTTCAAGTATAATTGAATCTTTTCTAAACGATTCTGCATAAGCTTCAGTACATGCTTCTAAAACGTTCCAACCTAAAATACTTTGATATAATTCTTCTAATTTGTTTCTATTATATCTATTAATATCTGAACAAACAGTTCTTGCTTCTTGACTAATTGCTTCTTCAAGAACTTCTCTTTTAGGAGCAGTCCAATATTTTTTTGTTTCTGCCAAAAATAGTTTTGCACTCGTTGCATCATGTTCTGCTTTTTCAGGACCAAATTGATCTGCAAGTTTTTTTAGTGTCAATCCATTAACAATCCCAGTTGTGATTGGGATATACATAATTTTATTTTCAGGAAAATAACATAATTTTTCTACTCTTTTACCTTCTGTTTTAGCTAATTGTATAAACAAATGGTTGTTAATATCTATATGGACAAAATGTTCTTCTTTTTCTAGTTCAGGTAATATTTGATTTAATGCTAATCTCATTCTAATGCACCAACCTCGCAACTTCTTCATTAACACCAGATTGCTTCATTAAATATTCAGCACGAACTTTTGCAATTGCTCTGATTCTAGGAACATAAAATAACACTTCATCAGTAGTTTGTTCTTTTTCTAAATCCCAGAATGTGTCGGCACGGGCTTTCATCATATTTCTAGTCATTCCACTTGGACCTCGGTTATAACAAGCCATAGTGAAATCCCAGCGGTCAGCTGCAGTCCATTCTTGATAATCTTTACTTGCTTGTTCACGTTTCTTCAAAATTCGGTCTCCATAACGATCATGAATAAATCTTAAATAAAACGCACCCATCTCAATATTAATTTTTGGGTCATACAAATCAGAAGTTCTTAATGTGCTTCTTCCAGTTAGTTCGACAAATTTATCACCCATTATTTCGGCAAGGTATTTTCCAGTCCTTGGCATGATTTGCATTAAACCTCGAGCGCCAACATGAGATTTTGCTTTAAAATTACCATCACTCTCTTTAATAATTAAAGCAGACATTACTTCTTTATCAATATTATATCTCTCTGCGGCATCTTGTATTAAATCATCATATTGGCTAGTTCTTTCAATCTTTTTAACCATTCGATGATGATGTCTTCCAGAGTACCCCTCATAATGTTGTTGTGCTTTTGGATGTAATGGTGTTTCTATAATTGCTTGTCTAGCAAGAGTTTCTTCTAACCTTGATTTTAATTGTTCAATATCTACCAAATTGATTGATTGAGAATCTTCGTCAACAATATCTGATAAACTCACATCTGGTTCATAAAGTTCAAATTTTTCTAAGTCCGATTCTAAATCTTCCTCAGCTAATAAATCGCGCAACTCAGATTCAAAATCGTTTAGTTCTTCTTCAGATTCTCCAATAAGGAACCTAAGAGTGTCATTTGCTGGTTTTTGAACAAAATCTTTAGTTATGTATTCAACATTTTCTTCATGAAAAGGAGTTCCTTGACTATCACAATTATCTGTAAGAGAAGAAACTGCTAAACTAGCCGTGCCTAATAATAATAAACTCTTTGCCCAATTAAATCCATCTCCAACGGTTTGTCTAGAATTATATTCATGTAATCCACGATTAATTTCAGAAACAACAATCTCATTCCATTTAACCATTCCTACACCTGCGGCAGAATATAATGCAGCTTGAATTAATGGCGGTGCTTGAGTGGATTCGATAACTCCTTGCACTCCTTCTATATAACCTAAACCAGCAGCAGTTCTCATCATGATTGGATCTGCAAATCTAGCAAAACTAGGCTGGTGTTGATTTACCCACGTTCCTGCTTGCTTTGTACATTTAATAGCTTCTTCTAATTGTGGTTTTAGATCCATTTTTATTTTGGTTTTAATACATAGATTTTGTCCAAGCCTAATTTCCAATGTATATTATTTTCATCATCAGTAACAAGTTTAGCGTGTTTGAAAATGTCAAATGTTTTTTTGTAAGCACCATCTGCGTGGGCACCGAAACTTCTAATTGTTCCAGTTTGATAATTCACATCAGCAATGATTTCTCCGTGAGCAGTACTTTCTCCACTAGTTGGATGATCAATAACTAAAACGTGTCCAGGTTTAATATCACAGAAATCAGTAACTTTTGTAAAATAATTATCTTCATGAGGGAATTGTTCAATTTCTTTGTAATGTAAAGAATGATTTCTATCATTCATTTCATGAGTTGGAACTTTATGTCCTGCTTGCACTAATGCGTCTCCAACAAACTGGTTACATTTATTTCTGTTTTTTAACCAATTAATTTTTGTTCTTCCTGGTTCAGTGTTTCCAGTTAGTCCTTCTAAAGGACTAGTTGGTGCATTATCAAAAGCATAATTGGTTCTTTGAGAAATTGCTCTTGATTGGGCGGCATTAGCAACATTTTGATATTCACTTCTTGAACTTGTGTTTGAACATTGAGGTGTTACTCTTTCAGGGGCTCTTCTAGATTGTTGAATAACTGGTCTTGGTGGTTCTATTGTTCTTGAGGTTGGTCTCTGTACTCTTTCCTCTTCTTGAGGTTCTTCAAATAAATCTGTAATACTATTTATTGGGTTTCTATAATCTCTTTCTGGTTCAACAATTGCTGTAGGTTCTTCATTACATCCTTTAATTCCGCCATAACTTAATGCTAATGTTGCTACAGAAGCACCAATTACTAACTGGTCTTTAAATCTTTTAAAGAATCGGCCAATTTTTTTCTTTATTGGTCTAGATACTTTCGTTTGAAGTTGATTATAAACATCTTTAACTTTCTCAGTAGCGTTTTCAACAAACTCTAATTTATTATAAGCAAGGTTTCCTGCTTTTCCTAATAATTCTACTGTTCCTCTACCAATAAATTCTGATCCCCTACAAACTGATTCAGCTAAAACGTAAGAAGTTCCCATGGCCGCAATTAAAGCACTTGCACCAGCTAAACGTGCTACTTTTTCTTTATCAGACATTTCAGAAGTGTCTCTATTTCCATAAATGGTATCATAAACAAAATTTACGCTCTTTTCTAAAGACCTTTCAATAGCACCATTTTCAGCGAAAACGCTATTAGAAGAATCGTTTAAACCTAGTCCAACATCACCTGTTTTAGTACTTTCTACCAGTCTTTCAAGCATAATATACTAAGAATTAAGCTTATTTATAAATGTTTCGTTGTTTTTGTCACAAAAGAGTGACAACTAAAAACGCCTGGTTATTTTAACCGCTTTAGCTAACGGATATGCATTTATATCGCCATTACAAATGGCATGTTGAACATGTTCAATAATACTTTTTTTTGCTGAAGGGGAATTTACTAATGCTGCTAATCCACCAATATGTGCAATCATCTCTCGTTCATACATGGGTTTACATTTGGCAATGTTATAATCTTCATTGGTTCCTACACCAGGAATAAGAAATCTTTTCATAGCTTCATCATGTTTTAAACAATAATCATCTGTAAAAAATTTCAAAGTTACTTCTAACTCCTCAGCAATTTCTTTAAGAGATTTTAAATGACCTAAATAAAATGTTGCATGGCCTTCTTCATGTCCACGAGCAAAAGTTTTTACATCTCTTTCTAATAATCCATTGACCATTAACTCTGTTAACATTTTTCCAGCAGAATATTGATTTGTACAGGATCCCCATAATTCTTGTTGTTTTTTGTCTATTACTTCGCCATGATCCACGAATTTAGCACCAGTGGGGACTGGGATTTGTAATCCTATGGCATACAAATTAGCCATTTCTTGTCTTGCGAATTGTAATAAATCTCCCATAATACATCAAAGAAATTAACCATTTATAAATTTATCACTTTTTGGTGGTCAATTTCTTCAGTTCGCAAAAAGTAACAACGATTACTTTTGCGCCCCAGAAATTTCCTTTCTGAGGGCTTCACTAATCACTTTCCCACTAACTTTTCCAGCAAGAGCTTTCATGCATTGACCCATTAAAGCGCCAAAAGGAGCCCCTTTATTTTTAGAAACAATCTTTTTAATAGTTTCATGAACATCTTCTGTGGAAAGAGATTCATAATTTTTTAAATCAAACTTGCCTTTAATCATATCAATCAGAACATCAACCACAATATCTTTATGAATTTCTTCTGAATGCAAATACTTAAACAAATCTTTATAATTCTCATCAGTTAATTTAGAAGAATCTAATTGATATTTCTTCTTAATTTCAATTGGCATTGATATTAACGTATCAACAATAAATGCTGGTTTGAATTTAGGATATTTCTTTACTAATTCTTCAAACAATTCTGAATAATTTGATTTAGCAACATGATTGGCCATATCTGAATTCAAACTAAACTTTTTTTGATATCGTTCAGCCCTTTCAGAAATTAATTCAGGTAATTCTACTGAATGTGGGTCTGGTCTTGCTAAAGGAACATCTGTTTCAGGGTACATACGAGCAGAACCAGGCATTGGCCGCATGAAAGAGGATAACCCATTTTGTTCCGCTTTACGAACTTCTTTTGGGACTCCTGTAAACAACTCTTCAGCCCGTTCATAAACTGCAGAAAGTGCAATCTTGGCTTTATCTTCTAAAGCAGCAACTAACACAAAAGCATCTTTCTCTTTACATTTCAATTCTTTCTTAATTAAATCAACTTCATCTTTAGTAATTCCATAGTTAGGTAATTCATCTGAATGAAATATTCCTTTTACGCCAGCTTTAATCTTTGCTCGGCCCGAGAATTCACTGCCAACCCGGTAATTGGGTTGCAATTCTTTACCAATAATTCCAGAAAACTCATTCAACCTCAAAGCTAAAATTTTTCCTTTAACTTTAATTGCAGATTCGATAACTTTGGCTTTAGATTTTTGTAATAATTTAGTTATATCATAAATTTTAAATTCATTCAATTTAATTCCAGACAAATCTTTTTTGATATTTAACAATTCCATTTGCCGTTTAATTTCTAAATCAACTAGTGTTGGAATAGCACGTAAATCTTGTGCTCCTTTAACTTCTACTCTTGTTCCACCTTTAATAGAAACATTAACATCTTGCCGAATGGTTCCTAATCCTCGTTTAACTCTTGGAAGTGAACGTAATAACATTCCTAATTTTTTTGCCGTTTCTTGACATTGTTGTGGCGTTTTAATATCTGGGGCAGTTCCAATTTCAATTAACGGAATTCCTAAGCGATCTAATTTGTAAGTTTTCTCAGTTTCGGTTTCAGAAACAATTTTACAAGCATCTTCTTCTAAAGAAATGTTATCAATTCTAACAATCCCCTCTGAAGTTTCAATTTCACCATTTCTGGCAATTAAAGCAGTTCTTTGAAATCCACCAGTGTTAGAACCATCTGCTACTGTTTTTCTCATCACTTGCACAACTGGAGAAACATTAGCATTAACTGATTTAGATAATTGTAAACAGGTGTATAAAGCATCTTGGTTCATTGCATGCGGTGGTTCTTCATCGCATTCAACTAAACAAGTAGTATCATGATAACCTTGATAGATAAACGTTTTATTTCTAATTTGTTCTTGTTTTGCAGCAACGTCAATTTTTCCAGATTCTCCAGCTGACGCTCTTAATTTTCTTCTAATTTCAAAATCTGGTTTATCATCTCTTAACAAAGTTGGACAATTACAGAATAATTTCTTCCCTTCAAGTTGTTGATGTATCTCTATTCCTGACTTCAAACCAATTTTTTCATAATCCATATTAATTGGGATAAGTTAAATGTTTAAAAAGGTTTAGTCTCAAAGCATATTCCCTAAATACCAAAATTATATAAATAACTTCACAATTCCAACAAAATCGTTAAATATACTTATAGGTGAATATACAATGTTTTGTCCAAAATGTGGTTCAATATTAAGGCCAAAAATGAAGGCCGGTAAAAAAGTTCTTTTCTGTACTTGTGGTTTTAATAAAGCCCCTGAAGAAGAAACAATCGAACTAAAAGAAAAAGGTAGTGTTAGTAAGAAAGTTGAAATTATGGAAGATACAGATACTCATCCAAAAATTAAAGCAAAGTGTGAGAAATGTGGGCACGGGATTGCTTTATACTGGACTCAGCAAACTCGTGGCGCAGATGAACCAGAAACCAGATTCTTTAGATGTACTAAGTGTGGTTTTACTTGGAGAGAATATGCATAATGAAAGAGTTAATTGAGAAACTTTCTGAGGATGATTTGTTTAAACAGTGGCAGCAAGATAATGCTGAAAGTTTTTTATCACATTTATTTTGTCCATTAAGTGCAGACTTTCAATTAAAATCTAACTGGGAAATTGGTTACCATTCTAATGATAAGATAACTGTATTTGTTGCTAATCAAAACGGTTTTGAGATTAAACCAGCGGATGATGTTTTTAAGAAACAGGATGCTAAAGTTGAACCTTTAAAGTTAGATGAAGTGAAATTATCTTTTGTACAAGCTTTAGATATTCTCAAAGAAGAACTTCCTAAAAGTTTTCCTGGGGCACTTTTGGGAGATGGCTTTATTATCTTGCAAACTTATCAAGAGAAAACAGTTTGGAATTTTACTTTCATAACTAAACAGCTGAAGTTCGTAAACATGAAACTTAATGCTGGTACTGGCGAAGTTGAAGATTCTCAAGAAATTGATCTGGTACAGAAGTAAATAGATGTTCTTAGTAAAATGAAACAAGAAACAAGAGAAGAGTTAGAAGAACGTTTACAAGACAGAGAAGTTTATTCTTTATATACTCACTTGAAAGTGCAACTAAATGCTCTGCCACCTGATGGAGCTAAAGTTCATCGTAAAGGAAATTGTTTATCTGGGTTAACTGGTAGGATTTTACGTTATGAAGAAAAATGTATTCCCTATTTATCGCAAGATGAGACTTTTGCACAGATGAAAGAAAATACTTATGTTCAGTATAAAGAATCTTTGAATCTCGTTTTGGAAATTAGAAAACAATTTCCCGAGATCTGGTTCTGACTAAAACTTTTAATAATTATTTTTAATTTAATCTTAAACTTTTTCTACCTCTACAAAAGTAGTAATGGGACATATTGGTTGCGAGTAGTAAACTGCAATTATACTTTTGGAATGGTATCGGGTTATAGAATATATTTTCAACCCCAACATTATTTATAAACAAGTTCGCTTTCTGAATTTCTGATAGGTGTTAGGGAACAAAGGAACTTCCGACATCCACGGAAATTAGTTTTTCCGCTGGGTGTTTACAAAAAAGAGGTGATGGATGATTATAAAAAACGTTACAAAAAAAATTTCTTATAAAGCAATGATGAGTTGTCATACTCTTAGTTCTTTTGTAAAGAAGAAAGTTGAAGAAGAGGAAGAAGAAGAGTAAATTCTTTTTTTAAATTGTTGTTCTGTTGCAACTATAATTTTATATACTTATTGTGTTTAAATCTGTATTGATGAAGAAAATAACCCCCATTTTGTTAATCTTAATGTTTTTTATTAGTGGATGTATCCCTTTATCTATTTCTGAAGAAGAAAAGGGTTTATTAATTTCAGTTGAAGATTTTCAAGACTATGATCTTTCATATCTGGCAGAAATTGGAGAATATGATAAAGTTGCTTATACTGATGGGTCTATTGAAATAGAATATGAATACGATTCCTTTGAAATAGAAAAAGTTGATCAGTTAATGATCATGTCATCTATTAACTTTGAGAAAAATGTGGCTGAAGCAAAACAAAGTTTCAGAAACTTTATTCTGGCTTACAAAGGTGGCGCATATTTTGGTGATAGTAAAGTAGAAGAACAAGAAAACTTTATTGATTTGGGTGATGAAACTTTTTTTTCATTTTTAGTGAATGATGATGATGAAATTTTTGGTAATATTATTCAGATACGTAGAGGAGACAAAATTTATGTTTTTATGATTGCGGGCCCATATTTTGAGGATCCAGATTTGGTTGAAGAATTATTAGATCCTAAATTAGCATTAATGGAAGAGTATAAATAATTTATTTTGGATCTTTCTATTTCTAGCACAACAACCTTTAAATCTTCTAATTATTTTCAAACTTGGACTTTTCTAATAACTTCAGGAACAGTCGGAGTTATATTAACAGCAGGGCCATAATCTACTACTCTAATTTTTTCTCCTTCATATTGGCATAACATCCATAATTCTTGTCCTAATAAAGATCTATCTTGACCTAATAATTCATTAGTTGGTGCTTCTATATATGCATCAGCTGTTTTTAAACCAAATTCATTTTTTGTAACAATTTTAAGATTTGTTGAATAAGATTCTTCTTCTAGTTTTATTCCTGTTTTAAAATCAATAACATCAGCTGTTTCGTTTCTGGATTCACATTCAGTAACTAATACTCCGTTTACTAAAACATATGCTTCACCCTGTTTTCTATTTTCCAGTGATCTTTCAGAATCTATGATTTTTTTTCCTTCTTCTGATTTTTGGTTCATTATTTCTTCATCGCTTCCCCAGCTATTATCTTTTGGATCTTTTACTGATTCTGTACTTAATTGATACATCCCTTTATTTTCACGGATAAAAGTTGACCAATGAGGATAACAAATTTCTTCTAATTTTTCGGAAAGTTCTTTGGTCTCATTTTTATGTAATAAAGTAGCCCCTGTTGATGCTAATGCTCCAAACCATAAGCCACCTACAATTAAAAAATCTGAAAATTCCATTTCTCTGCCAATTTGATGGTTTAAAGCTATACCACCTAATGTCATTGTATAAATTCCTTGTAAAAGTGTTTCTCTTCCTTGTTTCAATACGTCTAAGCCTTTTACTTTAACATAATCTTCCATATCTTGCTTATTTAATTCAGATAATGAGTTTAAAACTATTCTTGGATCTTCAAAGGTTTTACCTGCAAAACTTTTTAATAACCTTTCTAAATTACAATCATTACAAAGATATTTTCTCATATTACTTTCAGAATTGTTTTTGTTTATAAAGTTTTTGTGGGGTTGTTACTTTATGGGGGTGGTCTATTTTTAACTTTTAATATCTTACAACAACCTTTAAATAATAATGAGTAATCTAGAATTCTATGGACTTTACTAAGCTAGCCAACATCTATGAAGAACTAGAAAATACTGCTTCAGGGAATCAAATAAGAGAAATTCTAGCAGAATTCTTTAAAGAAGTTCCAAAGGACGACATTAGAATTATTTCTTATCTAACTCTTGGGCAGATTGCTTCTGACTATCAATCTGTTGTATTAAATCTAGCAGAGAAGATGGTTTTGAAATCAATTTCTATTGCTGGTGGTGCAGATTCAAGCAGAGTTAAAAGAATTTTGAAAGAAACAGGTGATGCCGGTTTAGTAGCAGAGAAAATTATGAAAACAAAACCAATGACTCTTGTTCCAGTAGGAAAATTAACTTTAGATGAAGCTTTCAAAGGATTACATAAGATTGCAGAAACTTCTGGAGCGAAAAGCCAGGATTTGAAAATTAATACTCTTGCAGCAATGTTACAGAAATGTACTGGTAAAAGTGCTAAGTATTTAGTAAGAGTTGCTTTAGGAACGTTAAGAATGGGCGTAGCAGAAATGGCCGTACTTGATGCTTTAGCAATGGCTTTTACGGGAGATAAGCAAAATAAGAAAATTTTGGAAAACGCTTACAACATTTGTCCTGACGTAGGAATTATTGCGGAAACTTTAGCTAAGAAAGGTTTGAAAGCGATTGAAAAGATTGAGATTCATGTTGGCATACCAATAAGAATGATGCTCGGGCAAAGAGTTAAATCGTTAGAGGAAGCACAAGAAAAGATTCCTGGCAAAGTTACTGTTGAAGCTAAATATGATGGGGAAAGAATCCAAGCACATAAAGATAAAGAAGGAAAAATACATTTATTTTCCAGAAGACTTGATAATATTACTGATCAATTTCCAGATTTAGTTAAGTATCTACTGAAAGCAATTCCCGAGAAAGAATTTATTGTTGAGGGAGAAGTTCTTGCTGTTGATCAAGATGGTAAACCGCAACCGTTCCAAGTTTTAATGCAGAGAAGAAGAAAACACGACATTGAAGAATATGTTAAGAAGATTCCAATCAATTTCAAAGTTTTTGATTTATTATATTTAAATGGAAAACCTTATTTGAACGAACCTTATTTTAAGAGAAGTGAAAAATTAGAAAAGATTTTACATAAGAATAAAGAAGTTAATCCTACTGAAAGAATTCTTACTGATGATGTTAATGAGATTGATGAATTCTTTAGAAAAATGTTGAATTCTGGTTATGAAGGTATTTTTATTAAGTCCCGAGCAGAAGATTCTGTCTATCAAGCCGGGGTTCGGGGTTGGAATTGGATCAAATGGAAAAAGGAATACGTTCAAGAAATGATTGATACTCTTGATTTGGTTATCGTTGGTGCTTTTTACGGTAGGGGTAAAAGGAGTGGAGTTTACGGGGCTTTACTTTGTGCAGTTTATAATGACAAAGAAGATCGGTTTGAAACTTTTTGTAAATTGGGAACTGGTTTAACTGATGAGGTTTTAGCAGAATTGCCCAAGAAATTAAAGAAGTATGAACTTAAGAAACAACCTGCTCGGTTACTGTTTAAGAAAGAAATGGAAGCAGATGTTTGGTTTTCACCAAATGTGGTTGTAGAAGTTTTTGGTGCAGAAGTTACTAAAAGTCCGTTTCATACGGCCGCTTCTGGATTGGCTTTACGATTTCCAAGATTTTTGAAGTTTAGAGATGATAAGAAAGCAGAGCAGGCTACAACTAGTGAAGAAGTTGAAAAGATGGTTTGAATTTTTCCGTTATGTATATATAGTAGGTTAATTATTTCTGTTTTGTTTTGGGCTTGTAGTATAACGGCTATTATTCACGGCTGGCAGCCGTGGGACCCGAGTTCAACCAAATGGTTACGCGCATTTGATACGCAAGAGCGAGTTGGATATAAAATCCAACGCACTGCGGAATTATTTTTGAAAGTCTCGGCAAGTCCATTTTTTTCTTTTTATTTATGTTATTGAACATATAGTTTACAGATATAGAACTATTTTCTAGAAAAAGAAACTTTTATAATGTCCTAAGATTTACTATTACTATAAATTTACATTTAAAAAAAGAGGTTGATATATATGAATTTCAAAAAAAAAGGGATCCTGGTTTTATTTGTTTTAGTATTTGTTTTATTAGCTTGTTTTGCTTTTGGACTAATTAGTTCTTCGACGGTCGTTGCACCAGTAAATATGACTAATTATAGTGGGAGTATTGTGCTGAATGTAACATTGAACCAAGATGGGTCAAACGCTAACAACATTACAAATGTGACGTTTCGTTTTCAAGCATTAAATGGATCTTTTGTTTACAACGAAACTATTTGGAATAATACTTTAAATGACGTTAAATTTGATAATAATCAATCTTCATTATTTGACACCTCAATTCTTACAGATGGAATGTATAAATTAATGATTAACATGTCCAATGTTTCTGGTGCATTGAATATGCCATCTAATTATTCGATAAATATTACAGTTGATAACACTGTTCCTGTAGTAACTATTAACACACCGGCAGGTAATTTTAGTACTAACACTTTCCTTTTCAATGTAACTGCCACAGATGCTTTAGTTGGAATGGATTGGGTAAGGTTTAATATTAGTAATGGTAGTAGTGGACAAATTTATATCTACAACTCATCTGTTGCTAATGGCAATTATTGGAACTTTACATTAAATGCGTCTGGTAATTTGAGTAACAATAGATATAATTTAACTATCTTGGCAAACGATACAGTTAACAATGTGAATAGTACTACTAGATTTGAGTTTGTTTATGATACTATTGCTCCAGCAGTTACTCAGTTGAACATAACTGGTAACTCTAGTAATAACTTAAGTGGTGTTGTTCTTTTTAACGTAACTGCTACAGATGGTTTAGCTGGTGTTGATTGGGTTGTTCTTAATTTTAGTAATGCTAGTGGGTCTCAGTATTTAATAAACATTACTGCTGCTAATGGAAGTTCTTGGAACATTAGTTATGGTACTGCAAATATTACTGATGGTCATTATAACTTAACTGTTTATGTGAATGATACTGCTAATAACATTAATGAGTCTTGGTCAGTAAATAGAACATTTTGGATTGACAATACTGCACCAACTATTTCTTTTACATCTACAACTATATCAACCAGTTCACTTACAATTGATGTAAGTACAAATGTTGATGCTGCTAGTTGTACTTCAGATATTGGTTCTATTACTGGGACTAAAGATTCCTGGACAATTACTTATTCTGGATTGCAATCTGAAACTTCCTTTACTTTTACTGTTGTTTGTACAGACGAGGCTGGAAATGCGCGTAGTGTCCAATATACTGAAAGTACAGCATCATCTAGTGGTGGTGGTAATAGTGGTTCTTCTGGTGGTATCGGAACAGGTGCTGCGGGTTTATTTGCAAAAGAAGTTTGGGCTTCCATTAATAGTGGAGAAACAGCCACCGTGGAAGTTGATAATGGTGAAATTGGTGTTACTGAAGTAAACTTTAAAGTTGACAAAACCATTTACGGGGCTTGGTTAAAAGTTGAGAAGAAAACTAGTTTGCCGAGTAACGTTAAAACATTTAGTAACAAAGTTTACAAGAATGTTAAGATTACTGAGAATAATGTTCAAGAAGCTTTAGAAGGATCAGTAACAATTGACTTTAAAGTAACTAAAGCATGGTTGAAAGAAAACAAGTTTAGTAAGAATAATGTTGCTATGTTTAGGTATGTCGATGAGAAGTGGGTAGAGTTGAAGACAACCCTTGGTTCTGCTGATGATACTTATCAACATTATACCGCGGAAACTCCTGGATTCAGTTATTTTGTAATTGGGCAAAAAGAAGAAGCGGCTCCGTTAACTGAAGAAGAGCTAGTTGCTGAAGAAGTGGCTGAAGTAGCTGAAGTTGGCGAAGAAGTTGTTGAAGAAACTACTGAAGAAATAACTGAAGAAATAACTAAAGAAGGCAAATCAACTTGGCCGTGGGTGGCTTTAATCTTGGTAGTAATTGCAGTAATTGTGGTTGCTTACTGGTTAATGAAGCGAAAGTAAATTTCTTTTTTTTTCTTTTTTCTTTTTTCTTATTTATTACTTTAGAAGAATTTGTTGGTTTCTATCTTGTTTTCTTTCTAGTGATTGGACCAAAGAGTCTAGTATTCTTGAATGATAACCTTTATCTCGAGTGAAATCCTGGGTGGCGTCAACTGTTATTACTTCTGGCGCCCTTACAGCATACTTTGAATAAACCAGGTCAACATTACCAAAAAGAGTTTCATACATTCTGTTAATCTTTATTAGATATTCAATAGGAATAGTTTCGTTAGCTGTATCTCTTTGTTTTTGTCTTTCAACTAAAACTTTTTCATTACCAACTTTTAAATAAATAACTATCTGTTCTAACCATTGATCTTGTTTTGTACGATCTAATTGGTCTAATCCCCTTTCTAAGTTACGATGGTAATTCTCATAGTCTTCACGTGAAAGATTATCTTCTTCGAAAGAATTCTTACAAAATGTTTCTGCTCCTTCAATCGTGCCTCTGTCAAAAATGTAAATCCCTGACTCCTGTTTGGCTTTTAAGTGGCGGTTAATTCTTCCTCTTAGACAGCTTTCTTCAAAGGTTACACTATGTTCTTTCATGTCTTTATAAAATAACTCTAATGCTACTGGATCAATAAATTCAGGAATGAATGTAACTTCTTCACCTTCTGCAAGAAATGGTTCGAACTGTGCTTTATTTTCTTCAATGTACTTACCAAGTTCGGTCTTTCCTGCACAAATGTTGCCAGCAATTAAGATTATCTGTTTTGCCATTCTATTATTCTAAATCTTTAAGTGTTTCATAAACAATTAATTTTAACCACTCTTCTCTATCGCCATCATAAGGTTTAGGAATTGGAAGTTTAATATGTTCAATATTATGTTTTTCCAGAAATGCTTCTAATTTGTCATTGATGGTTATTTGAAATTGTTTATCTTCAGCATCTCTGGTTCCATTTTCTTCCAGTTCTCCAACTACAGGTAATAAATAAATCTTTGAATATGGGTGTTGTTTTGCATGGTTCAATGCTAAATTCAAATAATGAGGGTTTTCTCCACAGGCATTAGCTAAATAGATATAATTATCAAAAACCGTCCTATCTGAAACAATAGCTTGATATTTGTCGATTTCTCCTTTAAGTTCTAATGTGCATTGTTTATGTAATATCCATGCTTGTGCTTCTAAAGTTGTCTCTTGGTTAATCGGAATCCCCAAATGTGTTGCTAATGTGGCGACTTCTCTAACATCAATTGTTTTGATCCCCCTTTTTGATAAAGCGCCAGCAACATCGAATCTTAATGATGTTTTTCCTGTGCCGTGGGTAGAAGTTAATCCTATTTTATAGACCATCTTTTTCAATATTTATTATCTTGAACTTGTTAAAAAGCATTGTTGTACTGGGAGTTATATTTTCAATCGTTATATTTATAATAAAACAAGTAATTAATGATATCATGAACATAACTATACTTGACTGTTACACAGATGAAGCTTCTGGATTAGGTGTTCCACCATACTTAGGAACTTATCCTAGGTATTTATTTGGTAAGTTTACTTCTTCAGGAGATTCCGTTAATTATCTGACTATTGATGATTTAAGATTATGGAAACAGTTGAAAGGTGTTAAGAAAGAACCTTCTGTGAAAGAGAAAACAAACATTTATGTGAATAACCTTACCAAGAATAAGGCTGAAGAAACTTTATTAAAAACAGATCTGTTGATTGTAATTCTTGGGGTACACGTTCCTGGCAAATATTTAACTGCTGTTCCTGGGACTTTAAAAGAAGTCTTGCCAATGTTAAAGGATATTAAGTGTGAGAAAATTCTTACTGGGCCTGCCGTATTTGGTACCCAACTTGAAGGTGGAAAATCTTTTGAGAAAGAAGATTTATCTTTGTTTAATGAAGTTAAAGATTATACTTATGCTTTTGATGAGTTAGATAAATACGTGGTTGAAGGTGCCGGTATATTGAATCAGATTCCTGATAAAAGAGTAATTGAAATTGAAACTTCTCGTGGTTGCAAGTTCGGGAAGTGTAGTTTTTGTACCGAGTCAATCAAGAATAAGTTTTGTAATCGTAAAATGGAAGGTGTTTTAGAAGAGGTTGTTGCTTATTATAATTCGGGGGCTCGTTATTTTCGTATTGGAAAACAAGCAGACTTTTATGCGATTGATAGGCCTATTGAGTTATTGGAGGGGATTAACAAAAAGTGTCCAAAGATTGAAGTTCTTCATATTGATAATGTTAATCCAAATTCTGTTGTTTCTAAAGATGGCGAAGCAATAACGAAAGCGATTGTTAAATATTGTACCCCTGGAAACATTGCTGCTTTTGGAATTGAATCTTTTGATCCGGAAGTTGTGAAGGCTAACAGGATGAACACGACTCCTAGTGTGGCAATGAAAGCAATTGAAATTATCAACAAGTATGGTTCAGAGAGGGGCAAGAATGGAATGCCTGTTTTTCTTCCTGGTTTGAATTTGATTTTTGGTTTACTTGAAGAACGGAAAGGAACTCATCAGAAGAACATGGATGCTTTGTTAGAGATCTTAGATTCAGGATTAATGTTGCGTCGTATTAATTTGCGGCAAGCTGTCGTTATGCCTGGAACATATTTGGAAGAGCATGGCGGAAATAAGTTTCTGCGAAAGAATAAGAAACATTATTGGAAATGGAGAAATGAAATCCGGCAGAAGATTGATTTGCCAATGTTGAAACGAGTTGTACCTGTTGGAACTGTTCTTAGTGAAGTTTACACAGAGATTTATGATGGAAAAACTACTTTCTGTCGACAAATTGGAACTTATCCTTTGATTATTGGTGTTAAAGGTCGGATTCCTCTTGGTAAGAAGATTAAGGTTAAGATTGTTTCGCATATGTTAAGAAGTTTAGTGGGCGAAGTTGTTACCCTTAAGTAGTTCCTTTACAAAAGATTTTTAAAAGATTCTTTATCTTAATCAATTCTAATGGATAAAGACACATTATTAGCAGAACTTAGAGAAAGATATGAACCCGTTATTATTCATCAAGGCAGTACTTGGTTGGACTCAGAAAAATATCTTACCCAAACGGGAATTGATCGAATGCCAAGAGTTTTAAATGTTTTAGAGCAACAAGTAATTCCAGAAGTAGAGTTTTTGGAAAAGTTTGAAGTTTTACAAATTGGTGTAGGCATTTGGGCTCATCCTTTACTTTGTTCTTATGAACCATATTTTATCGGGGCAAAGCTTGAAGAAAAAGGAATTGAATATGGCATGACTATTGTTGATAATCATTCTGGGATTGTTGAAAATGTTCTTGGAAGAAAACATTTGTTTGCAAGAATTAGTTGGGAAGAAGATCCAACTGGTGGGGAATCTTGGTTTGATTATTGTAAGGTTGCTAAAGGTTGCTCAGGTGCGGTTGAAGGAGAGCTAGGATTACTTTTTGATTCCGAATGTCGAAGTTCAAGAAGTTTTGGTCCGAACTATTATTTACGTGAAGGAATTAAGAAAGCAAAGGTTCCTAAATCCTTTAAAGTTAATCATGGTAGACTTAGAAAAATATTTCCTGGAAACGTTGATGTTCACCATAATGATATTGCTGATGTTGTTTTACATGAAGGAAGATTCCATTTCGCTAATTGCATGAGTGTTATGTATCAATTATCTCCAGAAGCACAGAGATTAGCTATGGCTAATATCACTAAAAGTTTAGCGCCAGGTGGAAAATTATTAGTTTCTGATAATCCTAGTTTTGTGAAAGAAGAGGAAACTTTTCTTAAGCATGGTGGTTGGTTTGATGAAAGTTGGCAAGAATATTTTGGAGTTACTAGAAAAGATATCCTTGTCCCTTTTTCTGATACTGTAATAAGCTTAATCACAAAAAATAAGTAGAAGTTGTTTAATAAATAAAAGGGATTAGTTTCTTAGTATTTCTCATATAATCTTCATAACGTTCTTTTGTTTTCTGTTTCAAATAATATTCTTCTCGTTTAATTCTTAACAAAGTTACTGGTAGTATTAAAACTAGAGTTGCAATTATTCCTAAGATTGAAGAAAATATTCCTGCAAAACCTAAGAAAATTAAAAGTGTAGAAGTATACATCGGATGTCTAACATATTTATATAATCCTTTTCTAACAATTTCATGGTCTTTTTTAATCTTAATATGGATACTAAAAAACCTTCTTAACCACATTCTACAAAGAAGTCTTAAGGCTATTCCTCCTGCTAAAAGGATCCCAAAAATGATTTCGTAATTAAATGTTAATATTTTAAGTTTGAAAAAGTCTAAGAAAGTTATTGCTAAAGTAGTTAAGTATGCAAATAGGAATAACCAGGTGGTTAACCGCTCTTTAGGTTTTTCTCTCATCTATTAAATGTTATTCATAAAGTTTTTAAATGTATTTGTTTCTTGTTGTTATTATGACAAAATATCCAAGAGCAGGAGTAGGAGTTATGGTTGTTAGAAATCATAAGGTTCTTTTAGGTTTAAGACATTCTGATGCAGAGAAAGCTAGTTCTGAATTACATGGAGAAGGAACTTGGACTATGCCAGGTGGTAAAGTTGATTGGCATCAAACAATTAAAGAGAGTGCTATGAGGGAGTTAGAAGAAGAAACTAGTCTGAAAGCTAATAATTTAAAACTAATTAGTGTGACGGATGAAATTGTACATGACAACCATTTTGTAACTAACGGATTTATTTGTACAGACTTTGAAGGAGATGTTAAAACAATGGAACCAGATGAAATAGTCGAGTGGCGTTGGTTTTCCTTTTCAGAATTGCCAGAGAAAGTATTTCCACCTTGTGTGAAAATAATTAAGAACTTCTTTACTAATGAAATTTATAAGCATTAATTTTATAAACTAACCTTTTCCAAACAGATTTATGACTATCATGAACCAAATGAGATCAGAAGTACTTCGCTTTATGACAGAATTATCTTTTTTTGATGAAACTGTTTTAAGTCAAGTTAAAATGGATTATTGTGCTTATGCGATTATTGATAATAAAGCTGGTTTTCTTAAACAAAACCCAGATATTGATGGTGATTTGTTAAAAGAAATTGAAACTGCAGAACGGAAATATCTTTTTTCTTCAGGAGGAAATGATTTTTTTGAGTTTGTTGATTCTATTCGAGAAGCCAGGGTGGATAATATTGTTGATGGGGAATATCAACGACTTGTTAAAGTGGCTAATTTAGATTTACGTCATGATGGTTTGTATATCGGTTCTCAAAAGTTTCTTTTAGAAGATGGATTGGTGGGAAAAGAAGATTTTCATCAGAGAAGTAGATTTTAGTTTCTTATAGTAAATTTTATATATTGATTCTTTACTTAGACTTCATCGGGGCCGTAGTGTAACTTGGTTAGCACCCACGGCTGGGGATCAAAACCAGAAGTCGTGGAATCGGAGAGATTAATAATTAATCCTGGAATTCAAAAAATTCTTTCGCAAGAGAGAATTTGAAAGTCTTCGCGGCCCCATTTATTTACAATATAAAGCAGCAACTTCTGCTAGGTTAGCTTGGTCTTGTGGAGAAATAGATAATGTTCTTTGACCAAAATTAGGATTACAATCAGGTTCTGGTAAGCCCAAGTCTGAAAACAAAATCCCGATTTCATAATCTAATTTCATGATGATGTTATTTCCTCTTGCACCAGAACTTCCTCCATTCCAATGATCTCGGTCTGTAACTGTTACTTTTCCTTTTTTAATTAAACTTTCTCTTCTTCTATTTACATGTTCATTTCCTGTATGAAGAAAGGTATATCTGTATAATTCAAATTCTGGTTTTGTTAATTCTTCAGTTATTTCTGCTGTATCTTTACTATTAGCAAACGAATTAACTTTTTGTTTTAATTCTAAAGCTCTTTCTAAAGAGGAATATTCATTTGTGGGATAACTTTCAATTGTTTCTTGCCCGGTTCCGTTACAGATAACACTTAAGGCTCTGACATATTTACTCCATTGATTAGTTTGTACATATGTTAAAATTTCTGGATTATCTCTAATAACTGCTATTGCTGGTTCGTCACCAATTGTGTTGGCTAGTTGACTATACATATGAATTATATCTGATTGAGATAATTGGTTAGCATAATTGTCAGCAATTTCTTCTCTTAAATCAAAGAAATTAATTAAAACATCTTGACTTTCAGCAATTTGTTCTGGAGTTGGTCCTGTTGCAACTTTTTCTTCAATAACTGTCTTTTTTTTTGGTACTGGTTTTGTATGTGTTTCTATTGTACTATAAATACTATCAAAAAGTTCGCTTACCGCTGAAGTAATATTAGCCACTTCTCTTCTTTCTAATTCAGCACTAAGTGGGTTTAATAATTGAGTTAATTTTCTTGCTGCTTTCTTAGTGATATAATTATTTCTTTGTAATTCTTGGACCAAAGTTTTTACATCATCTTGTCTGCTCTCAAAAAAGCTATCAATACTTCCTTTAGGTGGTCCTCTTGGAAATAATCTTTCTTTTAATACATTACAATCTGATAATAATGGTTCATCAGTACGATAAGAAAATTCCATTTCATGTAATTCACTGATCATAAATAATTCATTTGCTAACTTGAAATAAAATATTAATTGTCCTTCATCATTAAATTGTTTTAAATCATCCTGGTACATTTTCCAACCAATATCAGTTAACTCTGTCAATGATTGTCGTAAATGTGTTCTTAACTCCATTTGCACAACTTCTAAAGTTATTTCTCTTGACAAATCCATTGTATCTAAATCTTCTTGTATATCTATTGCTCTTAATTTAGATTCTAAGGAATCAAGAGCTGTTGTTTGATCATAATTTATTAATGCTTGTTGTCTCTTTCTTTCTGCAGAAACCATAATTTTTTTAAATTTCTTTGATGCTTTAGCAGTTGATTCTGCAGTACGTAATGCATTAACATGAAGAGAAGATATTCTCTGGTGCCATTTTTGGTCATATTCTGTAAAATAATCTGTTATAACTCTATTTCTTCGTGTTCAGTTTATAAATGTTTTGGGTGTTGTCACTTAATTGTAGTTAGAATTTATTTACTAACCATTTTTTTAACCTTCTCAACCAACTTTGGCTCAATATAATGTCCCACAGTAACAGAGAAACTTTCTTTCCAAACATTATCTTTTTTTGAGAACTTTTTATGCCCTAAAGAACTAGCAATTTCTAAATATAACTTATTTACTTCCTTTTTGTTGAGTTTTCTTTTACCTTTAATGAAATTTTTAACTTTACTTGTAGCATAATGAGATCTTACTATATGGGGATAGAATTCTTTACCGCAGTACCTCTTGAAAGCTAATTTGAATTCCTTCTCTGGTAATGGGTGTCCGGAATTAGAAACAAAAACAAAATCTTCTCTTTTAATCTTTTTAAGATGTTCTTTCATTCGTTTAATGTAAGAAACAGGAAATTCTTTAACAACATCTTGTGGGACTCCATCTTTTCCCACATATTGAAATTCAATTTTGTTACCTTTTATTTTAATATTTTTTTTCTTTAATGTTGTTAATCCTTTATGATTGTGTAACTTATAATAAATTTCATTACCAATTCTCATTCTTGTTTTCAATAAAGTATACATAGGTAAGGCAAGGTTATCTTTCTTATTTCTTAGTGCTGAAGAAACGTTTTTGTTTAAGTTAGAATAAACTTTATCAAATTGATGAACTTTATTATATTTTTTAATAGTGTTTTTCGCTTTTTTTTCTAAAGAATAACAATAAGCCCACGTTCCACCAGGATTCTGATATAAAACATCCCAATGTTCATTTGACTTTTGATCATGAACTGTTAAATGGTCTGCGAATAAAGAATAAGCTTTATCTATTTTTGTTCCATCTGGAAGAACGTTAATTCTTGCACCTTGAATTTTTCCTTTTAGCAATTGTCCTTTAAGGAATCTTGGATTAACTTTATCAACTAGGATGTTGAAGTTTTTGTGTGCTTTAAACAATTTAACAATCTCTTTTACTTTGGGAAACTTTTGAGAACATTTCTTCCAAGAGGTTTTAGTTTTCTGATAAGGAATTAATCCTTTCACTTGAATCCTGATAGTTCCGGGAATTGTCTCTTTTTTCATTTTCAAATATAATCCTTGATCTTATTATGTATTTCTTCATGTAGCAACCAAACAACTAATATAATTGCATCTACACTTTGCATATAACTAGCAATTCCCCATTGTGGACAGAAGTTTATGAAGTAGAACGGCCAGAAGAAAGTTTTGTAACCACCAAAAGCACAATCTAATATTGAATGGAAAAACAATCCAAAAGCAATAATGTAAAATATCTTTGCCCATTTATGATTCCCTTTTTTGAAATGGAAAATAACTCCTATCAAAGCAAATATTATTGGGAATATTAATGAATGGGTAAACATACCATGAAAATTAACTGAGAGTCCTGTAAATAAATTATAAATCCAACTAAGAGGAATATCAATGTCTGGAAGAAGTCCAGCAATCCCACCAATCACTAACATATATCTCGGAAATCTTCTTTTTCCAAATACATAATGTCTAAATAAATCTAAGACAACGATTGTTAGAATGATATGGGTTACTGCATAAGCCATAAAGAAAGTAATATTTTATTGGTTATAAATTTGTTGGTCTGTCAATTGTTTACTTGGGTTATAAAATCATTTTAAGAGCAGGGCACGGCACCCGAGATTTTTTGTCTTTTAGCCAAAAAATGTGCCTCCATTGGCGCTGCTCTTAAAATTGTGGTATAGGCTTCTTTCCAAAACTTTAATAAAACCCAAGAATATGCTAACAAGTATGAGAAGAGAGGTAAAGAAAGAGATTCTTAATGATTTGACTAAGACTATTGAAATTCTTAAACAAAGAGAACTGCAAGATGTAGAACAATTGAAAGATTTAAGCGACCATTCAATAGAAGATGTGGCTTTATACAAAAATCTTGATTTGATTTCAGTAACTGTTCTTATTTATTCAATATACAAAGTTGTTCGGCAAATGAAAGAAGAAAATTATAAAGATTTAATTGCAGAACTGGAATTTGCTAGAAATCATTTACAACAAGGAAATTTTGCTAGATATAATAAAAGTGTGAAATCTCTTTTTAAGATTGTTAGAAGTGCAAACGCTTCAGTAAAAACACATTTACAAGATGTAATGGATGCAGCCAGAATTAAAAAAGGAGCGGTTTTATTGCAGAAAGGTCTTTCATTAGGACAAGCAGCGGGATTGATGGGTTTATCTAATTGGGACTTACAACAATATGCTGGCAGAACTAAAGTGATGGATTCACATTACGTTTCAGTCTCAGCAAAAAAAAGGTTAGAATTAGCACTGAAACTATTTGGGGTTTAAAATGGAAAAAGCATTATTCTTCGACGCAGGACCGATCATCACACTAGTTATGTCTCGGTTGATTTGGATTCTTCCTAAACTGAAAGAAAAGTTTGGTGGAAAATTCTACATTACTCCCGGTGTTAAAACAGAATTAGTTGAAAGACCATTAGGAATTAAACGGTTTGAATTTGAAGCATTACAAGTTATGAAACTAATTAGAGATGGGACATTAGAAGTTTATGATAAAGTTCCTAAAAGTAGAGTAGAACAGTTACAAAATTTGGCTAACAGTTCTTTCAAAATAAAAAACAAAAACATGGACATAATTCAAACTGGAGAAATGGAAGCAGTAACTTGTGCTTTACAAACCAATGCTTCTGCTGTTGTCATGGATGAAAGAACTTTACGTTTACTAATTGAGAATAATAAAGAAATGGAAAAGTTATTAGAAATCCGTTTCAAGAAAGATGTTCAAGTGAACAAAGATAAAATGAACGATTTTAGTAATCAGTTGAAAAATATAAAAATTGTTCGTTCTATTGAATTAGTTGCTGTGGCTTACAAACTTGGAATGTTGAATCATTATATGCCTAAACAGCGTGGTGGTAAAACCACTTTACTAGATTCTGTATTGTGGGCAGCAAAGTATAATGGTTCTGCTGTAACTGAACAAGAAATCAAAGAAATGAAAGAAACGTTATTGAAGTAAACTTTTATGGCCAAAGTTGTTCATCATTCTGGTAAACATTTTCTACTTGACTGGCTTCTATTTTCAAGAATGTTTTTATTGTTTTATCTTTTGGTCTTTTAAATCGTAATGTTTTACTTATTTTCATAACATATTCTATTCTTGGGGCTAAAACTAACTCTACAGAATCTGTTGTTTTTGGTGTTCCTTGAGAATAATTATGGTTTTGCCATTTTAGTTCTCCATTAACAAAAACACTGGCAACATCTTCATAATGTGGGTTCTTTTGTCCGTGAGAGTAATTGTATTTTAATGATAAACAATTCATTCCTGCTCCAGTAAACTCGACGCCATCTTTAAAAACAATTGTTGGTCCGACAAGATTCTCTAATGTGTCATCATCTTTTGCCATGAGAGATAGAATACTATTGGATTTTATATTCTTTTCTGTGAAAGAAACGTTATTGAAGTAAATCTTTAACTTCTTCAAAGTCTTTTCTAAAACCGAAGGTGAATTGTTCTGGGTTCTGTTCCATCTCTTGTTTTAACTCTTCTAAAGTCCAACGTTGATGTTCTTTAACTTCTTCGTTTGTAACAATTTCTCCATGATGTTCTCCTAGAAAGATTCCTGTGAAGAATTTTAGAATTGTGTCTTTGTGGGGGATCTCATTAGTGATTTTCTTTAGAAATTTAACATCACACTCAATCCCAATTTCTTCTTTCATTTCCCTTATTGCTGCTTGTTTATAATCTTCTCCAGCATTAACATTTCCACAAACAGAAAGATCTAACTTATTGGGGTCAGTTCTTTTTAGTGGGCTTCTTTTAACAATAATATATCTGCCCTCTTTATCTTTAATAAAAACCACTGCATTTCTAGAGATAAACCCTTTAGTGAATTTATTGTTCTTATAATCTTGTCCAATTACTTCATCTGTTTCATTTACAACATCTAATAAATCGTTTTCATTCATTGTAATTGTTGAATCTCAGAACATACATAAAAAGCTTATGCTTTTTAGTCGTTCTTATTTTCATCAGAAATCTTTTTAAAGACTTTTCTCTTTCGTAGTAAACAGATGGTTAAGAAATGTATGATCTGTGGTGAGGAAGCGATTTACAAAATAAAAGATACTCCTGATTATTATTGTCCCGAATGTGCTGAAGAAAACTTTTCTGATTTAGATATGTTAGTGAAAGTTGAGGAAGAAGCACAAAAATTAAAAAACTTTCTTAAAGAAAAGATGGAAGATATTGTTCACACTGAAGAAGAACTTGATAAGATGATTGTGATGAAAGAGAAAAACGAAGATGTACAAGACAATTAAAATTGGAAGAATTAAAACTTCTCGAATAGAACTTGTTGACATTGCCAAAGCATGGTTGGCAATTTCGTTAGCTTTTGCTTTTTTCTTATCTGGAACTAGTTTAGTTGAAGGCAATATTTCTAATGCTTTTTCTTATCAGTTTTTAATCTCTTTTTTAATCTCTTTATTTACTGTGGGTGTGGGGTTTTTGTTTCACGAACTTGCTCATAAATTTCTTGCTCAACATTATGGTTGTGTTGCTGAGTTTAGAGCAGAGGATAAAATGTTATATTTTGCTATCGGCTTAGCTGTTTTTATTGGAAGAATTTTTGCAGCTCCTGGTGCAGTAATCATTTCTGGTCAAATCACTCAAAAAGAAAATGGAATCATCAGTTTAGCGGGCCCATTAACTAATTACGTTTTAGCTATTGTGTTCTTCTCTTTAAACTTTGTTTTTCCTAGTTTCATAAATGTTTGGTTCGTTGGTTATTATGTGAATCTCTTTTTGGGATTGTTTAATTTAATTCCTTTTTGGTTGTTTGATGGGAAGAAGATATTTTATTGGAGTAAAACAATTTGGATTATTATGTTGGCATTAGGATTCTTAGGAATTTATTTTAGAAATTTATTGTTTTAGGATTTATTTTATCTTTGTTTTTTAGTAAGAATAGAGGGTGAAACGTGAAAACATTTATATACTAGTTTACTCTCGAGTACTATTAGGTGTGTTTTTCTGACGAAAGAAACGTTGGAGAGGCTGAGCTCTAAACGAGTTCGCAAAAAAGAAGGTGGATGGAAATTAAGTTTTTCTAAATCGTTCTTTTAAAAAAAAAGAAGGTAAGCAAAAAAGAACAACAGTTCTTTTTTTGACCTGTCTTTTTTTAATTGTGTAAAAAAAAGAAGGTGATACAAACTGAAACAACACGTATTTCAGGAAGTCAAAAAATTTAAAATCCAGCGGTGTTGCAAAGGTTGCGGTCAACGAATTGTTGTTGAAAACGCTAATCGATATTATTGCAAAGACTGTCGGGGCTATTAATTCTTTTCTTTTTATTTTTTTTATTTTTGTTCGTTGAGCTAAAATTGTCATGTTATTAATAGAAACCTTTATAAACACCCAATAAGAATTATAACTAAAATGTTCTACAAAGTAAAAGCCAAGGATTTTATCAGAGTACCGCCAAGTATGTTTGATTTAAGCAGAAAAGAAGCGGTTCTAGCTAATGTTAAAGCAACCTATGAAAACTTTATCTCAAAAGAATTAGGTTTCGTTATTAATGTTATTGATGTTGGAGACGTAAAAGAAGGTGTTATTGTTCCAGGAGACGGAGCAGCTTATTACGATACAGATTTTGAATTACTAACCTTTAAACCAGAACTAAACGAACTTGTTTTTGCAAAAGTTCGTGATATCACCGATTTCGGTGCATTTATGGATCTGGGCGGAGTTGAAGGAATGGTTCATATCTCACAAAGTATGGATGATTTTGTTTCTTTCAGTAAAGACAAAGTTTTACAGGGAAAGAAAACAGGTCAAAGTCTAAAAGTAAATGATAATTGTAAAGCAAGAATTATTGCTGTTTCATATAAAGACATGAATAATCCTAAGATTGGGTTAAGCATGCGTCAAGAAGGATTAGGAAAAATTGAATGGTTAAACCAACAAGACGAAACTAATAAAGGGGCTGAGGAATAAAATGGCAAAGAAAAAAGCATGCAAAAAATGTAAATTGTTTGTAGAAGGAGACAAATGTCCTTCATGTGGAACAAGTTCATTTACAACCAGTTGGCAAGGAAGATTATTTATTAATGATGTTAACAATTCTATGATTGGAGAAAAGATTGGAATTAAAGTTAAAGGCGAATATGCAATTAAGGTAAGGTAAAAATGAAAGTAGAAATCAAAGAAAAGAAAGATAATAATTTACTAAAAAGAGTAGAAGTTAAAGGTTCAATTGATTATGAAGGAGTTACTCCTACTAATGTACAACTTGTAGAAGCATTATCTAAAGAAATGAAGAAAGATGCTAGTTTAGTAATTATAAAAAATATTTATTCTCAATTTAGTCAACAGAAAGCAGATTTTTTTGCGTTAGTTTATGAAAGTGAAGAAGCTAGGGATAAAACTGAAATGTTGACAAAACATATGAAGAAAAAGATTGATGCAGATAAGAAGAAAGCTGAAGAAGCTGCTGCCGAAGCTAAGGAAGAAGCTAAGAAAGCTGAAGAAGAATCTAAGAAAGAAGCTGAACCTGTTGAAGAGGCACCTAAAGAAGAAGTTGCTCCTGCTGAAGAGAAGAAAGAGGGTGAAGAATAATGGCAAAGAAAGGTGGAGCAAAAGATAAAAAACCAAAAGAAAAGGTTAAGAAAGAAGGTAAGAAATTATCTGCTTTGTTTGAAATTTCTGGCGACAAAATTACTCGTAAGAATAGAACTTGTCCAAAGTGCGGGCCTGGAATGTTTTTAGGTAAACACAAAGATCGTTTAGTTTGTGGTAAGTGCAAATATGTTGAGATGATCAGCAAGTCAGCAGAAGTTGCTGAAGAAGTTGCTGAAGAAGTTAAAGAAGAAGTTAAGAAAGAATAATTCTTATTTTTTTAATATTTTATTTTTCATTAATTTAATAAACTTAAAACAATTCTATCTCTAAATGAACTTCGAAGAGTTAAAACAACATTATTCTACTTGTTCTAAATGTACTGAACTTTGTAAGAATAGAACACAAGTAGTGTTTGGTTCTGGTAATCCTAATTCAGATATTTTATTAATTGGCGAAGCCCCTGGGGCGAACGAAGATAAACAAGGGGTTCCTTTCTGTGGGATGTCTGGAAAGATTCTTACAGAATTATTAAACTCTGTCAATTTGTCAAGAGAAGATATTTTTATTACTAATACTGTCTTATGTAGACCAGAAGATAATAGAAACCCAAAGAAAGATGAGATTGAGAATTGTCGTGAACGGTTAGACCAATTAATCGAAGTTATGCAACCAAAAGTTATTGTAACTATTGGAAATTTTGCTACAGAAAGAATCATTGGTAAAACTGGTATTAAATCTATCAGGGGACAAATGTTTGATTTTCGAGGAATAACTGTTGTTCCTGTTGTTCATCCTGCAAGTTATCTTTATTCTGGTAGAAATCCGGAAATGTTTGCTCAGATGAAAAGTGATTTTGAAGTTATTGCGAAATTAGTTTCTGATAATATTAAATAAAGAAGTTTGGTTGATTCTTAAATACTAAAATAATTAGAATCTGCTCTTTGTAAGTAATGAAGCATTATTGTGTTTAGTTTATGTTGTTTGTTTGAATTGTCCCTATTGTGGCTCATTAGTAAACTGGTTCCTTTTCCTGCATGTGGGAAACCAACTAACACTTCTGCTTCGGGATTAAGATGTTCTCTAATCTCTTCTGGGTTTGTAGAATAAGCTAATGCTGTTCTTACACCTAATTTTGGGTTTTTATGTGCTTCAATTACTGCGCCAGTTTCTTCTTTAAATTTTCTCATCTGATTCCTGAAAACTTTTCCTGTTTGCCAAGCACCAACTAAAAGGCAAAGTCTTGCTTTTGGATCATACAACACTAAGTCTACTTTGTTAGAAGCGTATAAATTGATGTTTCCATCCCAATCAGGAAAAGTTTCACTCACTTGCCAATCATCATATTGCAAGTAAGTTGGATTATTTTTTGGTTCTATTTGGTTTGGTCTTGTTTCTCTTACTTCTACTTGTGGAGTTTCTTCAACTAATTCTTCAATAGAATGTTGTGGGTGTGCTACTCTGTTTCGTCCCGTTCTTTTGGGTCCCCTTGGGGCGTTCTCGTATTTATTCTGATGAACTTTTTTTTGTTTCTTACTTTTACCTTTTGCCATTAAGCTTATGTTGTTTGTTTCAGATTTAAAAAGAATTGTTTATTACAAAGTATATACTGCAATTACTAATAAAATATATAAAACAAACCATATTCCTACTCTTAAAATGAAAGCGAACGAACTAAGACAGAAATATTTAGAGTTTTTCCAAAGTAAAGGGCATGTTGTAATTGCATCTGCACCTTTAATCCCCGAACATGATCCCACTGTACTATTTACAACTGCAGGAATGCAGCCATTAGTATCTTTTTTCTTAGATAATAATCATCCTCTGGGAGAAAGAGTTACTAACTTCCAAAAATGTATCCGTACTGGTGATATTGATGAAGTTGGAGATGCAACACATCACACATTCTTTGAAATGATGGGGAATTGGTCACTTGGGGATTATTTTAAGAAAGAAGCGATTGAAATGACTTTTGAGTTTCTTACTAAGGAATTGAAATTACCTGTATCACATTTAGCGTTCACTTGTTTCGCTGGAGACGATGCCGCACCTAAAGATGAAGAAGCTGCAAGAGCTTGGCTTAGTTTAGGTGTATCAAAAGAACGAATTGGTTTTTTGGGTAAAGAAGATAATTGGTGGGGTCCTGCTGGAGAAACTGGTCCTTGTGGTCCTAGTACAGAGATATATTTCTGGGCATCTAAAGATGTTCCTTCAGAAAAGTTTGATGTTGACGATTCCAGGTGGGTAGAGATTGGAAATGATGTTCTTATTGAGTATGAGAAAACTAAGAATGGGAAATTTAAACAATTGAAAAAGAAAAGTATTGATTTTGGCGGCGGATTTGAAAGAACTCTTGCTGTCTTAAATGGATTAAATGATAATTATATGACTGAATTATTCTTGCCGTTGATTAAAAAGATTGAGAAAGTAACTAAGAAGAAATATTCTGGAAATGAGAAATCTTTTAGGATCATTGCAGATCATGTTAAAGCTTCAGTATTTATTCTTGGAGATGAACGGGCTGTTGTTCCTAGTAATGTTGATCAGGGTTATATCTTAAGAAGATTTATTCGTCGTGCAATCAGACATTTCCGTTCATTAGGATTAGCTATTGAAAAGATTGATTTAACTTCCTTGGCAGAAATTGTTATTTTTATGTATAATCAAGAGTATCTATTATTAGAAGAGAAGAAAGATATTATCTTTGAAGAGTTGAGAAAAGAACAAGATAAGTTCAAGAGAACTTTAGAAAAAGGATTGAACAAGTTTGCTAAGCTTGCTGAAAATGCAAAAGAAATTTCTGGTGAAGATGCGTTCTTGTTATTCCAATCATATGGTTTTCCAATTGAGATGACTGAAGAATTGGCTGCTGAGAAAGATATTAAAGTTGATGTTGTTGGATTTAATGCTGAATATGAAAAACATCAAGAACTATCTAGAATTGGTGCAGAGAAAAAGTTTAAAGGTGGTTTATCAGATGCGTCTGAAGAAACTACTAAATTACATACTGCTACACATTTATTGAATGAAGCTTTACGTCGTGTTTTGAAAGAAGATGTTAAACAGAGAGGTTCTAACATTACTGCAGATCGATTAAGGTTTGATTTCAATTTTGATCGGAAACTAACTGCAGAGGAACTTACTGCTGTTGAAGAAGAAGTTAATCGCGTAATCTCTTCAGGAGTTCCTGTTGTACGTGAAGAGATGAAATTACAGGACGCTTTAGATTCTGGGGCGCACGGGGAATTTGGTGCAAAGTATCCAGAGAAAGTTTCTGTTTATACTGTTGGGGATTATTCCAAAGAGATTTGTATGGGTCCTCATGTTTCAAATATTTCTGAGTTGGGAGTTTTTAAAATTAAGAAGGAAGGGTCTTCAAGTGCTGGTGTTAGACGGATTAAGGCGATATTAGAATGAAAGCAAACTATAAATTCCTGGAACATACTGCGGATGAACTTTTTGTAGCGGAAGCTTCTACATTGGGGGAATTATTTGAACAATGCGGGTTAGCTGTAGAAGAAGTACAAGTTAATCTGAAACAATTTTCTGCTGAACAGAAAAGAGAAATTACAGGAGAAAATGAAAATATTGAATATTTATTGTTTGACTTCTTAGATGATTTATTATTTCATAAGGATTCAGAAAGAATAATTTTTTCTAAGTTTGATTGTAAAGTTACAGAAGAAAATGGCAAGTATAAATTAACCTGTATTGCTTATGGTGAGAAGATTGATCCTGAGAAACATGAACAAAAAGTAGATATTAAAGCAATTACAATGCATATGTTTGAAGTTAAGAAAACCGATAAAGGTTGGTATGCTAAAGTTCTAGTAGACATTTAAAAATGTCGGGTATTGTTATTAAAGATTCTAAGATTCAAGGGAAAGGAGTTTTTGCTAATAAAGATTTTCAGAAAGGTGAAATAGTGTTCAGATGGGATTCTTTGTTAGAAGATGTGTCGGTTGTTGTTAAATCTCCTAGTTCTTTTTTGAATCATTCTTGTGATGCTAATCTTACAGAAAAAGAGGGTGAGAATATCGCTTTAAGAAATATTAATGAGGGCGAAGAAATAACTTGCAATTATGTTAAAGAGAAAGTTCCTTTTCTGAAGATGGAATGTGCTTGTGGTAGTAAGAAATGTCTTGGTTTAGTTCCTGGAGTTCTCTTTAAGGTTTCTAAAAATTAAAACTTTTCTTAATTCAGATTGGTACTAAATAAGGCTATTGCAATTAAACGCAGTATAAAAAGTAGTACACAAATGCTTAATCCAATTGATAATAAAGTGATCCATAATTTTCTATGCTTTAATTTTCCATTTTTAATTGATTTGTATAATAAAATGCTTGAAATTAATATTAAAGCAATAAGAACCCCAGAGGTAATTTTAGAATTACGTTCACTTTTTATTTTTCTTTCCTCTGATTTCAGATTATTTTTTTTTTCTTGAAGAACAACATTTGCAACACAGGATTTACATTCTGTTTTATTTTCAGAGAACATACATGCGTAATCATAATCTGGGTTTTCATCATCTATTAAATAATCTAACCCTGCTGCTACTATTTGATTATTTGTTTTAATTCCTTTTTCATTTTGGTATTGTTCATATTGTTCTGAAATTAGGTTACATCCAAAAAATTTTTCTCCAGAAACAGTAATTGATCTAGATGTGGCGAGTGGTAAGATTAGTAAGACAATAATTATTAAAATAATTAATTTTTTCATTATGTTCATCTCTTTTTTTAACAAGTATATAAACTTTAAGAAGACTTCAACTATACTTAAATGTTTCTAGAAGACGTTGAAAAAAGTAATTAATTAAGAAATGTATTTGGGTTCTTGTTGAGTGGGAAAATATTCTTTCATTATTTTCTTTACGTCAAAAACCTTATTGCCATATTCTCCTTTTTTTGAAGGGCTACTTGTTCTAATTAACAATTCTAAATGGGGTTCTCTTTTGTCATCGTCATCATCCCCACCACCATTGCCACCACCATTAGGCAATACTGCGCCAGATAAATCTTTAGGGATTAATCTTCTACTATTTAATGCAGTTAAGTAACGTTCTTCTTCAATCGGTTGTTGATATTGTCCGGTTTCCATTATAATATTTTTAGTGCTATTTTTTTATAAATGTTTCTAGAATTCTTTGAATATTCTTTTCCCTTCCTTATCTTTTCCCATTACTAAAATAACCTTTTTCTTTTTGTTATGATGAGCTACAACTACTTCTCCAACTACTAAATTACAACTGCCTGTTTTTATAGTATTAACTAGCTTACATTCATAACAAATAGTTGCTTCTTTGATTAATGGAACTTTAATTTTCTTAGCAGGAATTGTTGTTAGTTTAGATTCTTTGAATTTGTCGATCTCATCCCCATGTTGATGACCAAAAATCTTTATTGCTTTTTCCATACTTTTATTTGGAACTGCAATAACAAACTCTTTACTTTTCTTAATCAGTTTGTAAGTGTTACTTGATTGTCCTAACGCAAGGGCATACAATGGCGGAGTTCCAGAGATTCTTGTTTTCCAAGCAGCTACCATGCCGTTTGGTTTATTGTTTTTATCTATAGAAATAACAAACACAAAGTTTTCTGGTTTGAATGCACTTAATGTTTTTTGGATGTCTGTTTGTTTAAGCATGGGATAAAAGGTTAGTTAAGGATTATTTAAGATTTTCTGTGGTTTTAAGAGTAAAACAATTACAAATTAATCGATAAGTTTAAAAACAAAATGAGTAATAACACATTTGAGTGCCACAGTCGCATACGCGAGAAACAATAAATTGTTTCTGAGCATGCTTCCCGCGTCGCTCACTACGTTCGCGCCACGGTCGCATAGTCTGGTATTGCGCTAGATTGCTATTTTAGCGTGGGTTTGATATTGTCTATGACAAAATATGAAAACCTAATCTCGTGAATATCTAGTCCCTTATGGGATCGCCGGTTCAAATTGCATTAAGATTCTCTTTTTGCTTGGATGTCCGGCCCGTGGCGCTTTTTATTTTAATCAAAATGGCATATTCTAAAATGTGGAAAATTGTTTACACAATCTATCCACCCGTTTTACGTTTGTTAGAAAAAGTAAAATTTCACAAAGGAAGACAGCCATATTTGTTGGGTTATCTGAAAAGTAATTGTGATCTAAATGAACTTCGTGAATTTCTTACTAATGAAGGATTTGAAGATGCGATCTTAACTTGGAAAGATGAAGGCGAAGTTCTTAACATGAGAAAAGTAAGTGATGAGGTTTATCAATATCATCTTAGAATATTTGATGATAATGAAGTGAGAGTGCATTACGAATTTTCTTCTGAAGGAAGTCCATTAAAACATATTCGTGAGTCTTGTTTTGAAAAAAGAAGTGAATATTTTAATTTTCTTCTTGTTAACTATTTAAAAAAATAAAAAAGAAAGAATTAGTTACAAATTTCGCAACCTTCTTTGAAACACATACACTCTGGTTCGAAATAATGTGATTCGTGTTTACAACTTGGACATTCTTCAGGCGGTTCTTCTCCTTCATCAATAAATCCGCATTTGCTACATTTCCATCTAATTGGTTTATTTCTTTTGAAAACTTTACCTTCTTCAACCATTTGTAACAATTTTTTGTAACGAGCTTCATGTTCCTTTTCAACTTTAGCAATTTCTGTGAAAAGTTTGGCGGCTTCTTCGTTACCTTCTTCTTCTGCTTCCTTAGCAAAGGTAGGATACATTTCTGTTGTTTCGTAATGTTCACCAGCAATTGCTGCTTTCAAATTTTCTTTTGTATCTTTAATTCCGTTAAGAAGTTTAAATTCGTCTTTAGCATGTTGCATTTCGTTCAAAGCAGTTTCTTCAAAGATTTTTGCTAAATAAAGTAATTTTTCTTTCCTGGCTTGTTTTGCAAAATAATCATACTTGTTTCTTGCTTGCGATTCGCCAGCAAAAGCGGTTTTTAAGTTTTCTTCAGTTTTAGTCATTGTAAGCACCTCGTTTTGTTGGAAAGTTAGGTTGTTTAAATGTTTTTCTGAAACAATATATATATAAATAAAAAAGTATTACTTAGATAAAAGAGAATGGATGTTGACAAGCATAAGATTTGGTTAGTGGTAGGTATTTCTATAGCGGTTATCTTAGTTGCAATTTTATTGTTTTATCCTCAAAGTACTTTGGTTGGGGAAGCTTATCAAACTCCTGAAGAATATTATTCCCAAAACTTCTATTTGAACTTTGAGGATCAAGATTCTATTGATGTTAAATTAGATGGGGATTGTTATCAAATCTTAGCAACAAAAGGGGGTAATCTTCTAACTAATTTTAATGTTGAAAAAAAAGAAATTTGTTCTGGAGAAGAGTATGAAATAACAACAAATGATTTGGATAAAATAAAAATTGTTCCTAAACCCAAAGAAATAGTTAACGGAATTAATTATTTAGTAATTGACAATTCTTGGAAAATTGCGGTTGATCAAAGTAATGAAAAACTGTTTAATGTTGCCAACTTTTTAAAAGAAGATCTTCTTAACAAGGGGTTAGATTTAGACATTGTTGATATAACTTCTGTCCCCCCAACTAAAGTCATGCTTATCAGCACAAATGATGGTGAAGATTATATTGGTTCTTATCTTCAAGAAAAGGGTTTGAACTTGGATCAGGAATTAACTTTAGAAGGAGAAAAACGGGGGTTTGGAGAGGGATATATTTTAGATCTGGACGGTTTCAATGAAGTTATTTCTTTTTATGGTGATACTGAAGCAGGAAGTTTTTATGCAGTACAAACTTTTTGGTGGATTTTTGAAAGTGGATTAATTCCAGAAGGGACAATTATAGATTGGCCGGATTATGAGCATAGATTATATTATCACAACAGGCCTAATCAAGCACCAGTTACGAATATTCTTTCTAGGTTGAAGATGAATGGCCAAACTGAAAGAGCGTTTTATTTAACTGATACCAACAAAGTGAAAAATAATAAAATTCAAGATTACAATTACAAACTTGATCATTTTGTTGAACCCATGTTAAGAATTACTGATAATGAATTAGTGGTTCCTGGGTCTCCCGATTTTTGTCCAAAATGTTTAGTTGGTTGGTTAATTTTAGAAGAACCATTTATTGTTGGTGATGGGGGGATTTTAGTTCCAGAAAAAACTTTTTCAAAAATATTTGATTTAGGTCAAGATTATTCCGAAATGGGTGATAATGCAGTGACTTTATTAAAATTAGGTCATGATTATGGTGATCAATCAGTTTCTTGGCAAGAAGAGCCATGTTCATTTAATCAAGAAGAAAATTGTTTGAAGATGGTAATTGGAGAATTTAATAATCAGAAAAGTTATTTTATATATGAAAATAATGTTGTTGATAGTGAACCAGATGAAAATTCAATTATTCCAGGCATGTATACTGGTTCAATTGAAGTTGATGTTGATTCTAAAGGAACTGATTGTTTATTTTCGTTTAGCATTGGTGTTAAACCAATAGCTGGTGTTGATCACGAGAGTTTATTAGGTGTTCACCAGGCGGGTGGGACTGATGATCTTAAAGAAGGAAAACAAACAATTACTTTTCCTCTTTTTGTAGCTGAAGGAAGGGAAAAAATAGTGGTTACAGTTAGAGATAGGGGGCCTGATTGTCAGGGAGAGGCTTTATTTGGTCCAGTAACCATTACCCGATTGAATGGATTATTGAGGAATGTAAAAAGAGTTGTTAATGTGAAATTCGATGAGGGTAATTTAATTGAAGGTGTTGATTATTCAATAGAACCTAATAAAGAAATTGGTGCAAATGGAATTAAAGATATTCTTTCTACAGATGCAACTGAAACAGAAATTAATCTGTTGAATGATATTCCGCAAGGTAGCAAAGTTAAAGTTACTTATGAATTGCTGTTTGTAAGAGATAGGCCTGGGGAATTAAATCATTATTTTCCAAATTTTGCTGATGATTATTTCTGGCAAGAAATGGAAACAAAAGTTCTTCAGCCAACAAAGTTACTATTTCCCGATTTAAAGTATTTTCATGTGCCTATGGATGAAATCAGAGCGTATAACAGAGATATGACCGGAATGACTAATGCAGAATTCTTTGAATATGGCATGGAAAAATGGATTGAATTAAAAGAAGAATATTATCCTAACTCAGAACTAATTATTTTTGGCAATTCTATTTTACCTTCAATGCAGGGGGGAAATGATAATTATTATGAAACGCAATATGATGTAAGTGCAAGAGGTGATGCTTTCTTTTTGTTGGGAGAACAAAAAAATGAATTTATAGTATCGCCTTGGTGGTATAATGTTATTGACAGAGTTTATTTCATTAGAAATAGTTTATCTTTGTTTAAAGGAATCAGTCATGAAAATTTTGTTGTAGCTCCAAATTGGGATGGAGAAGTTGTAGAATTTTTTAAATATCATCTACAAAAAGCAGGAATTGAACCAAAAGGTTGGTTTGGACAATGTTTTGTAGGAAAATGTTCTCCTTCTCCTGATGAAATTGTTTTAACTATTAATGATTTGGAAACTTTAGCGGAATTTAGTTGGAATAAAGATCAAGAAGTTGGTTCTGAAATTCTTGAGACTTATTATGGCTCTTATCCCGATCCTCAAGTGAGTTTAGAATACTGTAATGATGAAGATGACGATTTTGACAGTATTAGTGATAATAATTTTAATACCCTAAATCTGTTTTCAGGTTGTCGTGAAGTTGGTGGTTGTGATTTAAATACTAATCCATTTAATTGTGGAGAATGTGGGGATGTATGTGTTTTGGAAAGATGTGTTGATGGACAATGTATAAGTTAAATAAGAGGGGAATTGTACTTTTATTTGTTTTACTATTTCTTTTACCAACCTTGGTTATTTCCGACGACAGCTTTTTTAATGTTCCATTAGGAGATAAGATTTTCTTAATAGAACCATTACCAGAACAACCTTTAGTTGTAAAAGTATCTGTTTCAGGATTGATGAGTTCTAAAATTGATACAAAAGCCAAGATAGAAACCAGATGTGCTGATGGAATTGATAATGATGGTGATGATTCTTTCAAATCTAAAGAATTTCCTACCCACTCCCAAATGTATAGTGCTGCTGAAGAATTAAGTAAACAAAATCCAGATACTAGTGTTAAAGTTGACGAAGAGAATCTTGGTTTCTTTGAAAAATTAATTGAAACTGATCAAGTTAGTCCTTTGGGTCCTTGTTTGGTAATTGATTGTTGGGCTTTTTATTTAGATCCTGGAGAATTATTGGTTTTAACTTCTGAGGAAAGTTATTCTGGAGATATTTCTGGTAGGGCAATTCTTCCAACAAGTAATGGGCTTAAGAATAAAGATTTTGTTAATAAAGCGGTTATGAAAAGAGGAGATTTAAATTTTGGTAGTGGCGATGTTCAAAAAAATATTGGGGCAAAACCACGTAATAATTTGTTTGGTAAAGCAGGAAGCGAAGGGCTGGATGTTCCTGGTACCGATTGTACTGATTCTGATTGTTTGGGTAAAGTTGGTCCCGATGGTGGAACTTGTTGTTTAGAAGATGATGATTGTGGTTCTGGGGTTTGTGGGGCGGACAATGAATGTGTTGGTTCTTTAAAATTGGGAGGAGCTTGTAACCAAAAGGAAGATTGTATCTCTGGTAATTGTCATATTTCTAATAAGATATGTTCTGCGGGTAAAGAAGGTTCCTTTTGTATGGGTGATAAACAATGTGTTTCTGGAACTTGTGGTGAAGATAATCTTTGTAATGGACCTCTTTCTGATGTTGGAGAATTCTGTTTGTTAGATAATTATTGTAAAGATGAACTGACTTGTCAAAATTATAAATGTGTTTCTGGAGATATTTGCGAACCCCAATGCGAGGGTAAAACTTGTGGTCTAGATGGTTGTGGTGGAGATTGTGGTGTTTGTGATCAAGATGATGTTTGTTCTAATGGTGATTGTTATGTTGTAGATTCAGAATGTCAATCTAGTTGTGAACTTGAAGTTGAAAATTGTTTGGGTGGTTGTAAGAAATATTCTGGTTGTCCAGAATGTGGTGATTTACTTCAACCTTGTTTAGATCAATGTGTTTTAATTATTGATTCAGACGGGGATGGTGTTACAGATGTCGAAGAAATCGCTGCAGGTTCTAATCCAAATGATCCTGATGATTTTCCTGGAGCAGGAAGTGAAGGCGATTCAGATGGGGATGGTATTGTAGATAGTTTAGAATATTTTGAATGTATTCACTCAGATGAATCTTTATCTACTTACGTTTTTCATTACATTGAAGTCGGTTTGTTAATTACAGATGGTCCTTTTATTGGTTGCTTTGAAGGTGACTTTAATTTTGATGGAATAATTAACAATGGTGATGTTGTTCGCTTGATTAATCATTATTCTAATCGTGATACTTACGATATAAATAATGGACAATTGTCTAGCGATATAAGGGAACCGATAGGTGTATTAAACAACGGTGATATTGTTGGATTTATTAGTGCCTATGGGTTAAGGGATATAGCGGGTGATTAAATTGATTAAAAGTGATATGTTCAAGAGAATTAGTATCGGCAAAAGTTATATAAAAGATAAAATATTACTTAATATACAAATTAAAAAAGAGGATAGTTAGTAATGAAAACAAAAAAAGGATTGTTTATGTTAATTTTGTGCTTTCTTCTAGTTTTTTCCCTTTTTGTTTACGCTGATTTATCAGATACAGAAACAGGAGATTCAGTTTCAGTTAAAATTGCTAATAGTGTAGGAGAAAATTCAGTAGATATTTTTGAAGGTGAGGATTTATCCATTTTTGTTAGTGTTTATCCAGTCGATGGTGAGACCAATTCTCCGTTCATTACTGGTTTTGATGTTGTAATCAATTCAGAATCTAATTATTTGTCTTTTCTTCCTAATTTAAATCCTCTTGATACAATTGAACCTGAAAAAAAGGTTGCATGGATTAATATAGATAATAATAATGTATATTTTGGTGACAATAATCAATTTATTAGTAACGGAAATTATCTTGCTGGGGAAGTGCTTGGCTCTGTTAGCCAAAATAATATTTATGTCTCTCAAATGAATGATGGGTTAAATAACGTTATTGGGGGTTTTGATATTCATATTTTAGATGTGCCTCTTGGAGAAACTATAGAAACGGACATAATTGTGGCAGATCTTTCTGATAGTATTTCTCGTATTTATTTGACTCAATTTTCGGGGGGTGTGCCATCTAGTTTAAAACACGGTATTATACCCACCAACTTACACATTAGTATAAAAGACCGTTGTGGTAATGGTATTTGTGATGCTGATAACCAAGAAACAATAAAAAATTGTCCGCTTGATTGTTTCCCTGACTCTGATGGTGATGGTGAAACTGATGACTTGGATGGTGATGATGATAATGATGGGGTTATTGATGAAGAAGATAATTGCCCATTAGTTGTTAATCCCAATCAAGCAAATTTAGATGAAGATAGTAAAGGAGATCTTTGTGATGAAGATATTGATGGGGATAATATTGACAATGATGATGATGCGTGTGAATACTTTTATGCTAAAGATAATAAGTGTAATGTGGATTTAGATTTAGATGGAATCTTCGACAAAAATGAGTATAATAAATGCATTCACTCAGATGCTTCTTTAGCTGCTTATGTTTCTCATTACACTGAAGTAGAATTGTTGATCAAAGATGGTCCTTTTATTGGTTGCTTTGAAGGTGACTTTAATTTTGATGGAATAATTAACAATGGTGATGTTGTTCGCTTAATTAATCATTACTCTACTCGTGATACTTACGATATAGCTAATGGACAATTGTCTAGCGATATAAGAGAACCTATTGGAATACTAAATAATAATGATGTTGTGGGCTTTATTAGTGCTTACGGAAAAAGAGATTAGGAGGAATAATAAAATGAATCAGTCAAAAAATAATAATTTAAATAGCGGTGATCACAAGTTAACTCAAAAACAAATGGGTTATATCTTTCTGGGGGTTATTTTGCTTGTAGTGGTTGGAGGGCTTTTAACATTTGTTTTAATTGGTGATGGAGTGGGAGCAGGAAAAGCTACTCATTATGAAGGAACTCCTGAATACGTTACTAGTGATGGTGGTCAAGGAGTTAAGTTAGATCATGAAACGGTTACTGCAGTACCGGGGAATTTATTAGATAATAATGATGGGGATCTTTTCAAAGTAATTCTAACTGTTGATACTAATGATATAGAAGTTGGAAATGTTGAGTTTAAGCTTATTCTTCCTGCAGGAATTGATTTTATTAGCCGTAAACCAACATCAGTTTTGACCAGTATGCTTGAAGAACCGGAAAATAATAAACATACCTTTTGGGATCCTAAAAACAAAATAATTAACGAAAACAGTATCGGAGAGTACACTTTCAGGTTATCTAGCGGGAATCTTGATGAGGACAAAGTTATTTCTTTTTCTGATGTGTATCTGTATGATGTGGATGAAAATGCATACGGGCCATCTAGTGTTTCTGTAACAGTTACACCAGTTCCAAAATGTGTTGATTTAGATGGAGATAATTATGGGACTGGAGATATTCGAGGATGTTTAGGGAGCGATACTGAAGATGATTGTGATGATGATTGTCCTACTTGTTATCCCGGAAATACAGTGGAATTATGTGATGGTAAAGATAGTAAATGTGAATTAGATGATTGGAATGAAGATGATGCAACATTAGAAGATGGCGAGACAATTCCTAATGCAGATAAACAATTAGGAGTTTGTTATGGGGTTAAACAAGTGTGTGAAAGTGGAACCTGGACTAATGCTTATGAACTAACTCCTGCTGCTTATGATTATGATGATCAAGAGAAGTGTGATTTTATTGACCACGATTGTGATGGACTAGCAAACGCAAAGACTGATACCAATGGACAAGTTTTACTTGCTGGTTGTGATATTGGTATTGGTGGTGAAGTTGCTGCTAGTTATCCAGGAAATATTTATTGGGAATTAGACATGGATGATAACAATCAACCAATTGTTGCAGACCCACAATTAATGCAGGATTATGATATCGCAATATTACCTGTGTATAAAAAAGTAATAGATGATTGTAACCTTGGAGGACAAGGACAAGCCCCTAAGATTGGTTTCTGGCAAGGTACTTCTATTTTTGTTTGTGATGATGGAACTTGGTATAGTGATTATGATCAAGACCCCGCGATTGTTTACAAGAATTCCCCTGATTCATTGGTCGAATCTACAAATTACATTGTTGACGGAACTACCGTATTTGAAACTGATGGGATTACTAAGGTGCTTTGTGAGAATCCTGATCCTTATGAAATAAAATGTCCTGAGGAATAGAAAATGGGAAAAACAATTTTTAAAATTATTATCTTTTTGGTTTCAGTACTTTTATGTGCAACTTTTGTTTCAGCATTACTAGATGTTAGTATAACAACTGATAAGGAGAAGTATTCCAGTGGAGAAGATATTATTGTTTCTGTTTACTTGGACTCTGGGCAGGATGATATAACTTTAACAAACGCAAATCTCTATTTAATTTCAGATGGGGATTTTATTGGTTTCATTGATGCGGTAAGCCAAGGAACCATTTTTTCTACAAGTGAGTTTACTGCCGCGACTGGAAAAAATAATGAATGTATTGTTGGCGATAACTTTTGTCGATGGGATATTGAGGCAATTACACAGGGAGCAAACAAAGTTATTAGTGGAAGTAAATTATTGTATCAGTTTAAAGCAACAGGAACGGTTGCTGAAGGGTCAGAGCAAGTAACTTTGTCAATAGATCCTGGATCAGATTTAATTGAATCTGTGTTTAAACCAGTTCCATTTCCGGGGTTGTATCCTGAATCAGTACTTGGCTCAACTCCAGCAAAAATAATTACTATTGAATTTGCTGGAGATGTTTGTCCTGCTGATCCTGCTAATGGTGAATATGATGCTGATTGTGTTTTAAGTTGTGATGCTGGTTATATACCGAATGAAGCTGAGGATGCTTGTGTAGAAGAAGTTGGAGGCGTAGTAATGTGTGCTCAACCATTTACTTTTCAAATAGAAACAATTGAAGTAGGTCAAGAATTTAAATTTCAAACAGATGGTGCTGTTAATCTGAATGTAAAATGGGAAGATGGAGTTATTGAAACTTATCAAGGAACTGATTTGAGAAGTTATCCTTTTGCTGATATTGGAACTCATGACGTCTATGTTTGTGGAGAAGCTAGTAGAATTGCCTTTGGAGAATCTGCGAATGGGCAAATTATTGGGACACCAGAATTATTAGTTAATATTTTATCCTCATTAAGTCCAGGGGTAACTGGAATTAATTCTGCTAGGAATATGTTCCGGGAAGCAACTCAAATTACTCAATTTAAAGCAGATGATTGGTTTGATGAAGCTAGTAATGGTGTAACTAATATGCAATCTATGTTTAATGGTGCTTCTTCTTTTAACCAATATATTGGTGATTGGGATGTTTCTAGTGTAACTTCTATGTCAGCTATGTTTTATAGTGCTTCTTCTTTTGATCAAGGTATTAATGATTGGGATGTTTCGATTGTAACTAATATGCAATCTATGTTTAATGGTGCTTCTTCTTTTAACCAATATATTGGTGATTGGGATGTTTCTAGTGTAACTTCTATGCCAGGTATGTTTAATAGTGCTTCTTCTTTTGACCAAGATATTGGTTCTTGGGAAGTATCAAGTGTAACAAATATGGTGAATATGTTTCAGAATGCTATCTCTTTCAATGAAGACATTAGTGATTGGGATGTTTCGATTGTAACTAGTATGGGAGTGATGTTTAAAAATGCTGTTTCTTTTAATCAAGATCTTAGTAGTTGGTGTGTTACAAGTATTGCTCAAGAACCTTGGAACTTTGCAGTAGATAGTCCTTTAGCAAATGAGAATAAACCTGTTTGGGGAACTTGTCCTGGAGACGGATGTGTTCCAGTTTGTGGAGATAAAGTTTGCGGTGATGACGGTTGTGGTGGAACTTGTGGGGAATGTGGAAATGGAGAAAGTTGTAATGCTGGTGCTTGTGAAGTTGTTGCAACCTGTACAGATACTGACGTGACCAATGTATATCCAGATGGGAAAAATTATTTCTTGAATGGGTTAATTTCCGAGTCTCCTGATAATCATGACGCTTGTCAGATGATGGTAAATGGAGCTCTCAAAAATGTTCCTACTTGTTTTGATGAAACTTGTAAATTAAATGAACAATTTTGTACGGGAGTTAATCCTGAATCTTTGCTTTATGATTGTCCTAATGGTTGTGCTAATGGTGCTTGTCTTCCTGGAGCTGGAACTGAAATAAATATTTTATTATCACAAACTGATTTAGTAACTGCAATTGATACTGGAGATCCATTAGTACAGATAGCAATAAGATTGAAAGATTTCTTTGCAAGTGATCCCAATGGTGAGGATGAGGATTATGAAATTACTGACCCCACTAAAGTAGACTTAATAAACGAAGTGGTAGGGATTTTAGATGAAGATAAAAATAACTTACAAAAGATTTCACTGATTGCGTTTGCATTGATGGAGGATGATGAATAATGGTACGGAAAAGATACAAACCTTTACCTCCACATAGTTGGGAAGCCCATTCTGGAGCAAATCAAGGAGAAGTTAACAAAACTTTAATCATTGCAATAGTTACAATTATTGCACTTGTAGCATTATCATTATTCTTGTTTATGAAACAGCCCGTTGTTGGAGAAGCTATAACAGCCGATGTTCCAGAATTAGGAAAAGCGGGAATTTTCTTAACAGAGAATATAGCGGAGTCAGGAGAAGATATTATAGTGGTTGTTAGTACTCAGTTAGAAGCCGATAAAGAAACTCTAGCTTTGGCTTTTACATTAGATTATGGCAATTTAATTTTAAAAGATGACTGTCCAGCAGCAATTGAAAATCATCTTTTAGCCGATTGGGGTCCAGAACTTGAATATATCACTTGTGATCTTGTTGATCATAAAATCCATTTTAATTATTCCACTCTAAATTTCAATAATGTAAAAAGTGGAACTTTTGATATTGCTACTATTACTTTTGCTGCAGATCCTCTTGCAGGAAATTATCCTTTGATTTTTGATATATTTAATATTTATGATTTCAATGATCCGGAAGCAGCAGATTTAATTGTTGAAGGTGAAGATGTTTTTATTGTTGTTGAAGGTGAAGCACAGGGGGAAGCAATTACTTTTGATGATCCTCAATTAGAAGCAGCTGTTAGAGGCGCTATTGAAAAACCAGAAGGAGATATTTATCCTGCTGATGTTGTAGAATTGACTGGGTTGAATGCAAATAATTTAGGGATTGTTGAATTGGGCGGGATTGAACATCTGACTAGTTTAGAAACACTTGAACTTAAGTATAATTCAATTGTTGATATTGCTCTCTTATCTAGTTTAACTGGTTTGAAATCTCTTAATCTTTATGGTAACAAAAATATTGTTAATATTATTCCCCTATCCAATCTAATTAGTTTGAACGATCTTAATATTGGTGATAACAGCATTGTTGATATTGCTCCCTTGTCTGGTTTGACCAATTTGAAAGATCTTATACTGAAATATAACGATATTATTAATATTGCTCCCTTATCTAGTTTAACTGGTTTGAAATCTCTTAATCTTTATGGTAACTTCAAAATTGTTGATATCAGTGATTTGTCTGATTTAACTCTTCTGACATTTCTTAGTCTGGGTCACAACGATATTATTAATATTGCTCCTTTGTCTAATTTAATTGGTTTGACATATCTTAATCTTGTTAATAACGACATTTCTGATATCACTTCCTTATCTAATTTAAATCAATTAAATAAATTGTATCTTAATGGCAATGAACTTGATGGTGATGACTTAACTATTTTGTCTGATTATTCATATTTCTCTTCTTTAAAATCTTTAAGTTTTGGCAATGGACTTGTTAGCAAGGATTTAGATAAATTGTCTAGTTTAATTGGTTTGACATATCTGAGTCTTAGTGGTAACGAGATTGTTGATATTAATCCTTTGTCTAGTTTAACTGCTTTGGGAACTCTTTGGCTTAGTAATAACGAGATAGTGGATATTAGTGCTTTGTCTAGTCTAACTGCTTTGGAATATCTTTATATTTATAATAACGAGATTGTTAATATTGCTCCCTTGTCTAGTTTGACCAATTTGAAAAATCTTTATCTTTATGATAACGATATTACTGATATTAGTGCTCTGTCTTGTATGACTAAATTGGAAACACTTAAACTTCAAGACAATCTAATCGTAGAAGAAGTTCTTCCTTGTTGTGTTCGTTTTAATATTGATCAAAACAATCAATTAAGCACTTTAATTGGGTTAGATTTTTGTTCACAATATACATCTGCTGATTGTGTTGATGTAAGTTTACCAGTTTGTGATGAATGTCAACCACAATGTGGCGGAAAAGTTTGCGGTTCAGATGGTTGCGGTGGAAGTTGTGGTACTTGTGAAGGTGGAAATGTTTGTAATACAGACGGTGCTTGTGTTGAAGATCTAGGATGTCAGTTAAATACCGATTGTGCAGAAGGAGAAGCTTGTGAAGAAGCAGAATGTGTTAAAATTTGTACAGATACTGACCCAGATAGTGATCCGTTTACCAAAGGAACTATTAAATGGTGGGATGATGAAGAATTCAAAACAGATTATGATGGGTGTGTTGTAGGTTCTGATTTAGCATTACCGCCTGGGGAAGGAGGAAATGTTCCATTAAATCCTGATGATGAACCTTTTGATACTGAAATGGATTATATTTTAGAAAGGAACTGTTTAGCTGAAAGTATTACACCTTATTTGTTTTACAAATGCGAATTTGGCTGTGAAGAAGGTGCTTGTCTTCCTAAACCAATAGCTCCAGAAACAACAGAAAAAATAACTTTGACAGAAGTGGAACCAAACAACGGAATCTATGCTACATTAATCACTGCACTTGAAGATTTCACTGAAGAGATTACTGCTTACACCGTTCTTTACGGTGAAGATGATAAAGTTCTAGTAATCAAATCACAAAAGGTTGAAGGTGGTATGGAAGTAGATAATCCTTATACTGTCTCAGTAAATTATCAAGATAGTGAAGTTACTAAAAAATCTGTGATTGTTTACGACAAACTTCCAGATCAAGGACAAACTGTTTCAGGTGAGTTAGAAACACCTTACGGAGAATGAAAATGAAGAAGATAATCTACTTTTTAACTTTTATTCTTTGCATGAGTTTAGCTTTAGCAGTAACTGTAACAACTGATAAAACGGATTATTCTCATCCTGAAAATGTACAATTAACAGTTGCTGAATGTACAGGGAATTCTGTTCTTAAAGTTTTTTTAGATTCTGCAGATGAGTTAGTAGATATTAAAAGTGGAGAAAATAGTTGGGTGACTTCTTATAATACTAATTCTAATCTAAACGCAGGAAAATATAAAATTAAAGTGAATTGTGCTAACGGTAATACTGAACAATTTTTCTGTGTAGATTCTCCTGGTTGTTATACAGTGCCTCCCATTACAACAACACCATCTCCAGGCGGTGGCAATATAAACTATTGTTCTTCAAAGTGGGAATGTGGCACTTGGTCATTGTGTAATGCAACTTTAGAACAAAGTAGAACTTGTACAGATAAAAACGGTTGTGATAAACCTAAAAAAGAAGTTCAATCTTGTGAAGAATGTAAAGAATCCTGGTTCTGTTCGTTATGGAACGATTGTAGTAACGGAGTACAGAAAAGAACTTGTGTAGACGACCATTCTTGTGGCACTACATTCAAGAAACCATTATTGCAAAAGAATTGTAATCAAATTACTGTCCCTGGTCCGCAACCACAAAAAATCGAACCAGATTTACCTCCTCCAGCAGTAGAACCACAAATACAACAACCAACATCATCTTATTGGAATTATTGGAACCAATATAAAACTTATATCATTGGGATTCCTTCAGTACTATCTTTTATCATAGTTTTAATCTTAGTGGTTGTACATTTTGTTCATCCGCATAGGAAAGCTTACAATTTTGATGAATTGAAGACTTGGATTCATGAGGAAAAAAGAATGGGTACTTCTGACGAAGGTGTAAGAGAAATTCTTAAACATAATACTGGTTGGACAGATCAAGAAATTAATAAGGCTTTTGGTGAGCTGAAATCTAAAGCCCAATAATTTTTTCTTTTATTTCTTAACTATCTTACTGGCGATAATCTCTTTTTCAGAATTATATTCTTCAACAGTGCCGTAGATTTCTACGTAATCTCCCTCTTGCAAATAAACATTCTCGCTACTAAATAGAATTACATCCGTTTTAATAGTTTGCTGGCCTTCCAATTCAATAAAAGCAACTTTATCACTTGTAGTTAATTTACTAATAGTGCCCGTTAACTTTATTGATTCTCCTGAATTACTTTCATCAACATTATTTATCGCTTTCAAATCAATCTCTTCTGCATAGAAAAATAGAAATGCTAAACCTACTAAAACAACGATTAAAGATGTTTTTAAGATAGTCTTTTCTTGCACAATTAATCAATAATTTCTTACTTTTAATTACTTTATTTACTAGAACATATATTTTCTAGAAAACATTTATAAATAGCTCTCAGAATTGTACTAATATTAGAGGTTCTAGGTAGTTTGTTGGTGTTTGGAGATAATTTAAAATGACAAATCATGATAAAAATGTTAAAGTTAATGGAGATAAACCGGTTTTAGAAGAAGTTGCAAAGCAATCAACTATTTATATTGTTGGAGAAGGAAATTTTAGAAACCAAGAAGAATTAGATGCATCTAGAGCTGCTCGTGGAGATAAACCTTATATTATCCCGTTAAAAAAAATGGGTTATACACCCGAGATAATGAATTATTTTGTGAATCGTAGAGAAAAAATAAAAGATGCGCTTAAAAAAGAAAAAGAAAATGGTGATGAAAATTTACAAATTGAAGATCAGATTAAAGCTGAAGCATCTATGTGGCCTTGTGCTTTTTATTAATTTTTTTCTTTACTTATTACTTCCATAACTCTAACATTTCTTTTTCAATAAAATGCATCTTGCCTGGAATGATTAAACAATGTAACGGTGCACCAAAATCGAACGCCCGAATTTCAGATAACTTACCTGCTTTAACAATAAAACCATCACATCCAAGACGAGCGCAACCAACAACTAACAAATCATCGTTAATTAACCCTTCTTTCTTCCGTGATTCGATTTTTTCCAGAATCTCTAGTGCAACATTAATGGTCATAAACTTATTCTCAGCGGGCTTTAAATCAAGTAAAAACAAAGTGTGCATATCGCCATTCTCCTTCAAAACGTTATAAGGTGTTTCTAACTGAGGATGGTCTTCAATAAAAGGGATAGAAGTGATTTTACCAAATTTGTATAATTCTAATCCAGTAATCCCTACAGAATTTAATACTGAAGCATTATTAATTACTTCAACTTTAACATTATTTTCTTTAGCCAATTTAAACAGCTGAACGTGGGTTGTAGCAGAAAAAACGTCGCCAATAATTAAGAAAGCAACATCTTTTTTTTTAGCTTCAGAAATAATTTTTTCATCTCCTTGTTCAGTCATTTCTCGGTTTGCAATAATAATTTCTTGATCATAAAACTGTTCCAAATCCTTAACAGAACATTGTAATAGTGAAGTATAACTTTCTAAGTAAACTTTATCACATTTCTTAACAATTTCTAATCCTTTAACTGTGATGTCTTTTTCTGTACTTAGTCCAATCCCAATTAAATATAATGTCATTTTCCTTTAATTCTGTTGATTTTATATAAAATTTACTGAAGTATAGTGGTAAGAAAATATTATATAGATTCTTACTTTCTTAGATTATGCTAGATAAGATACGAAAACACGGGAGTTGAGCTTAGAAAATCCAATTGGTTAGTCCTTCGGGGACTGTTAAACTTCCTTTGATCGTAAGATCTTGTCTAGTAATATTTCTATTTTATTGATATTATTAAAAATGATCTTTATCTAAAATTAAATTTATTAGTATACTAAAGCACGGCGGACATCGTACTCTTATAGAGTACCCACCTCGGTGTAAACTACACACCGGGGCTTTAGTATACAAAAAGAAATTACTTCGGACAAAAAATTTAGAAACAATTAATCTTCTTTTAAATATTCTTTATATGGATGCTTGGTGGTTTGCATTTGGAAATACTTTTTAATGATTGTTTGTAAACTCCAGATTCTATAATATAACGTGTCCCAATATCCAGCAATTTCTGGGTTCATTCTCTTGGCATAAAATGCTCCTAACCATTTGGCAAATTTTCCACCGCCAAACTTACTTTGCCAATCGTAAGTTACTGTACCATTAATCCAAATATAAAGTCTGCCTTTGGTAAGGTTTTTTTTCCGACCTTCAACTTCCACTTCAACATCAAGCAAATCATAAGCATGGATGATAAATTGTATATCATAATTAATAAAGTCATTAACGTCTTTCATTAACCGCCATTTCCATTCTTGTTCCGCTCCACTAGGACTAGGAACTTTATGTTTGTAATCAATTTCGTGCCACATATAACCATGGTTTTTACCCCAATCTATTACGGCAGCATAAAAGCCGTCAAAATCAAATAGTCCACTATAACGAATAATCGCTCTTGGCGTTCCAAGACTTTCTCCCATACAAAGAACTATTTTTTATGGTTATATAAAGATTTCTCTAAACAAGCCAAATGCCTTCTAAGACTTTCTGGATAATTCCTTGACAGTTTTCCATTTTTGTAATTACTTCAGAATCTGTTGCAGCTTTTTTAATCTGTCCAATTCGATCAAGGATCTGGGCATAAATTCTAATAATGTCTCCTTCTTGTAAGTTGGTTAAATTGATTACTTCAAAAAAGGTCTTACCATTATAAACTGGGTGAATAAACACACCAACTTTGTTAAGATTGTCAAATTTCTTTTCCCTTTTCAAGAATTCATTATTAATTAGCAGTTTCCATAATTCTTTTTGTTTCTCACTCTTAAATTCACGTTTGAACTCAGTTGTTTCTCGATGTTCATAAACTAAAGCAGCTAACAATAATAAAATTTGATACTCATCAATATTCTTAACAAAGTCAGTTGCAAATATTTCTCCCATAGCAATTTCATCAGCATAAATTTTGGAAGAGAAGTATCCTTTACCTGTTAACTTTCCATCTACAATATATTTATATTTATTCAATTTTCTTACAACACTGTTATATCTGGCCATTAATACTTTTGCGGGTATGTCTGCATATTTTCTACCAAATTTCTGATAAGAGAAAAAACTTAAACGTAAAATTTTTTCAATTTCTACTGGTGTGTGTCTCTCAATTAGGTTAAGCACACTATTGATAGATAACTTAAACTGGGATTGGATTGGTGCCATGTCTTTATCTGTTACAGATCTAATTTCATTATAGTTGAACCCATTACGGCTAATCATTGTCACAACGTAACCAATCTTATCAATTCCACGCCGACCAGCACGCCCAGCAATCTGGAAATATTCTTTTGTGTTTAGATTCCGAAAACTTCTACCATCATATTTTCGCAATGAATAAAAACAAACAGTTTTAGCGGGCATATTAATTCCTACTGCAAATGTTTCTGTGACGTAAAGGACATTAATCTTTCCTGCTGTGAATAACTCTTCAACAATCTCTTTTAATATTGGTAATAATCCAGCATGATGAAACCCAATCCCTTGCTGTAAAGTTTCTTTTAAAGTCTGCGTTGATTTTAGTTTGTTGATTTCAAACGGGGCAGTTCTTAATTTTTCATTAACAAAACTCATAATTTCAGGATTTTTTTGAAATAAGTTCTTTCTAGATAATTCTAAAGCATTTTCTTGACATAATCTTCGAGAGAAATGAAAAAACAAGCAAGGCGTTTTATCTTTTCCCAATTCTCTAATTAATTCTACATGGCTTGGTGTTGGCTCACGTTTTCTACGCCATTTCTTTTTACCATGACTTTTCTGAACATTAGGAATCTGTTTGGCTTGTCTAATTTTTTCAAGTGTTGTAATCCCAAGTTCATAATCATAAAATGATTTTTCTAACGGAACATTTCTTTTCGTTGCTTTAACAGTTTTAACTTCGTGTTTCTTAATGGCTTGGATCCAGTTACTAAACTCTACCGCGTTAGGAATTGTAGCACTTAAACATAAGAACCGAACAGTTTCTAAACTATAAATTATTGATTCTTCCCAAACATAACCTCTTTCTGGGTCATTAATATAATGGATTTCATCAAAGATTACATAAGCAACATTAGCTAATTCTCCATCTTGAGATACAGCCATATTTCTGTAAACTTCGGTAGTCATAATTAGAATCTTAGCATGAGGATTAATTACTATGTCTCCTGTCATGAGACCAACTTTTTGTTCACCATACTCTTTAGAAAAATCTCTATACTTTTGGTTAGAAAGCGCTTTAATTGGTGCTGTATAAATTATTCTTTTATCATCATCTTTATGTTTATCAATAATATATTCCGCAATTAAGGTTTTTCCGCTTCCTGTAGGGGCAGAAACAACTACTGAATAATTGTTTTCAATAGCATTAATAGAATCTTCTTGAAACTTGTCTAATGTGAATGTTTTATATTTCATTTATCATTTATCCTCTCCATATCAAAGATATGATGTAAAGTATATAAATTGTTATTAAAATAATACCTTCTTTTCTAACAATATTCCTGCCGTAAGTTGAAAATACTAAAAATAAGCCCATTACAAATAACATAATCATGGCATCAATCTGTAATATTGCTGGATTGACGTTGATGGGTTTAATCAAACTTATTGTTCCTAATACAAACAAAATATTAAATATGTTGCTACCTACGATGTTTCCTATAGCAATATCACCTTGTTTTTTCCAGGCTGCTATTCCTGATGTGGCTAATTCTGGTAAGGAGGTTCCTAAGGCGGCAATTACTAAACCAATAAAAGAGTCGCTTAAACCAGCAATAACAGATAATTCTGAGGCATAGAGAATAAATAGTTTTCCTCCAACCATTAAAGCAACAATACCACCAACTATCATCAAAGTATTTTTCCAGGTGGGATTTTGGTGTTGAAACTCTTCTCTAAATTCTTTTTTAACTTCTTTTTTAGAGCTCTTCATTGAACGGAAAATGTAATACATAAAGAATAAGAATATTGTTAACAGAATTGCTCCATCAATTCTGCCTAGTGTAAACTCATTTCTTCCAAAAATAAACATATCGCTAGCAAGAATTAATAATAAGAAACTAGAAATAATCATAAATGGATATTCGTTGATTAATGTTTTCGATTTTACTTTAAGTTTGGTTATGATTGCACAAACACCAATAACTAAAGCAATGTTAGCAATGTTACTTCCAATAATATTTCCCATAGAAATATCTGCTTTACCTGCTAGGACCGAGAATAAACTTACAATGAATTCTGGCAATGAAGTTCCAAAAGCCACTATTGTTAAACCAACAAGTATTGGTGATATTTTTAACAACCTGGCTAAGTCTGCAGAACCATCAACCAAATAATTTGCTCCTTTGACTAATACAAATAAACTTACTATAATCATTAAAACAACAAACAAGATTTCTAACATTTATTGACCTCTTTTAACTGAATTTGAGAAATGTTTACTGTTACTTAAATCTATTGGAAAAAGAAATATTTTCCAGGACATCCCAAAAAGCTTTGCTTTTTATTATGTATTGGAAAAATGAATTATTTGGTTTTAAGTTTTTTAGCTTCATGATGAACAGAAAATAAACGATGAATAATTCTGTCTTTCATCATGTTCTGGAATTTTTCCATTTTTGGATCAGTACAGAGATTTAGCACTTTACGGCTGTTAAATTCTGAGTTGATTTGAAATGCTGTAGCAAGATTTTTATCTTTTTCACTAAATCTTTTCTTAATTTCATCTCCAATTCTCTTGGCTTCTTTACAGTTAGGATTACAAGGATAAAATTCGTAAGCAAAGTAATTTGTCAAAACTTTCTCTGGAATAGATAATTCTTTCTTATCGTTATCTTTTTCATCTTTTTTAATCTTACTTTTGTCAACTTTCTTATATTCTTGGATGGATTTTAACATTTCAGAACATTCTTTTTCTATATCTTTATTGCCTTTCCTTGTTTCAACACAGAAATCAACACAACATTTTGGATAATCTAATATTTCTCCCCATAATTTCACTAATTCTGGGTTTTTGAAGATTTTTTCGAGGGATATATCTGGGTTCTCACTAATTTTTTGTAACTTCTCTATTCTTTTATATTCTTTGATGTCTTTGAAGAAAAAGAAAAGCATCATACATCCTTTACCAAAGGGAATTGCAATCGCATCCATGAAAATGTTATAGTCCTCTTTTATTTTTTTAGCAATTAGTTCTAATTGTTCGATTGAAGACTGAAAATTTATCTGATCTGAAAAACAGCAACTGGCTTTTCTCCCTTCTAAATGAACGGCCATTAAAGACTCAACAAAGATGTGAGGGGTGATTCCTAATTTAATTAATTCTTCTAAATCTGAGAAATAATCTCTTTCTTTTGGAACATACTTGATTTTTTTAAATCTTTGGAAGTTAATTCCTCTGATCAGTTTAATATTTTCTTGTTGTATGTGTTTATGTGAATTTGCGGTCTCATATGCAGTTGTATAAGTATGGTTCTGGTATGTCTGTTGATTCTCCCTAGATTTTCGATCTATTTTATTCCGACCATTGCGGTTATAATGGGACCATAATCGGAACCCTATAATCCCTGCTACAATAATTGCTACTATTCCTTCTGCCATTTTTATTTGTTATCTTTTCCTTTGTTCTTTATTTTTCTTTCTCTTCTACAACAGTACTATGGTTCATTCTTTTTTTTGTATCATTATAAAGATACCACACCGTGAATGAAAGGACACTTATTTTTATTAAAGAAAAGATGAGTTTATTTATTTCCATTTAATTAAGACCTTTTTTGTTGTGGTTGAAAAAAGCTTTCTATTAAATAATGTGCTTTCTATATATTTAAACTTTTTCATTGTTTATTACTCTCTTTTTCTCTTCTTTTATGTAACCAGCAATAATCTGATTCTGGTAAAGCTTTATTTAAGCAATCAGTCTCATTGCGGCATTTAGCTTGGCATTGTTGTTTCATCTTTTTTACCACCTAATTATTTTTGTAAAATTTGTTTTAATTAGTCCATCTCTTCTAGATATTTTTCTAATAACTGTTTTGTCATTTCTACTTTAAATTCACACCCTTCTCCTCTTTTCGAATAATCTCCTGTTCTTTCATAGGATTCTGCCATGCATCCACCTGCGCATAAACCTTCTAAATCGCAAGAATTACAATCATCATACATTGCAGATATTGTTCTGTTAATTATTGTTTTATATTCTTGAGAAACAAATAATTCTTCTAGTTTTTTTATTTTTGTGATATCACCATATTTTAGTTTAACTAAATGGCAGGGGTGGGCTGTTCCATTTTCACTTACATGGATTTCTCCTCCTACTGCTCCACAATAAGAAACTTCTGTGTTGTCATTAAATAACCTGTATTGCCAAGACCACGGCCCATCAACTTCAATTCCTTTTTCTTTAGCATAACTCATAACTTCTATTAATCTTTTTGCTTTTTCTTCTGAACTCATTTTGTCGCCTGTTTGTGAGACTGTTTGTACACTAATGCCAAAATATTTTAATTTTTTTTCTGCTAAATAATCAATGAATTCTTTAAGGTGGTCCTTATTTCTTTCTGATAGTACACAACTGATGGTGGGTCTTATCCCTTGGTCCATCATCCTTTCAAAGTTCTTCATTATCTTTTTACTACTTTTTTCATTATTTTTGGAATGTCTTACTAAATCATGGTAATCTCCTAATCCATCCCAACTAATTATTAAATTTAAATCTTGGTTACTTAAAAGAAATTTTTCTATCTCCTGATCATATATTGTACCATTTGTGTTGATTATCGATTGGACCTTAATATTGTATTGTTCTGCCAAACGACTTGTTAGTTCTACGCTTCTTTTGACTACTGGGAAATTGATTAAGGGTTCCCCTCCAAAATATCTTATTTTGGGAATAGCTTTTGTTTGTATTCTTTGCTCTTCTTTTTCTTTAAGAAATTTAAAGAAAAGAGATATTGATTTTTCTGCAATTTCTGTACTCATATTTTTAAAAGAAGAAATTTCTTCTTTTCTTTGATATACATAACAATATTGACACGCAAGATTGCAAGAAGAGGTTACGTTTAGTCTAAGATTATAAAGGTTTAATCCCTCTAAGTTATTATTAAGTTCTTGTTTCTCTCTTTCTTTAACTTTTTCATAAACATCTTTAAGGGGATTTATTAAAAAGTCCATTGAGACCAAGTCCTCAATTATTCTTAATTCTTTTTGACTAACTGTTTTGATGATGTCTTCTTGGTCTCTTGGTTCTTTAAAAGTTTCTAATAATCTGATTAACCCCTCGGTTGGTATTAATGGCTTTCCATGTAATGAATTAAACATTACTTTTTTATTTCCTATTTCCCATATCCGAGTTTTCGGGTTAGTCATTATCATTTTTGTTATTACTTATTTGAACATTGGCTTGGACATTGTTCATGGGTTAACTTTAAATCTTTGTTCCCATAATTAACTTCTAATTTTTGATAGCCAATATCTGTTTCTATTTCTGTTTCTAATCTTCTATAACCTTCTATCATTTTTTCTAATGGTTCCATTTTCTTTCCTCCAAATCTTTTATTTTTTATTTTTTTATTCTGTTCTCGGGTTAATGATTTCAAGATAATCCACAGAATTTTTTAAAGCAATAGATCTGCCATTGGTATCACTCATAATAGCTAAACATTTCTTGCCATATTCTTTTGTTTTGTGCGTTAGAGGCACATAATCTCCATCGCAACTAGCAATTGCTATTAAATCTACTTGTTCATAACGTGGAGAACAGATTATTTCTGTGGCTCTAGTACAAAGAGAAGTATCAATATCATCAATTGCTTCTATTACTGGACGATATCCTCCGTTTATTGCTGCCTCAATTAACCCTCTCGAAGCATGCTTGTTAAGATAAACTTCTGTCAATACAATTGTTCCATATCTTTCTGCTATTTCTTTGATTTCTTTAAACTCTATTGGGTACATATTTGGGCCATCAATTAGGAGGGCGATTTTATGTTCAAGGGGTCTCATTTCCATTTTTATTTTTCCTCCGTAATTAATAGTTATTCTTAATCCATGGTTTTATAGAATTCTCCCATGTTTACTCCTTCTTCAATAATATTATCTCTGGCATTGTCTTCTGCTTCTTCTCTTGAAGAACCTATTCCTTCTGCTACTTTATATCCAGAATCATCCCACACATCAGTTCGATATGTTGATGTTCCTAATACTCCATCTGTTGGACCACTCCATTCGTAAGTGTTTTTTTCATATTTCACCATTTTTTATTTGCCTCATCATTTATTTTCTAAATATTCTACTTTTGCATCAATTGCACTAACAACTTTAGCTTCTAATGTAAAATCATCCTTGGCTTTCTTTAACCGATCAATCGTAAATAACTCAGCTCTCTTCTCACCATGCTCTTGGTAAAGTTGCCATCCTTGGTTTACTGAACTTGAGATATAATTTTTTAAGAGATCATTTGTTTCTTTTCCAGTTAATTGAAAATATTCTTCTCCAATATTTTCTTTTATGCTTTCTCTTTGTTCTCTTTCTACTAAGAATTGTTTTCCACTACTAACAGCGTAATTCATTAATGCTTCTCCCAATTGACCCAATGAGGGTTTACAATCTTCCAATAATTTCCCGAAACGGGAATATGTTTTGCTTTTCATAGAATTCTATCATTTGGCTAAACATTTAAACATTATCCTTATATTATAATAATGCATAATTATATTTAAATAAAACGAAATATTTAAATATCTGCTCCTTTTCTATCTTAATATGAAAAGAAAAGTATGTCAAGTTGGCCCTGCAACATTAATGGTGAGTTTACCAGCTAAGTGGACTAAGAAATATAACGTCAAGAAAGGCGATGAAGTAACTTTAAATGAGAAAGGAAATATTCTCGAACTTTGGGGCGGGAACTCTGTTCATGTTGGAGAAACTAAAGTTGAGATTAAGAAAAGTACTGATTCAAACATAAGGGCAATAATTGGTAATATTTACAAAAAAGGTTACGATAAAATAATTTTCCATTATGAAGACGAGTCTGCTTTGAGGGAAATACAAAGTGTTGTTGATTGGCTTCTGGGAATTGAAGTTGTTTCTAGAAGAAAAAAAGAATGTGAAGTTAGAAATATTGCTATGCAACTAGAATCAGAGTTTGATGATATTCTTAAAAATTCTTTTATTCTTTTATTGGAACTTAGTGAAGAAATATTTTATAGTCTTAAAAACAAAGAATTTAGCCAATTAGAAGAGATTCACCATAAAGCTAAAGTAATTACCAAGTACACTGACTTTTGTAAAAGAATTCTAAATAAGCATCGAAATAATCAGGAGTCAATGATTTTTGAATATTTGGTTGTTTGGAACTTAGAAAAGATTTCTAATCAATATAGGTATATTTATCAATTTTGTTCTAAACATTCTGTTCAAAAAGTATCAAAAGCCACTTTACAATTTTTTGAGGAAGTAAATAAAGCATTGTTGTTGTTTTATCAAGCTTTTTATGAAAAAAATAACAAGAAGATTGAAGAGATTTCTAAAATCAAAGACCAATTACTTTTCCATACTTATTATGATCTTAGAAAGAAGTTAAGTCCTGATGAACATATTATTGTTTCTCATTTAGTTAATATTATGAGAAAACTTTGGGATATCTCCGGGCCATTTTATGGATTAAATTATTAAAATATAGTTTCTAAATGAGATGAGAACTAATCAGGATTCTGCAATGCCCATAATTGATCTTCAACCTCTTGCATAGATCCGTATCTGTCTTTTGGGTCGTAAGATAAACAAATTTCAATTATTTCTGCAAGTTGTGAAGGTACTCTTTCTCTAAGCAATTCGTAATCTGGAAGAACTTCGCCATCTCTTACTTTTATAACCATCTCTGCTTTTTCTTCTTCAGTTTCTCCAAAGTCAATGGGTAATTCTCCTGTAAGAATTTCATAAGCCATCACTCCAAAACTATATTGATCTGCTTCTTCAGAGGGGTTAGATTGTCCCGTTATTCTTTCTGGAGCGGCATAAGCTCTTTTTCCACGAATACTTGAATCTGATTCAGTAACTCTGGAAAGTCCTAAGTCTAATAAGTAAACTCTATCATTAACTTCACTTCTCATGAAATTATCTTTTTTAATATCATTATGAGTAAATCCTTTCTGGTGAATATAGTTTAATGAATATGCGGTTCTAGTTAAAACATCTAACTTTTCTTCAAGTGGCCTTTCTTCTTCAAAATGATCTTCTAGGGTTTCCCCACGAATAAATTCGTAAATTAATAATGGGATTCCGTTATTCCCTACGTAACTTTCGTGGAACTGTGGCAATGGACGATATTCAAAATTTGGAAAGTTATCATTAGATGTGTTGGATGTTTTGCTATTAATTCTCTTTTCCTCCTCCGCAATTGCTTTAAGGGTGTTTTCTATACTAGAATTTTTTTCAATTATTTTCTTAACGTTGGGATCTTTATTCATGTCAATATTATTTTTTGGAACTTTGAGTACTTTAATGAAATCTTCATCTGTTTCTCCTTTATCTATAATTAGATATACTTGGCTCCATCCTCCAGAAGCATGTTTCTTGATGACGTAATGATGTGGTAATTGAATACTTGCACATTCTCCTAACTCTTTAACACTGGAAAATCGGCCCTGTTTTAATATTGCATCTAAGCAATCCTTTGCATTTGCTCCTTCTGCCAAAGAATCAGCTTTTTTACGAAGATCCTCTTCATATGGCCTTGCTTCGGAATACCATTGAGCAGTATTCTTAACAATTGCTTCATTAAGTTCATGAGGGTTAAGTTGAGTCTCTCCCAGCTCAAAGTAATAATCTATGACTTGGGAAAATAAGTTCTGATAAAATGGGTTTCTTAAACCTTCAGAGAATATATCTAAAAATTCACTTGGATTAATCCCAAAGAGTGCTTCACTTTTATCTAATAAACATTTTTCCGAAATTTCGGCAACTAATTCTATTTTTATTTGATCTATTGGATTATTATCATCCATTAACCAATTTTTAACTGATTGTAAAGTTTTTGGATTTATTCTATCATAACTAAAATATTCTTGCCAATTTGCAAAATTAGCCACTATGTTATCATGTGATTGGGGTCCGTGATAACCAACACTAAATTCAATACCTTCTATTGAGAAATAACTACGCTGTATCTTGTTATCAGTATTTAGAAATTGTAATCCATTTGGAAATGTTCTTATTCCTGAAATATTATCATGTGAACCACCAAATCTACGATTATTACCATCTTTTGAGTATAATGCCCATGATGTACTAAGTTCCCAACCATCACCATCTTTATCATGTTTGGCTACTAAGAAACCTAATCTGTCTTCTAAGTCTCCTTCTCCATAATATGCCATGCCTCCAGTTCTATAGTGGGGTCCCCCATAATCTTCTTCAGTATATTGATTTTCATCTTCTTCAAGAGACATATTTACCACTAAGGAGTAAGTATATATAAACTTTTCTCATAAAATGACAGAAATTTTGATAATCAATAAACAATTCTTTATTTCCTCATAAACACTATTGAATATTGATTAATAATGTTTAAATAGATTGTTCCATTACTTCCAACCAAAATGGATATCCAATACGATCTTCTACCTAAATCTGAGCGACTTCAACAACAATTTGAACAAAAAGAACCATTAGGGTTTGGAGGATTAGTTTCCGACCATATGTTTTTAATGGATCATTCTAATGGAGAATGGCATTCGCCAAGAATTGTTCCTTACGGTCCATTTGAAGTGGTTGATACCGCTAATCATGTAAATAGAGTAAATGTAATGCCTAACATGGCAACATTACATTATTCTCAAACTATCTTTGAAGGAGTAAAAGCTTTTCAACATCCTGATGGGGAACTTTATACATTTAGGTTAGATGAGAACGTTAATCGTCTCAATCATTCAGCAAGAGAGATGTGTATGGCAGAAATTCCGGAAGAAGTTCAGTTAGAAGGAATTAATGCTTTGCTTGATGTAGAACGATTATGGATGCCACAACAAGATAATGCTTCTATTTATATCAGACCATTTATGTTTGGTACTGGTGGTTTTTTGGGAGTAAAACCAAGTTCAGATTATGTTTTCTGTACATTTCTTTCTCCTAGTGGTGCTTATTTCCCTGATGGCTTTAGTCCTATTAAATTAATGTTAACTGATAAACATAAACGTGTTGCTCCTAAAAGTGTAGGGACTGCTAAGACTGGGGGTAATTATGCCGCTTCCTTAAAAGCAGCTGAAAGAGCAAAAGAATTTGGAGCTAAACAAGTGCTTTATATGGATGCAACAGATAGATTTATTGAAGAAACTGGAGCAATGAATGTTTATATGGTGACTAGGGATGGGGAAATCATTATTCCCCAGTTTACTGACACTATTTTAGAATCTATTACTAGCCGTTCATTTTTAGAGTTGGGTGATCGTTTAGGACATCCTGTATTACAAGAACAAGTTTCAGCTTTAGATTTTGTTACTGACATCGCTCTTGGAGAAATAACCGAAACTGGTGGATTAGGAACAGCAGCAACTGTTGCTCCTGTTGGTAGCTTTATTATGGATCTTGGCGAACGAAAAAGAACTAGAGTCAGAGAAATGGTTGTAGGAGATGGTCAAGTGGGATCAGTAAGTACGGAGATGTATGCATTACTAACAGGAATTCAAACCGGAGAAGTAGAAGACACTAAAGATTGGATGCAGAAAGTAGAACGAAGAGGTTAATTCTCTTTTTTATAATTTTTTATTCTTTCAATCATCTCTTGGTGCCATTCTTCTTTAGAATCACAAAAGAAATCTCTACATACTTGCGGACGAACTTCATGGATAGAACATTTTCCTTCTTGAAGATATATACAAGTTTGGCCATCTTCCTTCTGAGCAAGTAAATGGGCGCCAATTAATTCTGCTTCTCTCCAATCAAAATTACCAAACTTTTCAAAGACAGTTTTAAATTTACCAGAACGATACTCTTCTTCATTAAGGTTTATTACAAATAATTTACAACAAACACCGCATTGTGAACATTTCATTTTCTTTTAAATTTTTTCTCCAACTCACTAACAGGAACTTTAATCAACACAGCACGGCCATGAGGACAAGTGTAAGGCAACTGACATTCAGCCAGTTCAGATAACAATTTCTCAATTTCTCTAATGGTCATTGTATCTCCTGCTTTTACAGAAGCACGGCAAGCCATTCGAGTAATAATTTCTTCTTGAATTTCTTCTAACTTGTTTTTACCTTCTTTTAATTTATCTAAAACAGAGAATAATAAATCTTTTGCTTGCAATCTGCCAAATAATGATGGTACGGTTTTTAAAACAAAACTATTTCCTCCAAACTCTTCTAACGTAAATCCCAACTCTTTCATTTTTACCAAACTTTCGTTAACATAAACTTTTTCTGCAGCAGAGAACTCAATAACTTCCCCTTGCAACAATTCTTGCACAGCAACTTCTTTGTTCATTAATTGTTTCATGAACTTTTCATAAAGAACTCTTTCTTGAACAACATGTTGATCAATAAATAAAGCACCACCTTCAGTTTCGGCAATAAAAAATGTTTTATGTATTTGCCCTAGAATTTTCATTGCTGGTAATCTTAAACTCTTTTCTAACACTCTCTTTTCTTTTTGTTCAGAAACAAAAACCTCTTCTTCAGGAGTTGTATAAGAGCCTTCTTCAAAGTTATCTACACTAATTATGGGACTTTCTTCTTTATCTTTTAATATTGTTTGTTTACTTGGTTCAAACAAATATTTGGCTTTTTCTTTTTTAACTTCAACTTCTTTTTTATCAATTCCAAAAGTTAATTGCTCTTCATGATCAATATCTAATTCTGGAATTAAGTCATGGTTTTCCAAAGTTTTTCTAACTGCTTCCATTACGGCAGAAAAAACTTGTTCTTTCTGTTCAATTTTAATCTCAGTTTTTGCTGGGTGAACATTAACATCAATCTCTTCCGGATTAATTTCAATGTTTAAAATAAAAACTGGATGTTTACCAACAAATAAAAGTGAATGATACGCTTCATAAACTGCTTTATTGATTGTTTCATTTCTAATCCAACGATTATTAACAAAAATTTGTTGTTGGTTTTTGTCGTTCCTTGCCTGATAAGGTTTACAAATGAATCCTGTTACTTTAACGGCCTCTTGATCAGAACTAACTTCTAAAAGTTCTTTTGCTAGATTTATTCCATAAATTGAAGCAATCTTTCCTTGTAAATCCTTAACTGCAGGGGAACTAACTAATTCATGCTTTTCATGAACTAACTTGAAACTTACGGTAGGATTGATTAAAGCATATTTTAAAACAGTATCAACAATATGTCTTAATTCTACAGCATCAGTTTTGAGAAACTTTTTTCTTGCTGGAACATTGAAGAATAAATCATGCACTTCGATCGTTGTTCCTGTATTTGTGCCAATAATCCCTGAACTGATTTCTTTGCCACCTTCGACAACAAGGTTAAATCCTTCAACTAAATCTTTTTGTTTTGTTATAATTGACAACCTTGAAACTGCGGCAATACTTGCCAAAGCTTCTCCACGAAACCCTAGAGTCTGAATAGAAAACAAATCATCTGCTTTACTTATTTTACTTGTTGCATGTCTTAAAATGCATTTTTTTGCATCTTCTTCACTCATTCCAGATCCGTTATCAGAAATCTTAATTAGTTTCTTTCCAGAATCCTTAATCTCAACTGTAATTATATCCGCGCCAGCATCTAATGAGTTCTCAACTAGTTCTTTAACAACAGAAGCTGGCCTTTCAATCACTTCTCCAGCAGCTATCTTGTTGATTAAATCTTCACTTAATAAGTTAATCTTTGACATTGCTCTTTGTAATATGGGGGGATATATAAAGAATATTGTGATGGAAAAAACAATTTTTTTAGATTAATATTCCTCCGCGGCGAAATCTTTTTAAACCTATCTCTCTTTCTAATTAACATGGCTGAGTTAAAAAATCAACATTGTTCAATTTGTGGTGGAAATAAAGCTACTCTTAGAGAAGAAGAAGCAGAAATACCGCACTTCGGAAGGATATTTATTCTTTCAGTGGAATGTTCTGATTGTGGTTATAGAAAGTCAGACATTGAGCCTGCAGAAAAGAAAGAACCTTGCAAATATACTTTTGAAATCAATTCAGATGATGATTTAAATGTTAAAGTTGTTAAGTCCGGGGACGCAACTGTAAAAATCCCACATGTTATTACTATGGAACCAGGTCCTGCTTCTAGCGGATATATAACTAATGTCGAAGGTTTAATTGAGAGAGTAAAAAAAATCATTGAAGCTTCTGTTGAAGGCGAAGACGATGCTTCTTTAAGAAAAAAAGCTAAAAACCAAGTTAAGAAGTTGGGCAAAGTTCTTGTTGGCAGAGAGAAATTAAAACTTATCATTGAAGATCCTACTGGCCATAGCGCAATAATAAGTGATAAAGCCGTTAAAGGTAAGTTATAAAACTAATCCCTTCTCTTTAAGATACTGAAATGGTTTTAGTCTTCCATTCTCCAATTCTCTTGTGTTATGGGCATCACTATTAATTACAATTCTATCGAAGTGTTCTAACATTAACTCCAATTGTTTAAAATCAAGAAGTCTTTCTGGATTAGAAAAACATTTTCCATTTATCTCTCCAGCAATACCATAGTCATTAGCAGCTTTTGCTAATTCTTTCATGTCAGTATAGGGAGAAAAATCTCTTGAACAATAAGGGTGGCCAATCACTTTAATTCTTTCACCAAATCTTTGTATTGCTTTAAGATATCCTTGCATGACTTTTGATCCATCACCATCATAGCCATATAAATGGGCAGATAAGATTAACCAATCTTCTTTAAAACACGGATCCCAATTATAATCACAAACATCTCCATTTTCATTAACTAAGTCTGCTTCTAATCCAATAATAACATTAACTCCGTTATCTTGTTGGCCTTGCCATCTTTCTTTAAATTTGTCTCTATTGAGTTTTGGACTAAGATCCCTTTTTAAATTTGTCCAGTAAGAATCTATAATCATTTTACTATGGTCTGTAATTGCAATCCTTTCTAAACCAATTTCTCCAGCTACTCTAATCATCTCTTCAGCAGTATTGTCTCCATCAGAGAAAGTACAGGTATGCATATGATGATCTTCTTTTGCTAGATCATTAATTAATATCATAAAATTCTCAGAAAGTGTATAATATTTAAAACTTATGTTAAAGGAAAGTTATAATCCTAATGTGTTTGCCATAATTGTTTTTGTGACAACTTCTGTAATTAACCAAATTAGAAAAAGTAAAGTGGGTGCTAAAAGATACCACATTAAATGTTTTTGTTTCTTATCTTTAACGATTTTTGTAATTATAAATACATTACAACAAATATAAAAAATTGCTGCTGAAATGTACGGGTGGGGAATACTTTGACTAAAAATTTGATGCACTCCGCCTCCCAACATTAAGTCTTTTCCTTGTGCGGCAAAAGAACTCAGCTCTTCTTGTAATAACCTGATTGATCTAAATAACAATATAATAGGAACTAAAGAGAAAATAGGAGAAACTATTCCGATAATCGCTTTTAACTTATCTTTAATTCTTAATGAATTAGTAACATGATAAAAATAGTATCCAGTAATTAATCCAAATAAAATGATTAGAAAATAACCAATTGTTATATGGACACTTAAGAGAGAAATCATTAAAATAAAAAGAAATGTTAACAATAAAGAAACTACTCCAAATCCTAACAATAATGTTGTAAAAGCTAAAAAAGGAAAGCTTTTTTGTTCTTCATCTTTATTTAAAAATTTAAATGCTTCTTCAACTTCTTCCTTTTTATATTTGCTTTCAAGTAAAGTTTTTCTTAATTGTTGAATAGAATAACCTCTTGCTTCCTCTTTTTTAATATAATCTACTAGCTTTTTATTTGCCATATTTTAAAACTTACTTAACAATCACTCTTTATTGCCTTCTTTAAACATTTGAGCAAGATCAATAACATACTTTCCTTCTTCTAACTTAACTACCATCGGATCTTTTTTGAACATATGGACTAAATCCAATTCATACTTTCCAGGACCAGCAATACGAATACTTTCCAAATCTAAAACTACTGGCTTATTCTTGTCTTCTTTCTTGATATGCAAAATCTCAGTAACATCTTTTTCAATTTGGTCTTTATCTTCTTTAGAAAAGTTACTCACTAAAGTTTTACCATCTTCAATATGCTTTTTCTTAATGTAAAAGAACAGTCTAGCGCCACAACTACATCCTTTAAGAATTTCTTGAGCTCCGTCTTGGTATAATTTATTACACCTTACACATTGATGTGGCATATTAAAATAAATAACTTATTGTTTTTTAATACTTTTGATTCTATTTTCGTAAATAAAGACTAATTCTTTATTTTCTTTTTCTGTATCTTCTCTTTGGACCAACTGGCTTACTTTTACTATCTTTAGTAAACAATTCAATCTTATCAGGATTTTGTTCAATTCTTTTAACCACAGAAGCAGGTCCAATAATTGTCATGCCTTGTCGGTCTCCTAACAAAACGTTAGCAAAGGCACCACGCATTTTTTGACCCAAATCTTGTTTCTTTTTATCAGGATATACTACGCTTAGTTCAATACCTTTGAACTTTGGGGAAATTTCTTCCATAGTAATTTCAATTAAATCAGCTTCCTCGTGTTTCTTAAGTCTGCCTTCCATTAAAACAATTTTCTCTTCTTTTACAATTTTTAAAAGCTTATTAATCCTTTTAGCAGAACTCATAACTTCAATGTCTGTGTACGGAACGAATTGGAATGTAACCATCTTTTCTTAACCTCTTTCTTATTTAGTAAATCTTTACACTTTTTAAATCTTGTTTTTTATTATATATAATCTATCATGTATTTTACTTTGCTACCTTAAACAGCTGTTCATAAAACTCTTCTAAATTTTTGCCATATTTTGCAGAAACTCCAACAATTTCATATTGTGGAAATGCTGCTTTAATGACATCCATGTTAGCTCTTTTAAGATCAATTTTATTGGCAGCGATTAATACTGGAATATTTCTTGCTTGTAAGTTTCCAATGATTGTAATGTTAACTTGTGAATATGGATCTTTTGTTGCATCTAAAACCACAACTACACATTCCATTTCATCAAGCCATTTAATTGAATCAATAACTCCTTTAGTTGCTTCTTTAGCTCGAGCTTTAGCTTCTTTCTTTTTCATCCCTCTTTTTAAGAAATCTTCATAATCAATCTTTGTTGCGATTCCAGGAGTGTCAACAAGAGAAAAAGTTAATTCTTTCCCTTTCTTATTTTTAATGTTTACTTGCTCTTTAATCTTGATCTCTCTAGTTTCGTGAGCAATATGTGAAACAGAAGACATTTCTTCACCTAACCAATCCAGACAAACCCGATTAGCTAATGTTGATTTTCCTCCATTCGGTGGCCCATATAATCCTAATTTAACATGGCTTTTTCTTGCAAATGGATTGAATTTAAGCTTACTGAATAGATTTTTTAAAAATTTTTTAACCATCTTGCTACCTCATCCCCTTTTAATGTTAATTTATGATTTTGTAATGCTTATTAAAGTTTTTGGTGATAGAGTCTACTCATCTCTCCAATCCTAACCTTTTAATCTTCCGATGTAAAGTCTCTACCCGAATTTTTAACTTAGAAGCTGCTTTTGTAACAACACCTTTACTTTCTTTAAGTGCTTCACTCAAAAACTGTCTCTCAAACTCTTTCTCAGCTTCTTTCCAACTTAGTTCTTGGTGCGGAAGAATCTTGGCAATGTTTCTAGAAAGTTCATGAACTTCTTCATACATCTTTTCCATTTTTTGTGGCTGGATTACTTCTTTATATTGGTCAAGAGTTGAACGAATTGCGTGATCAACAAAACCAGTCTGAGAATCTTCGATTGATTGGATTTCTTTCCTCAATTTTTCTACATCAACACCCAAATCTTTAATTACTCGATGTACGCTTCTTCGATCGATACCTAATACTTTAGCTAATTGTGAAATGTTGCCTTTATGCAATCTCAATTCTCTTTTTAGAAACTCTGCTTTGAAGAATTTCTTTGCAGCGGAAAAACTTAAATTTAAAGGAACATAAATATTCAGTTGAGGATGGCTTAATTTCCCACTTAAATCTTCTTCGATTTTGGGAATTGTAATACCCCAATGCTTTTCCATGGTTTCTTCTAACAAACTGGAAACTTTTTCTTTAATCTTTTCTTCTAAATCTGTCTTAGACATTTTCTAACTTTCTCTTAATTAGTGTTCCTGTTGGTAATCCATAAATAAATATCATTGTTGCTAAAATCATTTTATTATTGCTTCCAAGAACAAAAAAGTAAGGTATTAAGAATATAACATAATTAGCAATTTCATAAGCTTTTTTCCAAATAGTTAATTCAATTACAAACAAGATTATTGCTAATATACTAAACACTATAATTAAAACATAATTCTCAGCAATGTATAATAAATAGTTCACAAAGAAAAAGAGAATTATAAACAAAACTCTTTTCATTAATAAAAAATACTTTTTTCCAGAACTCAACTCTTCGGGCGCGATCATTGCTAATATAACTCCAAAGATTATTCCAGTACAAGCAAACAATAACATTAAAATTTCCAAAATGAAATTCATTTAATTTCCCTTTTGAAGTTTTTCAAGAACTGTTCCCAATCTTCTTCTTTGATTACTGTGCCGCAAGCGTTTTCGTGTCCTCCACCGCGGCCTTGGATTCCAACTAAAGCTTTTTGGAGGGGGTCTCTGATGTTTCTTGTTGCTCTGACACTACATTTCATCTCTCCTGATTTATTTCTGGCAATAATTATAACTTTTTTTGGAAAGAGGTTAACTAACTCATTAGCTAAGTCTGCTGTGAATGACCATTTGTTTTCTGAATAATAAAATAATAACAATTTGCTCCGGGTTGCTTTTTTCTTTGCTTCTGCTACTAAATCTTCATACTGTTGATTAATTTTTTCAAAACGACGATAAAGAAATTTTCCTTGTGAAGTTTCTTGGTTAAGTATTTCAAAAGGTGTTTTAATTCGGGTCAGGATTTTTATTGACTTTCTCACATCAGACGTTGGCCCTTTCAGTAAGAATGAAAATATTCTTACTAATTTTCCAACAGGTTGGTGGTACACAGCATAATTCAAATCTTTGTTTTTATCTAATAGTTGAGGATATTCTTTAATAAATTCATCAATAAAATCTGGCATGTGCCAATCTGCTAAACAACCAACGGTTGCAATCCAAAGATTGTTTTTATCTCCACTAATTTGATAACACATTCTTGTTGTGGGAATGTATGCACTTGGATTTTTAATTCGGGGATTATAATATTTGACTTTGTTTAATTCTAATGGTTCGTGATGGTCTATATAATAGACTGGTGTTTTTGCTTGGTCAATAAATTCTTGACTAGTAATAGGTATGTCTAAAATAAATATTTTATCTGGCGAGTTTTCCTGAACTTTATGGGTTAATCTTGAATCTAGTTTTGGTGATGCTTTAACTATTATTCCTCTTCCTTCTCTATGGATTTTGTATAACAGAACAAATGAACAAATACCATCCGGATCATCATCATAGAAGAATAATGGGTTCTTAGCATTGGCTAACTCTTCCCTCAAATATTTGACTTCTTTATTTGTTAGCATGGAAAAAAGTAAAATTCAGGGGTATTTAAATCTTGTGGGTATGGGACAATTTAGTCATTTTTTTCTTTGGTTCTTTAGTCGTTTAGGATAACTTTATTAGTTTGGATTAAACTTTACGACGAGAAGATTAAAGAAAAAGATAATTGTATGAGGATAAAAAACAAAAATTTATTGTAACTCATTTTTTATTTTTTTATTGAAAAAAGCACCATTTTTGGTGATTTCTAACTCCATTTAAGCAAGATTAAGGGCTTTTTTCAGAAAGCTTTATAAACACCCTCTTTTCTAGAAGAGAAACACATGTGTACTCAACTAATATTGAGTATGAAATAGGTGATCCAATTAATTTTGGACGATGAAATTTTGACAATTCCAAATAAGTAGCTTTAAAGTGACCAATAATGTATTCTAGGGATGTAAAATAAAAACGAAAATAATCCCCGTTGATCCTGCGGGAGATTGCTGCTATGGGAGTTCGACTAAGCCATGCAAGTCAGAGGGTCTCTTCGGAGGCACAGGCTGAATGCTCAGTAACACGTCAATAATCTGCCCTTAAGTTTGGGAAAACCTCGGGAAACTGAGGCTAAACCCGGATAGGTAAGTATAACTGGAATGTTTTCTTATTGAAAGGTAACGCTTAAGGATGAGTTGGCGGCTGATTAGGCTGTTGGTAGTGTAAAGGACTACCAAACCTTTGATCAGTACGGGCCGTGAGAGCGGTAGCCCGGAGAAGGGTACTGAGATACTGACCCTAGCCCTACGGGGTGCAGCAGGCGCGAAACCTTTACACTGTACGGAAGTGCGATAAGGGAACTCCCAGTGCTCATGCATTGCATGGGCTTTTGCTAAGTGTAAATAGCTTGGCGAATAAGTGGTGGGTAAGACGGGTGCCAGCCGCCGCGGTAACACCTGCGCCACAAGTGGCAATCACGTTTATTGGGCCTAAAGCGTTCGTAGCCGGATAAGTCAGTCTTGGGTGAAATCGTTGCGCTTAACAAAACGGCGTGCTTGAGATACTGCTTGTCTAGGAACCGGGAGGAGTTAGGGGTATTTTCGAGGGAGCGGTAAAATGCTATAATCTCGAGAGGACCACCTGTGGCGAAGGCGCCTAACTAGAACGGGTTCGACGGTGAGGAACGAAAGCTAGGGGAGCAAAACGGATTAGATTCTGGATCTTTTGATATTATTTTTTGTTTTTTTGTTTGTTAAACATCTACTGAATGAGAAGTAATAAGCATCAGGAGAACAAATCCAGTTAAAGACCCGAGTAGTCCTAGCCGTAAACGCTGTGTACTAGATGTGGCATATTTTTCGTGAATGTGCCGTGTCGGAGCGAAGGCATTAAGTACACCGCCTGGGGAGTACGGTCGCAAGGCTGAAACTTAAAGGAATTGGCGGGAGAGCACTACAAGGGGTGCGGCGTGCGGTTTAATCTAACTTTACGCAGAGAATCTCACCAGCAGCGACGGCAGAATGAAGATCAGATTGAATGTCTTACCCAACGAGCCGAGAGGTAGTGCATGGCCGCCGTCAGCTCGTGCCGTGAGGTGTCCTCTTAAGTGAGGTAACGAGCGAGACCCATGCCTATAATTGCTAGCAGCTTCTTTAGAAGGACTGAGCCCATTATGGGGACTGCTGTGGAAACACAGAGGAAGGTATGGGCAACGGTAGGTCTGTATGCTCCGAATCTGCTGGGCTACACGCGCGCAACAATGGCGAGGACAATGGGATGCGACACCGAAAGGTGAAGCTAAACCTCGAAACCTCGTTTTAGTCTAGATTGAGGATTGTAACTCATCCTCATGACAACGGAATCCCTAGTAATCGGGTTTCATCACGACCCGGTGAATATGTCCCTGCTCTTTGCACACACCGCCCGTCAAACCAACCGAATTGGGTTTGGGTGAGATTTAGTTTTTAATTAAATCGAATCCAGATTCGGTGAGGTGGGTTAAGTCGTCACAAGGTAGCCGTAGGGGAACCTACGGCTGGATCACCTCCTTTTTTTTTTTTATAAAAAAAGAACATATGTAAAATCATTACCGGGCCCGTAGCTCAGTCCGGATTAGAGCGCCTCCCTTGCAAGGAGGAGGCCTCGGGTTCGAATCCCGACGGGTCCATTTTGTGTTCCTGAAAATCCATTGAGTTTTTTTAGGGCACAAAACATAAATCTTCAAGAATTTTAATTCTTGGCGGTTATTGGTTAAGATATGATGGAGTGAGAGTTTCACAATTCCATCACGAAATTACATCATATTGATGAGCCATACACAAAGACAAGATCAACATCTTAGGTTTTTATACTACTAGATGGATGACTAGGTTCGAAACGCCGATGAAGGACGTGACAAGCTACGATATGCTCTGGCGAGTTGAATGTAAGCATTGAACCAGAGATTTCCGAATGAGTCTTCTCTCTCTTAGATCCTTTGGGATCGGGGAACGCAGGGAATTGAAGCGTCTTAGTACCTGCAGGAAAAGAAATCAATTGAGATGCCGTGAGTAAGAGCGACTGAAAGCGGTCCAGTTCAAACTGAATCCGTTACAGTAATGTAATGGAGATGTGGTGTTATGGACTTCCTTTTCAGCCATTTTTTAGATTCGAAGTTTCTTGGAAAAGAGCACGTTACAGGGTGATAGTCCCGTAGAAGAATGAAAAATGGTTTTGGAAGTATCCAGAGTATTGCTCCTCGGAAATGGAGTGAGAAGTTAGGGGACATTAACCTCTAAAACTAAATACGTTTCGAATCCGATAGAAAACAAGTACCGTGAGGGAAAGTTGAAAAGAACCCTTGACAGGGAGTCAAAAGTTCCTGAAATCTAGTAGTGATAGTGAGTTAGGGCTCTACGGAGTTCTAACGTGCGTTTTGAATAACGTGCCAGGGAGTGTATCTAAGTGGCGAGGATAACCTGTAAAAGGGTATCCACAGCGAGAGCGATATTCCGCAGTTTACGAGGGAAGAGGTATGAAAGTGCCTTTAGTCACTTGGGTACTACCTGAAACCGAGCGATCTATTCCTGAGCAAGGTGAAGCGGAGGTTAAACTTCGTGGAGGCCTGAAGAAGTTCTACGTACAAGTGTTTTTCTGACTTGGGAATAGGGGTGAAAAGCCAATCGAGCCCGGCTATAGCAGGTTCCTGCCGAAATTGACCTTAGTCAAGTCTCAGACGAGATTGTTGAGGTTGTAGAGCTACGGATAGGAGATTTAGGCGAGGAAACTTGTCGGTTTTCTGTCCAACTCCAAATGCTTCAACATTGTAGACTCTGGGAAACAGGGAATCTTGGGGTAAACTTGATTTCCGAGAGGGGAACAACCCAGACTATGGTTAAGGCCCCTAAGTGCTAGCTAAGTGATAAAGGGTAAAGGGTGTTCATGATCTCAGACAGCGAGGAGGTTGGCTTAGAAGCAGCCATCCTTTAAAAAGTGCGTAACAGCTTACTCGTTGAGGTCGTGAGCCCCGAAAATTGACGGGTCTAAGCTAGCCGCCGATACCATAGACTATGAATAATAGGTGTAGGCAGGCGTCTTTTTAGGGTAGAAGCTTTTTTGTAAGAATAAGTGGACCTTAAAAGAATGAATATCCTGGTGGTAGTAGGATCTTAGCAGGGTGAGAATCCCTGTCGTCGGAAGGGCAAGGGTTCCTTGGCAATGTTCGTCAGCCAAGGGTTAGTCGGTCCTAACCTTACTCGTAATTGAGTATGGGGAAAGGGAAAGAGGTTAATATTCCTTTACTATTTTAGTATACGTGGCAACACAAGCTAAATTTCTGACATTTGCGGATAGGTCAACACATTTTTTCTGATGTGTTAATTTAGATAAATCCCCGGAGTATCGTAATGATGAGAACGGGATTAAATAAAGATGAGCGGGCCTATGGTCAGTTTGACTGATTCCTCGAATCCATGAAAAAGAAATTTAGATAAATCTAAAATAACCGTACCCAGAACCGGCACAGGTGCCCCTAGGTGAGAAGCCTAAGATGTGTGAGTCTAATCTAGTTCAGGGAATTCGGCAAATTAGTCCCGTATCTTCGGTATAAGGGATCCCTGCAATCGTATCTGCATAGGTGCGATATCAGGGTGCAATAACAAGGGGGGAACGACTGTTTAACAAAAACATAACTTTCTGCAATGCTGCAAAGCTTAGTATAGAAGGTGATATCTGCCCAGTGCCAGTACTTTAAGCTTCGGTTCAACGGGGTGAAGAGCTGGTAAACGGCGGGAGTAACTATAACTCTCTTAAGGTAGCGAAATGCCTTGTCGTTTGAATGACGGCCTGCATGAATGGTATAACGATTTCCCCACTGTCCCGAACTAGAGTCTCCCGAACACTCTATCCTGGTGCAAAGGCCAGGGACTTCCAGTGGGAAGCGAAGACCCCGTGAAACTTTACTGTAGCCTGTCGCTGTGGTGCGGTTTTTGTTACATAGCGTAAGTGGGAGCCGTTATGCGTATCTTTTCGGAGATACGATAGGCGCCAATGTAACACCACTTAACAAAAATTTCATCACTTACTCTCTATGAGAGGACACCGGTTGGTGGACAGTTTGGCTGGGGTGGCACGCTGTTGAAAAGATATCAATAGCGCCCAATGGTAGACTCATCCGGTTTAGAAATCCGGAGTTGAGTGCAAGGGCAAAAGTCTGCCTGATTGGACTTTAAACATAACAAATTCCAAACACGAAAGTGTGGCCTAGCGAACTCCCATGCCTTCTTAATGAGGGCTGGGAATGACTGAAAAGTTACTCCGGGGATAACTGAGTTGTCGCGCCCGAGAGTTCATATTCGTTGTTCGTTTTGGAACACGATAGAATAGATCGACGGCGCGGTTTGCTACTTCGATGTCGGCTCTTCCTATCCTGGCGGTGCAGAAGCTGCCAAGGGTGGGGGTGTTCACCCGTTAAAAGGGATCGTGAGCTGGGTTCAGAACGCTGTGAGGCAGTTTGTTTGATATCTACTGGGAGTGTTGGGTGTCTGATAGGAAGGACCTTTTAGTACGAGAGGAACGAAGGTTCGTGGCCACTGGTCGATCGGTTATCCGAAAGGGTAAGCCGAGCAGCTACGCCATAAGCGATAAGTGCTGAAAGCATCTAAGCACGAAGCGTACCTAGAAAAGAGACACCTTAAGACATCGCAATAACAGCGGTTTGATAGAAGCGGTGTGTAAGTTGGAAGGCAACGACCAATTCAGCATGCGCTTACTAACGTCTACATCTTTAGCATGTTGGTTTTGTCATTGTGTATGGCTTTTCATTTTTTTCTTTTTTTTAATTTTAGAATAGCTTTAGCTATGTTGTTTAGATTGAAAGAAATTTATACTTAGCGTTAGCTATGTTTTAATGTTAAATCATTTTTATTATAAATATTTAAAGTAGCTTTAGCTATACAATTTTTAGTGATAATTCTGTTTCCATACATTGCTTCATCCATTCAATTAACTCTGGTCTTGTTTTTGAATCTTTGTCTCTTAAATCTATTTTTCTGGGATCAAGATTGAATCCAGGATATCTTTCGGGACAATAATTTTCAATCGCATCATAAAATATTGCCTCTTCAATTTTTTCTAATAGTTCTTGATCAATTTCAAAGTCTTTAATAAGGTGGCACATCTCTACAATTGGTCTGTGAAAATCAATTAAACAGTTTAATGCATTATCTATTCTATTTCCATCTAACTTTTGTGTTGTTTCCCAATCGCTGAGTATGGCTTTATTTTCTGAATACCAATTGGATAAATGAGTTGATCCATGAGCATAACCCTTCCAATGTAATTCATACAGTCCCGGATAAATGACCGAAATGAATGATTGCATAGATTGAAGAACGTGATTCAATATGGTGTTATCTTCTTTACCACTACAAATTATGTTCCTTAATCTTTCCCTGAATCTTTTGTTATTCTCTGGAACCGAAAAAACTAAGAACCCAAAGTTTCCAGAATCATTTTGTAATTCTTCATTAACAAATCTTCCATATGCTTCAATTGGGGGGACAATCAGTTTGGTTAACCCTAAGCCCGATGCTAATCTTGTTTGTTCAATCTTTTCTTTTAATGTTTCTGTCGTGTATGTTCCTAACGGGGAATATCCATCAAATTCATCAACGATTTCTTCTCCTTTGGCGTAACTATAGCCAATCAATCCTTTTGGAAGACCATCCATAAAATTTTCTGTTGATGGCGGATAAAAAATATCTTCTTCAACACTTGCATTTCCAGAATCATCAACTAACATCTTACGATAACCAATTCCGCTAATTAACAATGTTTCTAATTTTTGATCTTGAATTGTTATTGGTTCTTTTCTTGGAACTAATATACCTCTGCCCCCTTCATAACTAACTGGTTCTGTATTTGGGTCTTTTCTCCAAGAAGCTAATTCTAAGACTCTTTGAATGTCATCTCTTGTTAATGTGGATTCTGGAAGAATTTCTAGTTGGACTTGATATTTTCCTTGAAATGTTTCTACTTGTACATCTTCATACAATGGTTGTAAAATTGGCAATTTAATGACTTTTTAGCTTAGAAGTATATAATGGTTTATGTAATAGAAATAAAGATAAATAAAAAAATAAGAAAGCTATTGGTTCTCTTTTTCTTTCTTCTTTCGGAACTCTTCAGCGTTTTCTTGATTTACAAACCTGTACATCTGGCCATCAATTTCTGTTTCAACAACATCTTCAATATCCATTAAAGGTTCTCCAGTAAGAGCATCTTTTCCAAGTTGACCAGCTCCAGATTCTCCTTGCATGAAACCTGCTTCTTCTGGATTGATTTCATCATCTTCAACTTGTTTTTCTCGGCCTACTTCTGTATCAAGATTTTCATCTCTTTCACCCATGTCCATCTCTTCTTTGATGTCAGTTGTTTCAGTTGTTTCTTCTGTTATTCCTTGCTCTTCAGCAGGGTAAGCTTTAGGTTGTTCTTTTGCTTCTTCTTGTTCGTCTTCTCTTTTTACTTCTTCAATAATTTCTTCGGCAGAAGGACTTTCTTCACAACATTCTTTATTTTCTTCAGAACAGCAATCTTTCTTTTCGTTACAACATTGCTCTGTTTTTTCTTCGCAACATTCTTCTTTATTTTCTTCACAACACTTTTTATCTTTTTTATGTTCTTCACAATCATTACACATTTTAAAACACCTCTTTGGATATGATGTTAGTTTGTAAGAATTGTTTGTTTAAAAGAATTGTGGTGGTTTAAGGGATAATTAAGTTATAATTTTTTACAAATAAGTTCGAATCAGAAACATTACTGTTCCTGCAATCAGCGGTACAACAATATTGTCGTCAAGCGTTTTATCATTGAAATCAATTTTGAATACTTCAAAGATCATTGCTGCTAAAGCTCCTAGGAACGCTTCTGGAAATGGCACAAATAATGCTGCTGATAAAGCTCCTGCAACAGTTCCAGCAAAAGTTCCTTCTAAAAGTTTTTTACTGTCACCACTAATAATATTTTTTATCTTTCCAAACTTTGCTCCAAACATGTGACTTACTGAATCTCCGAAAGCAAGAACCATAATTGCTGCTAAAGCAATATCTTTCTCAAAAAGTTGCATTACAAATAATGTTCCAATAAAATAAAAAATCATTCCTTTTCCTGGAAATTTTTTTCTAACTTCTTTTCTTTCAAAGTGATCCAAGAAAGTGCTGAAGATTGGTATATCTACTCTTTTACTAATGAAACTTAATAGGCCACCGCAAATTATTCCTAAGAACATGGTTAAGGGGCCGATAATGTCTAAATAGTATAATCCCGCTAGTGCTAAACCTAAGGCTAAATGAAACAATTGTCGCTTTATTTCAGTTTTACTAAGCATAGGGTGTTTTTACTTGATGGTTTTATAATAGTTATGTATATATTGTACTTAATTAGAGAATTCAATTAAACAAAATTAATAAATGATTACTACGTTCTTTAATCAATGAAAGACAAAGATTTTTATTCTGAGAAACGGCCGTGGGGTAATTATACTTTATTTGCTGATAATGAACAATGCTCTGTTAAAATTCTTGAAGTTTCTGGACAACTTTCTTTACAAAGCCACAATTATCGTGAAGAATCATGGTACGTTATTTCTGGTAAAATTGAAGTTTTACGTGGACCGGTTCATGAGGGTCTTGATGTTATTAAAAAGAACTTAGAAACATTTAATTTATCTGCTGGAGATAATATTTTTATTCCTGTTAAGCATGTGCACACAATGAAAAGTACTGGTGAAGGTTCTGCTTTTGTTTTAGAAGTTTCTAAAGGTGAGTATAAAGAAGATGATATTATTCGTTATGAAGATATTTATGGGCGAGTAAAATAATCTCTTAATTTTCCTTCTAAACTTTCAAGTACATTAAAAGGAACGACTACTGTTTTGTCTAATAATTCTACCGGTTTATCTGAACCATTAATTAATCCAGAAGCAATTATTAAAGGAGATGCTAACATAGCGTAGGCAGTTGCTGTTGTTCCCACTGCTTTGGCTAATGGTTCTGCTAACTGTCTTCCTAACTCGTCCGCTTTGTGGCTGATATAGGTCTTAAATACTTCGGCTGGATGCTCTTTTGCTAATGGGTTATACATATTTGCTTTTTTGTGGTTGGTTTTAAAAGATTTGTGGAATTAGGTGGGCATAATAACAACCAAAATATTATAAACCTTAAAATTTTCCTTTTATTTCATGAAAAGCTCAATGAGGACAGGTTTTAGTTTTGGTTTAACTTCTGGAGTTATTACTACTCTTGGTTTAATGGTTGGCCTAAATGCCGGAACAAGTTCCAAATTAGTTGTTCTTGGTGGAATCTTAACCATTGCAATTGCTGATGCTTTTTCTGATGCCTTAGGTATTCATATGTCTGAGGAATCAGATCATCGTAAAACTCATAAAGAAGTCTGGGAATCAACTTTTGCTACTTTTTTTACTAAATTAGTTTTTGCGTTAACTTTTATTATTCCTGTGTTGTTATTTGAATTGTTTACTGCAATGATTGTTGCAATTATTTGGGGTATGTTTTTGTTAGTTGTGTTAAATTATTACTTGGCTTGGAAAAATAAAAGAAGTCCTTGGAAAATGATTGCTGAACATTTATTTATTGCTGTTATTGTTATTGTTATTACTCATTTTGTTGGTACTTGGATAGGGATGTTTTTTAGTTAGAAACTTTTAAATAAGATTATGCTGATTTTCTGTTAATTGATACTATACTAATATTGAGGTAATTAAAATGAATGGTCATAAAAAAGAAATTAAAATGGGTCCACCAGAATGTATAAAGAAAATTGAAGATAATATTTGGGAATTGCCTACTTCATATAAACAAGGGATGAATGTTCCAGGTAGAGTTTACGCTAACAAAGTTCTTTTAGATTCAATGGATCGTGGAGTTTTTGATCAACTGGCAAATGTTGCTTCTCTTCCAGGTATTCAAAAGTATGCTGCTTGTATGGCAGACGGACATTGGGGATACGGTTTCCCCATTGGCGGCGTAGCTGCTTTTGATCCAGAAGAAGGTGGAGTGATTTCTCCTGGCGGTGTTGGATTTGATATTAATTGTGGAGTTCGTTTAGTTACCACAAACCTTACTGTTGATCAAGTTAAACCAAAAATTAAAGAATTAGTTGACACACTTTTCAAAGAAGTTCCAGCAGGTGTTGGCTGTACTGGTTTTGTAAAAGTTACTAAAGAAGAATTCAAACAAGTTTTAATTAAAGGATCTCAGTGGTGTTTAGAAAATGGTTATGCTACAGAAGATGATGTTGCTAATACTGAAAGTAGCGGTAAATTACCTGGCGCTAATCCTGTAGATGTTTCTGATAAAGCAATCAAAAGAGGATTTGATCAAGTTGGAACTCTTGGTTCGGGTAATCATTTTTTAGAAATTCAAGAAGTTAAAGAAGAAAATATTCTTGATCCGGAAATTGCTAAAACTATGGGAATTACTGGGGATGGGCAAGTTTGTTTAATGATTCATTGTGGTTCTCGGGGCTTAGGGCATCAAGTTGGAACAGATTACATGCGTAAATTTTTAGGAGTAATGAAACAATATGGGATTAATATTCTGGATAAGGAACTAGCTTGTGCACCAATGAATTCTCCTGATGGGAAAGCTTACTATTCTGCTATGGCTTGTGCTGCAAACATGGCATTTGCTAATCGTCAAGTTATCATGCACAGAGTTAGAGAAGTTTTTAAGAAAATTTTTGGAGAATCAACCGAGATTAATTTAGTGTATGACGTTTGTCATAATATTGCTAAATTAGAGAAACATGTTGTTGATGGTAAAGAGAAAGAGTTAGTTGTACATAGAAAAGGAGCAACTCGTGCTTTTGGTCCTGCTCGGAATGAGGAGTTGCCTGACAGATATAAAGAAATTGGTCAACCAGTAATTCTTCCAGGAAGTATGGAAACTGGATCTTACATTTTGGTTGGTAACGATAAAGCAGATCAAGAAACTTTTGCTTCTACTGCTCATGGTGCTGGTCGGATTATGAGTCGTGCTGCTGCTAAAAGACAATTTGATGGTGCTCAGTTACAAGAAAGCATGTTGAAGAAAGGAATTTATGTTCATGGGGTTAGCATGAGAGGTCTTGCTGAAGAAGCAGGTGGTGCATACAAAGATATAGAAATTGTTGCGGAAACATCTAGCCAGTTAGGTATTGCTAAGAAAGTTGTTAAGTTGGTTCCAATTGGTAATGTTAAAGGTTAAGTGGTCTTACCTTCTAACTGGACAACAAAACTGCATTTGCCACATTTCATTCTGTAAATGTTATCTTCGTCAGAATAGTTTGCACTAATTTCAATCAGTTCTGCTTTGTTATGTCCACATCTTGGACAGATATGGTCATGCACAGATAAGGGGTTCTCTCCTAGATTAACTTCTAATAATTTTCCTTCGTTTGTGTTTTTGGTTTGAAGTTTAGTGTCTTCTTGATTTAGTTTTGGTTGAGAATGCCCATTAGGGCAAGCCATCCATTTTCCGTAAGGAGTAGTTTTTGGTCTTAGTAAAGAGCCGCAGGTTTTACAAAACATAAATTGTTTGAACAAGGGTTTCTTTAATTAACTTTTCCAAAACAAATATAAATGACAAAATATTACTTTAAATATTAAAAGGGGTGTTTTAATGATGATTAAAAAAATAATTTTATTATTTATGGTTTTTATTTTTAGTTTATTACTTGTTTCTTGTGACTCTGTTGAAGATGATACTAATGAAACTGATGATTCTGTTGATGTTGATGCGGTTAATGATTCTAATGAAGAATCTGAAACTGAAGTTGCAGGAGATTGTCAAGCTGGTTGGGTTTGTCTAAGTAGCGATAAAATGGTTTATCGGAATTCTGATTGTACTTTTGGCGATAAAAAAGATTGTAAAACTTCTTGTGTTGATGGTGTTTGTAAGCCAGCAGAAGTTTGTGATGTTGGATTTAAATGTATTGACGAATCTCGTAGAGGTTATAAAAAAGAAGATTGTGGTTGGATTAAGAAAGAAGATTGTGATTTTGGTTGTTTAGATGGGAAATGTAATCCTATGCCAGAGAATTATACAGAACCTGTTGAAGTTGTTGAACCCGTTGATGATGATGAAGAAGCAGAAAACCCTACTCTTCTTTTGAAAGTTGGTGAGACTACCCAAATTACTGTTGGTGATGTTGAACATAATGTTACTCTTTATATTCTGAGTGAAGAAGGGGCAAGAATTATCATTGACGATCACAAAAGTAATTTTGTTGCTATGGGTGAAAATCTGACTTATGGTGGGGTTAAATTAAACATTATTGAAATCACTTACCAGGCTTATGCTGGTGGCATTCAGGAAATGGTTTATACTATAGGGTAAGGAAAAAGTTATAAAGGAATTAAGTTTACTTAATTTAATTTAATTTAATTTAATTTAAAATTTGGTAAAAAATGAGGTTGATGTGAAAATGAAAAAAAATTTTTTAATTCTATTAAGTATGCTTGTTATGGCAATGTTTATTGTTGGTTGTGGTTCAGAAGTTGATGAAGAAGTTGATCCGGATGACATGGAATTCCCAGAAGGATTTGATGAAGAAGAAGGCGAAGCAATGGCTGGTCAGGCAACTAAAATAAGAAGCACCACTTATGTCTCTTGTGAAGATTCAGACGGTGGAAGTAATATCTATGTTCCTGGTTACATTACTGTACTTAAAGAAAAGTATGGTGTTCAAAAAGTTTTTTCAAAGACAGATTATTACAATGGTAGAAAAAATAAATTTTATGAGCGACGTTGCTCTGGAGATTTACCTTCTGTTGATTATAGTAAAGTAAGCAATCATGGTTGTAATGAGTTTGTTAGTGTACCACTTAAACTTCAATACGGAGACATTAAAAACCCGATGACTAAGAATTATGTTGCTTGGGCTTGTAAGTGTAGTTCTGATAGTCAATGTGGATCAGATTACAAATGTAATGCTGAGGGAGTTTGTGTTGCAAAGGTTAATACCGCAGAATGTACTGCAGCTCTTCAGAAGTGTGAGAAAGATTGTGGTGAAGATTTATATGACTGTGAAGAAGAAGGAGAAAACAATTGTGATGATTTGTGGTCTTCCTGTAAAAGTGATTGTGCAGCTGATGAAGTTGAATGTGTAGAACAAATTCCAATTGAGTTGGGAGATTGTACTGAGAATACTATAATCAAACATAAAGGAAACTTTATTACTGCTGACGGGAACGTGTTTGGGTATAAAGGTGCAGATGAAGTTGATGACCTTTATGGTAAGAATATACTGTTTAAGGATTTTCAAACTGGGGACACACATACAAGGCCATTAAGTTTTAATGACAATTCTTGGGAAGTAATTTTTAATTTGAAGCATGGGGGAATCACTTACAACTTTGTTAATGCTTCTAATGCTCTTGTTGGTGATTTTGACATTAAACATGTTTGTGCTGAGTGTGTTCCAAAAGAATGTATTTATCAAGATTATGCAGGGGGAATCAAAGAATGTGGCATTATTGATGATGGTTGTGGTGGAACAGTTAACTGTAATTATCAACAGTATGAGGGGGGTTTAGAATGTCCTTCAGATTATAGTTGTGAGGCTAATAATTGTGTTGCTGTGGAAAAACCTGGTTGTGAACAAGGTCAAGCAACTGGAGAGATTACTTGTGGGACAAAAGGGCCAAAAACTTATGCGACTCTTACATATTACAACCAAAATTGTAGTACTTATGAACAAGATAAATTCTGTGGTTATGGGTCTCAACCACATAATTGTTTAGATGGGTTCGGATGTTGTAAACATAAAGAGTATAAGTATAGTTGTGAAGGAGATAATTACATTTTCACAAACATCTACGATTGTCCAGGGGTGAATACAACTTTTGTTACTGATTGTTCTAGTAAAATCAGTCCAATTAGTGGAGAACCTCTCGTTTGTGAAATCGTGAACAATGAAGCCGGTTGTCAGGATCCTTGTAATCCAGGAGATACGTCCATAGAATGTTATGCAAATTATAATACATATAATTATAACACTACAATTTGTAATGAAAATGGATTTGGTTATCAATATTATCCTGGTGAGGGGTGTCCAGATGGTTACTTGTGTGAGGGTGGAGACTGTAGTCTGATTGAATAAACCTTTTTTTCTTTTTTTCTTTTTTTTCTTTAAAACAAACATTTATATAATTAAAAAAATAATTCTTTTTAGTGAGAGGTTCAACTAAGATTTTTAAGATAGATATAAAATTACTTTTCACTTTTATGATAGGGGAAAAGTTATAAAGGAATAAAGTCTACTTAATTTAATTTAATTTAGTAAAAAATGAGGAGTGATGTGAAAATGAAAAGAAATGTTTTAATTATGTTGATTCTGCTTGTTATAGCAATGTTTATTGTTGGTTGTGCTGAAGAACTTCCTGCAGAGGAAGGTTTTGAAGGAGACTCTGGTGCTCTTGCCGGACAGGCTTCTTTTTCCCCTGTAGATTCTTGTGATAAAAGTCCTGATGCTGACTCTAGCGTATTTGTAAAAGGAAGTTTAACTTTTACAAGATATGGAAAAGATTATGGTCCTTATACGGATCGATGTTATAAAGGAAAAATTGTAGAATATTATTGTAATTCTGGTAGAAGTGGAAATACTATTTCTCGATCTTGGTTAGCTTGCGAGAATGGGTGTGATATTGCTGCTGGCACTTGTGTTCAAGCTGAAATTTGTGATGGAGTAGATAATGACGGGGACGGTTGGGTTGATAAAACAGTTGTTACTGTCGATGGCAAAGTTGTTCTTAATGAAGAAGAATATTATAATTATGCTAATCAAGGGATAGAAATGATTGTGACTGCTTATTGTACAACCAATGAAAATTGTGGTGGTTTTGAGCAAGATTGTGGTATAAATTCATACTGCCTTGTAAATTCTGATAGTACTAATGGGGCCAACTGTGCTTGTGATAATGGCTGGAAGAACTGTCAAGATAATGATGGTAGTTTAGCTTGTGATAATTATATTGCAACAGACTCTAATAATTGTGGTGCTTGTGGTGTGGTTTGCGAAAGCGGAACTTGTGTAGATAGTGTTTGTGTAGAATCACCTAATTGTGAACAAGGTCAAGCAACTGGAGAGATTACTTGTAAAAAACCATATGGTTATTGGCTTGCGTATACAGAATACTACAACCAAAGTTGTAGTACTTATGAAACAGATCAATACTGTGGGCCTACCGAAAACTATTGTTTGGAGGGTACAGGATGTTGTAATATAGGACAAATTGATACTTATTGTGACGGGGATAACTTTGTTAATCTTACTAGTAGTTCTTGTTTCCCTGGGGAAGAGTTTGAAATCCCTAAGGATTGTCGTCCTCTTTACGAAAATAACGGGACCTGTTATGAGGCTGGAGAAGGTTTCAATTCGTATTATCAAAAACCGTTATGTAAGGAATGTGGCATACCAATCTGTGAAGCAAATGGTACAATGAAAAAATTTGGTTGGATTTCTGACGGAGTTCCTAAATGTGATACTAATTCCGGTTGGGAGATGGTTGGAGAAATTGCTGGTGCTGGTTGTCCATAATAAACCTTTTTTTCTTTTTTTCTTTTTTTTCTTTAAAACAAACATTTATATAATTAAAAATAATAATTCTTCTTAATGAGAGGTTCGACTAAGCTGTTTAGAATATTTGGGATAGATATAAAATTACATTTCACTTGGTGGTTTGTGTTTGCTTTACTAGCTTGGAGTTTATCTGCTAGCTTTTTTCCAGAATTCTTTCCAGATCTGTCTAAAGAGATGTATTGGTCGATGGGCATAACTGCTTCTTTACTATTATTTGTTTCAGTTTTATTACATGAGTTATCACATTCATTAGTTGCTAAAGCTAAACGGATTAAAGTTGAATCAATCACATTATTCTTTTTTGGTGGTGTCGCTGGAATTACTCGTGAAGATATGAAACCAAGTTCAGAATTTCAAATGGCGATTGCTGGGCCCATATTTTCTTTATTGTTGGCTGGAGTATTTTATTTAGTTAACCAGAATGGTTTTAGTGTATTTATTACTGCGATTAGTTTTTATTTGTATCAATTAAATTTGATCTTGGCCGTATTCAATTCAATCCCAGCATTTCCTTTAGATGGTGGTCGAGCTTTCAGAGCAATTCTTTATTGGTATTTTAAAGATTTGAGAAAAGCGACAAAGATTGCGGTTAGTATTGGGAAATTCTTTGCTGGATTCTTGATAGTTTTAGGTGTTATTGGATTATTTAATGGGATTGGTGCAGGGTTATGGTTTGTTTTCTTAGGGGGGTTCTTATTCTTTATTGCTGGTGCTAGTTATGAACAAGTGGCGATGAGAGAAGTTCTTGCAGATATTCGTGTTAAAGAATTACTTAAGAAAAAGTATGCTAAACTTTCTCCTTCAATGAAGTTCGTTGATTTTGTTAAGAAGTACGCTAATAAAGATGAAGAAGTGTTTATTGTTAAGGGAAAGGGGTTTGTTGGTATAATAGATTTGAAACAGATCAATAAGATGCCTGTAAAAATGCAAGAAATGATTAAACTGAAACAAGTTTCTATCCCTTTACATCAGATTAAGACTTTAGGTTCAAAGGATAGTGCTTATACTGCTTTTAGAAAGTTTGCTGAAACTGGGCTGGAGATTCTTCCTGTAATGGATGGTAAAAAAGTTTTAGGTGTTGTTTCTAAGAAATCTGTAATGCATCGGTTAGTGTGGGAATTTAAGTTTGGCAAGTTGGGTAAGGTTAAGAAGAGGAAACATAAACAAAAGTGATTGAGAAAAAAGATTATGGGAAATGGAGTTTGAGGTGTGGTATTGGAAGTATTGTTGCTCCATTTTTGTTTTTGTTATTGTTTATTGTTTTAAGAGTAACAAGATTGATGTATAGTTTAGGTAATCTAATTATTTTTGGTTTATTGTTAGGTCTACTTCTGGGATTTCTTGGAATTGTTTTGTATAGTATTTCTTCTGAAAAAAAGAAATGGGCATTAATACTTAGTATTCTGGGAATTATTTTAGATGTTTTACTCATACTTAACATATTTATCAAAAGTGCTGCATGATAAAAATTAAAAAAAGGTGTATAAATGAATCCGAAAATTAAGAAATTATTTTCGTTGAAATGGTACGTTCTAGTTTCGTTTTATGTAATTAATTTATTTTTAATCTATACACAAGCAACAAAAAGATCTGAATGTGGTTTTATCAATGAATGTACTGTTATTAGCCGGATTTTGGATAATTTTGGGTTTTTCTTGTTTCCACTTTTAGTAGCTTATACTTTTTTTTACATTGTTTACCATGTTTATAGTTATGTTCAGGATAGAAAGAATGGAAAATTAGTTAAGAAACCTAAAAAGATTAATAAGAAGAAAAGAATTAATTTTGGAATCTGGAGTTTTTTATGCGGGCTTGGAAGTTTGATTTTTTCTTTCTTTTTGTGGGTGGCACAGACTTCATGGTTTCTTGGTTGGAAGAAATCTTATCTTGGGGCTTTGGTTATTTTGGTAATTGGATTATTTGGTTTGGGGCTTAGTGCATCTGGCATTATTTTATATTTTAAACCTAAGAACATTAGGAGATATGGTTTAATTATTAGTATCATTGGAACTTTTTTAATACTGGCGATAATAGGTATATGGTTATATCGGTCCACATTACCTTTGAATTTAGCACAACAGTTTCGTTTTTATACTATCATTAGTTGGTTTACGTAACCTTTATTAATAATAAAATATTAACTTAACTTAATTTAAAAATAGGGGTTGATATATATGAAAAAGATAATTGTTTTCTTAAGTTTATTAGTAATTGCAATGTTTATTGTTGGTTGTAGTCCTGCTGAAGATGTTGTGGAGGTTGATTTAGAATCAGAATACCAAAAATGTGATCTGTTGACCGGTAAGTTAGACAATTTAAATTGTTATTTTGATTTAGCTGAAACAACCGGGAATGTAGATGTTTGTGGTAAGGTAGACGAGTTAATGAAAAATTCTTGTATAAATAAGATTGCCCTTTCCTCTTCCGATGAAAAGCTATGTAATCAAATCACTGAAAATAATATCAAGAATAATTGTTTAGCCACTATTAAAAAGGATTCTAGTTTTTGTGAGTTAATTGATTCAGAATTAAATAAGAATAATTGTTTCTTAGCAATGGCAGAAGTTACTCTTGACGAATCCATTTGTGATAAGATTACTTCTAAGTTTACAAATGAAAAATGTTTGTTAACTTTGGCAAAAGCCAAATCAGATATTTCAATTTGTGATAAATTGCCTGTTTCTATCGAGGAAGCTTCAGCAGTAACTCAAAAGAACTGTTACAGGGAAATGGCAGAATTATTGGAAGACGAAACTATTTGCAACAAAATGGATGATCCTTTTTCGACGTCTACTTGTTTTGTAAGTTTAGCAGAGATAAAGAAAAATCCAGAACTTTGTAATAACATTGTTCCTGCAGTGGGAATAGATGTTGAATTGCTAAAGGTTACTTGCACTGAATTAGCTACTTCTGAAACCAGTTAGTTTTTTTTTCTTTTCTTTTTTTCCATTATTTTTATAAAGTAACTAGATAATTCTATATTCAATGAAAGAAGAAATAATCAACAAGCTGAAAGAATTAACTAAACACGATCATATAGAGATAGTTCTCAAAGGAGATAAAGCCATCTGGTCTGCGTTACATTTAGTGAAAAAGAAACTTTTAATCCCAGAAGAAGGTGGTTGGTTAAGTTATGAGAAGTTTCCTGCTAAGATGGGAATTGATTTTGAGAAAGTTGCTTGTAATAACGCAATCATTGATTTGGAAGATCTAAAAGAGAAAGTAAAAGAAGCAGATGTTTTCTTATATCAAAATCCTGGTGGTTATCACGCTGAACAGCAAATGGAAGAAATCTATAAAATCTGTAAAGAAAATGATTGTTTAGTTGTTCTAGACATCTCTGGGGCGATTGGAACTAAATTATGCAACGGAGATTATGCGGACGTAATGCTTTCTTCTTTTGGTAGATGGAAACTAATTGAAGCAAAAGTTGGTGGTTTCATCTCTTGCAAAGAAGAATCTGTCTTCAACCAAATCAAAGATACTTTTGAAGTTTTAGAAGACGAAGAAAAATTAAAAACTATTAATGAAAAGATTGATGATTTGCCTAACAGAATCAAGTTTCTAACAGAAAGAAGAACCCAAGTTATTGGAGATCTGAAAGATTACAATGTTATCAACAAAAATCATCTGGGTTTTGTTGTAATTGTTGAATTCAATAATGATGATGTAAAAGAAAAGATTATTAAATACTGCGAGAATAATTCTCTTGAATTTACTGAATGTCCTAGATACATTCGGATAAATAAAACAGCAATCTCAATTGAGATTAAGAGATTATAAGATGATCTTGTCCGAAGAATTAATTGATCCTTTAACGGTAGAACAACTATCTTCTTTAGCATTTAATTTATCTGATCTAGAACAATTTGTTGCTAAGTTTGATGTTAGATTATTGGCTATTGATACTTGTAATGAGAATCCTAGTCAGCAAGAATTAGTTTATTTTTTCAATGATAATCTTGGTGGGTATACCATTAAAGCAATCAAAAACTCATTAGGGGGAAAGGTTTATTACTTATAACATTTTATTATCAGAAAACTGAAAAAGGTGAATAAAGAAATGGCACTAAAAACTCCTGAATCAATGGAAGAATGTTTATACTTTACAAATCGAAGTATTGGCGAGAATGGCAATGTTCTAGCTTGGGTTTACAGAAAAGAATGTCCTAAATGTAAAAAAGCTAAAATGGGTAAACCAGTGAATCCAAAAACAGGTAGGGCGAAACCACGTTCTTTGGAATATGTTTGTCCGGGGTGTGGCCATACTGAACCAAAAGCTGAACACGAAGCCTCTTTAACATTAGAAGCACAATATACTTGTCCTGAATGTGGTAAAGATGGGGAAGGCACTTGTGTCTACAAAAGAAAAAAGTTCAAAGGCGTAGATGCTTATGTTATTGAGTGTGAACATTGTGGTGCTAAGATTCCTGTAACTAAGAAACTTAAGGCAATTAAGAAGAAGAAAAAGTAATCTCAACAAAGAATAAGTTTTGAAGTTTTTCTTTAACTTCTTGTTTTACTTTTTCTAAATCAATTTTTTCTAATTTTGATTTTAATTCTTCCAATTCTTTCTCTATTCTTTCGATTCTTTCTTTAGAATTATCAATCTCTTTTTCTTTTTCCTCAATTTTCTTAGAGACTTCACTCTGATTAATCTCTTTAACAACAATCTCTTTGTCCTCTTTCAATTTTTTGCCAGAAGATAATAATTCATTCAAGAAACTCGTTTCGCTTTTATCAATTAATTCAATAAAGTTATTTTTTTGTTTTTCTTCAAAATTTAAAGAATCTATGCTTCTTTTTAGTCCTTGTAACACTTCTTTAATCTTTAATTCTTCGTCGTTAAAGAAAGATTTAGTTGCATTCTCTAAATACAAGGCAATTAGTTTACTATCCAGGGCAACCCGTTCATATTTTCTTAACGGTTTATTTAATTTAGAAAAGAAAGTAAATATCTCGTTTTCGTTCTTTTTTATTTCTGTTTCTAGTTTCTCTATTTCTTGTTTTTGTTTTAATAATTGTTCGTGTTCTGGGCTTTCTTTCAGGGCATTAAGTTCTTTTTCTTTTTCTTCTAACTCTTTTCTTTTGCCTTCAAGAAACTCTGCTTTCTCTTTACTTTTCTTTTCAAAATCTTTTCCTTTTTCTTTCTCTGAGAATATTGATTTTATTTTCTGTTTAATCTCTTCTAATTCAGTTAATTCTTTCTCAGAAATCTTTCTTGTAAACTTCTTAACAAGTAAATTAGTTTGTCCGATTATTTTGAAAACTGCTTCTACTGGTTCAAAGAATAAGTGTTGTGATGCTTGATAGCTTTTAGCAGTTCTTTTCGCTAACTCTTCAATCTTTTTGTCTATTCTCTTGTTAAATTCAAGGGCTTGTTTATAATCTTCAATTGTAGAGAAATTTTCTTTTTCAATAACATTAATATTTTCACCAAACCTTTCTGCTTCTCGAACATAATTGTCTCTGTGTCCTTTAACAACATTCCTTACTCGGTCATCAACGCCTTTGTGTTCTTTCTCGTTAATTTCTGCAATGCTTAGTTTTTCTGTTTTTTCTTTCAATTCTTTTTTTAGTTTCTTAATCTCTTGAAAATAATTTTTGAGAAAAATATTGTAACTTAATTTAGAAACTTTTTTGTTAAACCAAGATTCTAATTCTTCTAGGGCAACTTCTACTTGCTCTGGTTCTTTACTGGAGAATATTTTTTTTATGAAATCGAACATTAATGCTCTAAGAATTGTTAGTATTTAAAAGATTTGTTAATCAATTCTTTCATATGCTTTTCTTTCTTTATCCAAATTCACTCCTGATCTACATACAGGATACAGTTTTCCTTCTACTGGGAAATAATTATTTCCTGAAGCATGAGGGCAATTTGGTTCAGTTAAATGGCATCTTGCACTAAATGAGGTGGGGATGCTTTGTTCTGCTCCTCGGCAATGTGTATCAATTGTTTTTTTTTGTTCCATTAGGGGATGTATTCTTTTCATTTTAAAACTTAAGTTTAATGGGGCCTTTATAAATGTTTTGTTTTGTACTGCCTCAGGGGTGGTGAATTACTGCCCCCTTAAAAATACAGCAACCTTTAAATAAATCTATTTTTACTTAGTTAATTGAAATGGCAAAAGAAAAGATAATTGTAACTGCCGCTTTGCCTTACGCGAACGGCAATATTCATATTGGTCATCTCTTAGAATACATTCAAGCAGACGTTTATACTAGATTCTTAAAATCGTTAGGGAAAGATGCATTATATGTTTGTGCTTCAGATATGCACGGAACACCAATTGAAGTTAACGCTAAAAAAGCAGGAGAGTCTCCAAAGAAATTTGCTTCAAAGTTTCTAAAAGAACACCAAAAAGATTTTGCCTCTTTTTTAATAGGTTTTGACAATTATTATCATACTGATTCAGAAGAAAATAAAGAATTAGCTGAATACTTTTTTAGCGAATTGAGAAAGAAGGATCTGATTTATACAAAGAAAATGAATGTTATTTATTGTTCCAGTTGTGAGAGGTCTCTCCCTGATAGATACGTTAGGGGAACTTGTCCACATTGCGCAACCACAGAACAATATGGAGACATTTGTGAGAGTTGTGGTATCATCCTAAAAGGGATTGATTTAATTAATCCCAAATGTTCTTTATGCAGTAAAACGCCAATCCAAAAAGAAAGTGAACATTACTTTTTCAAATTGAAAAAATTCTCAAAAACTTTAGAGAAATGGTTTAATGATAAACAATCAGGAATTCAGCCAGAGATGAGAAATTGGTTAAACAACTGGATCAAAAAAGGGTTAGAAGATTGGTGTGTTTCTCGTGATGAACCTTATTATGGTTTTGAGATTCCAAATAGTAAGAAAGAAACCGGTGAGAAAAAGTATTTTTATGTGTGGTTAGATGCTCCAATTGGATACATTTCTTCAACAAAAAATCTGAAAAAGAATTGGAAAGATTATTGGTATAAAGGAAACGTACAACATTTTATTGGCAAAGACATTGCTTATTTTCACTTCCTATTTTGGCCAGCAATGTTAATGGCGGTTGGTATTCCCTTACCAAAACTAACTGTGCACGGTTTTGTTAATGTTAATGGGAAGAAAATGTCAAAGAGTAGAGGAACATTCTTTACCGCGAAAGACTTTATGAAAGATTATTCTGCAGAAGCACTTCGGTTTTACTATGCTCAAAGTTTAGATCGTAAAATTGTTGATATTGATTTGAATCTTAACGATTTCAAAGCTGTAACTAATAATGTTCTCATGGGAAACTTAGGGAATTATTGTTATCGTGTATTAACTTTTGCTGAAAAGAATTATGGTGCTGTTAAAGAAGTTGCTGACGGTAAAGAAGAGAAAGAATTAATTAAAAAGTCTGAGAAATTGTTTGCTGAAATTGAAAGGTCATATTCTGAACAAGATTATAAAATTGTTGTAAAGAAAATTTTACAAATTGCAGATTTGGGAAACGCTTACTTCCAAAAATCAGAAGTTTGGAAAGATAAAGATTCTGTTGAAAGCAAAGCCAAGGTTGGTTTTTGTGTGAACCTTGCTAGGAACTTAGCAATTCTTGTTAGTCCGGTTCTTCCTGAATTTTCTGATAAAGTATTTGTTTCTTTATCAGAGAAAAAAGTGTTATGGAAAGATTTAGGCTTTACTTGGAAAGGAAAACTGAAAAAAGTTGAGAAATTGGTTGAGAAAGTTGAAATTGTTGAAACTGCAGAAAAATTTCCTTTACAAATGGTAGTTGGACAGATAAAAGAAGTTAAAGATCACCCTAATGCGGATTCACTTTACTTAATGCAAGTTGATTTTGGTAAAAAGCTTGGAAAGAGACAAGTTGTTGCTGGATTGAAGAAATGGTTTGAAGTTGACGAACTTGTTGGTAGGAAAGCTGTCTTTTGTGCAAACATGAAACCTGCTAAATTACGTGGCGAACTTTCAGAAGGAATGATTTTTGCTGCTGATGATCATGAAAATGTGGCTATCTTGGATGTTGAGAAGTCTAAACTAGGTGATTCTGTTCAATTTTCTGGAATGGAGAATGAAACTAAGGAAATTACATTTGATGATTTCAAGAAAGTTAAAATGATGGTTAAAGAAGGCAATGTTTTCTATAAAGAGAAGAAATTAAGCACTAAAGTTGAAGATGTTACTGTTTCTGGTGTTAAAGAAGGTTGTAGAGTACATTGAACTGGTATTGCCTATTACGGGGGCACTACCGCCAATGGAGGCGCATTTTTTCGAACTAAATGAGAAAAAATCTAAGGCGCCGTGCCGTAGTGCCCCTATATTTTACCTTTATTTCCCTTTAACTAAATACAAACTTTTATAAATGTTAAATAATTCTCTAATATAAATAATGACGATTAAAAGTGGTGATGTTAGTAGAGATAGTACTAGAACATTCTGTCAAGGTTTTCTTAAGAACAAAAGAGCTCAAGTTACCATTTTCATTATTATTGGAATTGTAATTTTGTTTGCCTTTGCTGGAATCATGTATTTTACTAAAACTTTTACAAAACAAGATATTCTTGCTGCTGAAGAACCTGTTTTATCTGAAGTTCCTCAGGAGTTTAAACCATTACAAACATTTACAGATAGTTGTTTAAATCAAATTGGTAAGAAAGGTTTATTGATTTTGGGTGAGCAAGGTGGTTATATCCATCCCGATTTAATGGGAGAATATTCTGCAATTAATCCTACTGAAGCTGATGGAATTGATTTAGAACCACTAAAAGTGCCTTATTGGTATTATAATAACAATCCTAACGAAGCAAATGCGGTTACTTTTTCTTCTCTTCGACCAGAATTATATGCTGCAGAGGATTCTGAGATGAGTATTGAATCACAATTAGCAAGATATGTTAAAGAGAGTTTGAATGAATGTTTAATTGATTATGAAACTTTTTCCGAGCAAGGATTTGAAGTTCAAAACTTAGATAAGGACACTAAAGAGGTAATTGTTAGTGTTGGTGAAGAAAGTGTTAATTTTTGGTTAAAAATGCGGGTTAAAGGCACAAAGGGAGAATCAGAACACCAAATTGACCAGTTTTATGTTAAGATTCCTTTAAAATTGAAACATTATTATCAAGTCGCGACTGACATTTCTAATGCACAAAGAAATCATACCTTTTTAGAAAATTTGGCTTTGGAATTAATCCAGATTTATGGTCATGTTGATTCTTCAAAGATTCCTCCAACTTCTGCAGTAACTTTTGAGGAATTTAGTTTAACTTATTGGACAGATGTTGATGTTAAAGAGAAATTTAAGTCATTATTAACAACTCATGTTCCTATGCTGAGGCACTTAAGCAGTAACAATTTTTACAGATATGAATATCCTGTTACTGACTTATCTGGATTGTACCAGAAAACTTACGATAACATGATAATTCCTTTAGAAAATGCTGAAGGGACCGAAGTTTCTTTTGATTATTTTGGTTGGGAACCTTATGTGGATATTAACGAGGGAGAAACAAAAATTAAACCCGCTCAAACTAGTGTAACTAGTCCTTTGGGAGTTATTCCGTTTAGTTTTACTTTTCAAAGATATTATACTCAGTATGATGTGAGTTTCCCGGTTATGGTTACTGTTGCTGATCAAACCGCTTTTGCTGGTGAAGGGTATTCTTTATCTTTTGCTTTGGAAGGAACAATAATTAATAATGCTGTTCCAGACGAGAATTTTGCAATTAAAGAAGAGTTTACTGCTTTAAAGGATTCAATGCTTTGTGATGAACAACATTTGGATACAGAATTAATCAAAACAGTAGTTATTGATAGTTATAATCAAGAACCATTAGAATTAGTACAAATTGGTTTTAGTGTTCCTAGTCAGGACAATTGTATCATAGGCGTTACTGATGATTCTGGTGAGTTAGAAACCAATTATCCTCCTGCTTATGGTGGAGTGGTTGAGTTTGTTAAAGATGAGTATCTTACTAATTTTTATCCTATTGACACTTATGAATATACTGAGAATCCCGGAATTATTGGATATGCTGTTGCTGGTTATCCACAAGAAGTAATAGAATTACATAAGATTGTAGAGGTACCAGTTTCTGCAAAGAAGTATGAGTTCAGTAAATGTATTACTCATGAAAATGGAAATGATAAATATTGTCTTTACAATTTTGGCGATGCTTTGTTTGAACCAAATTTGATTGGTCCGTTGGCAACAGTCTATGCAAACGGTAGCAAGAGTTGGAAACATGAATTTTATTTAAGTGATAGTCCTCAACAATTGGGTGAGAATGAAACTGTTACTTATACACTGATTAGGAGAGCAGACTTAAACCCTAATGTTATTAGTGAAGAATATTCAACTTCATTCAGAGTTGAAGGTAATCAAACAACCACCATACAACTAGTTCCTGGTATTTATGAAGTTACTGCTGCAGTTATTACTGAGAATGCGTTTAACATTCCTAAAAATGATAGATGTGAAGACAGTAATTGTGCAACCATTAGTGGTATGAACATTACTAGTTTTGTAACTGGGGTGGTTAATTTAGATGTGGAAACATTTTATATGGAAATCACTCCTGAAGATCTTTATTCAGCACAAGAAATTGAGTTTTACGTTTTCAATTATGATTTACATAAACTTGGATTACGGGGAGAAGTTGCCAATAATGTTCCTGCATTAGTGTTAGAAGATATGATGCTCATTTCAGAAATGGATCAAATTGGTAAGAATCCTTTGGTTCGTGGTTTATTAGAACCAGTATATAAATAAGTTAAAATTAACAAAAAAGATGGTAGATAAAGTAGGAAAAGGATGGAGTTTAGCTGGATTATTTGTTATCGCTTTAGTAATTAGTATGCCATTTTATTCTGCTAGTGTTTATGCGGGAGTAAATGTTCAAATTACTAAGAATGAGGGAGAAGCAGAACTAGAAGGATTCTTAGACGCAGATGGTGATGTTTGGACAGTTGAAGCTTTACTTAATGGTGTTGGAACTGGAAATGCTGAAGGAAATGTTTCCGGTGCAAGTAATGCTGTTGATCCTAATTCTGTTGTTGTAAAAATTGGTAATCACGAAGCGCCATTTGGATCTTGTAGTGATGGGCCATTAGGAGTTACCTGTAAATATATTAGTCCTTTGACAGATGGTATTAAAGAAGCACAACACGATTTCCAAGTAGTTTATACAGAATCAAGTTTGGGGACCGAGAACAAATACTCTGATGAAAAAGTTATTAGTGCTGACGGTTCTGCTCCAAGTATTACTGGGATAAATGCTAAACAGGTAAATGAAGGTTGGGTAGAATTTGATTTTGTTGCTAATGATAAAGTGAATGTTGATGCTCCTAGTATTGGTATTAAAAGAATAGAAATTCTTGACTCTGAAACTGGTGATTTGTTAAAAACATTAGGAGATTTTGAGTTAGGAAAATATGATAAATATCATTACGCTTTAGATTCTGGTTTTAGTAATAAGTTAGATGTACCTTTTGAAGGCGAAGGATGGAAAAGAATTAAACTTAAAGCTGAAGATTTTTTAGGACATGCTACTTATAGTCCGGTTATTAGTTTCAGGGGAGATTTTGTTAAACCAGAAATTGTTGCTGATAGTTTGAATTTTACTCAATTTGGAGAATTTATTGGTGAATTTATTGGTAAGACAGATATTGTTGTTAAGGTTATTGAAACTAATGAAGTTAAGGTTGAAGCTTCTTCTTCACAAGTTGATCTTGATGGCGATGAAGGAGATTGTACTGAAGATGCTGATGAACCAGGATTATGGGAATGTAGATGGAATGGTGTTAATGTAGATCCTGAAAGTTCAATCTCTGTAAAGATTGTTGCAACTGATATATATAGTAATTCTATTGAAAAAACTATCACTAAAACATTTACTAAAGATATTTCTCCACCAAAGATTGATTTCTTTGGTAGTGAAAGAACTTATGGGGGCCAGAGTTATGTTCGGACTGATGAACAACGTATTGTTTTAAAAGTTAAAGAACAAGGTGCGGGAATTAGTTCAAGTGGAATTAGGGCAAATTTGGGAGCGTTAGAAAAAAGTTTCACTGAACCGCCTACTGCTTGTAATCAAACTATTAAAGGAATTGATTGTTATTGGGAAACTTTTGCTAAATTATCTTCTGATGGTATTGCTGTTATTAATTTAGAAACTTTTGAAGATAATGTTGGTAATGATGGGGAATTTGAAACTGTTGAATTAATAGTTGATAATACTGGACCAACCGTAAAAAGTTTTAATATTTATGGTTTTGATGGTAATGAAGATAAAAATTATTTTAGTAGTGCAGACGTATTAAGAATTAAGTTAAGAGCTGCAGAAGTTTCTGGTTTAGTGGTGTTAGTTAATTTAGATGAAGTTGTTATGGATGCAGAAACAAAATATCCTCTTAATGAACTGAATCGGGAAGTTGGTGCTGGTTGGATGGCTTTTACTGAAGATGATTGTAATCGTAATGATGATAATGAATGGGTTTGTGAATTTGATACTGACCCGATTAAGAGTGGCGATGGTGGAGAAGTATCGTTAGAAATTAAAGTTCAAGATACTGCTGGTAATGATGCTAAATGGGTTAGTGACTTGAAGGTAAATAATGCTAAAGATTTTGATGGTAAAGACGGAAAACAGGGAACGTTCGATTTTGATTTGCTTGGTTTAAGTACGGAAGAAAGTCCAGATTATTGGGAAGTTTCTTCAGTTAATCCTAAAGTTAGGTTCGTTGATTTGGATGCTGTTCCATACACTTTTACAAGAATCCCTATTAATGTTAGATTTAGAAGTAGTAGTCCTAATGTTAAACTTTTAGCAGTAGATTTACCTCCTGGAAATTGTGTGCCTGCAGATACTGGTTATAATGCTGTTGCTGCTGAGCAAGCAGAAGTTTCTGCTTCCGCGGCTCCTGCTACTGAGGTTCCTACTCCTGTGACTGAGGAAGAAGCTGCTCAAGCTTTGGCCGGTGCTGCAACTGCGGTTGCCGCTCCTGTTGTTGGTTATCCAGAAGTTAGTCGAAATTTATTATATCAAAAGAATTATGCTTCTGGTAAAAGAAGTCCAGCAGGAACAACTCTGATTTTAGAATTTGCTCCTTTTGATGGTAAGGCTATGTTTAATTTAGGAGAAACAAAAGGCGATTTTGATGAAGTTTATGCAGAGTATATTTGTAAATTTAAGTTATATTCAAAAGTTGGTAAAGAAGCTGTTCGTTTCCCTGAATATCAAGAAGTGCAAGTGTCTGTTCCGTTTGCTTTTACTGCTCTCGGAAGTAAAGATGAAAATATTGACAAGTTAATTGCTGATATTAAAGATGATGTGGGATATAAAATTCCAGATAAACTAAAATGGTTGAACAAGATTATTCAATGGGTACGATACTTGTCTGGTTCCATTAATTTATTATTGAAAATAGCTACGATCCTTGAATCTGTTTCTGGTACTGGAGATGATTGGAGATATGACTTACCAACTTATACTGTTCCAGCGGCAGCATTATTTTGTACGGGAACTAGTGCTATTGAGCGTGAGGTGCCACACAAAATTATTGGAACATTACAAAAAGTTGTTCAAGTATTTAGTTGTAATCCTAGTGCTATTTCTAATAACTGGTATGGAGCACATCAACAATCGGTAATTAATTTCTTTAACGCAATTAAATCTGCGGGAATGAGGAAGACTGTTTCCCTGTATGATAATATTTGGATTTCAGTTATTGGATTATGTATCCCCGGAATCTTGTATAACTTGGAAAAGTTAAGACAAATTAAGTGTGTTAAAATTAATTGTTTAGAGAATTATGTTCCCCAGGGTATTACTACTGTTGATGGATGTGCAAAGACATCTGAATTATTAGAATGTAAATATTATTGGGGAGAGTTGATAACGATGTTTATCCCGTCTGGAACTATTAATATTTTTACAGACTTTATTAAAAATTTGTTGACAAACCCGATTGGTTTAGTTAAGAAAGCAGTTTCTCTTGGATGTAGTATTGCTTTTTGTCCTGGAAGTAATAAAGGGAATGAGTTTTGTACATACGCTGGAGTATTAGTATTTGCTATTGATGTTGTTGATAACATATTAGGTTTAGTTGACAGTTATCCATCAATGAATCAAGATTATTGTAGCCAAGTAGGCGAGGGAGGTTGGTCATGAACAAGATAAAGTGGTGCTTGGAACAGAATAAAGGGATTGAATTAGTAGAACCCAATGATAATCTTTCTAGTGCTTACTTAAAAGATGCAAATGATTCTTTAATGGCGATGAAAATTAACAAAGGTACTTGGAAGATTGTTACTGCTTATTATGCTTGTTATAATGCTTTTTATTCTGTTTTAATGAAATCAGGAATTAAATGCGAAATTCATGATTGTACTATTGAACTGATGAACCTTTTTGATTTTAGTGATGAAGAAATTTCTTTCCTTAAGAATTTAAAGAAATTAAGAATTGATGTTCAATATTATCTTAAAGATGTAAAGGAGATTGATTCAGAATTAGTTTCACATTTTGTTCATAAGTGTCAAGAACTTTCTGACAAACTAGATTTTGATAAAATTAAAATATTGCGAAAGGATTTAGCCAAAAATGACTAATATTAGCCAAAAAATTACAGGGAACATGGTTTTACTGGTACCTTTTACTAGAGATTATGGTAAGAAGATGCATGCTAGTGAACTTGCTAGATTAATTAAGCAACCTCAAAGAACTGTAGCTAGGAAATTAGAAGATTTAAAAAAATTGAATATGTTAGATTATACCCGAGCGGGCAGAAATAAATATTTCTTTTTAGATTTGAATAAATCTTATCCTCTAATTCAAATGGTCGAATGTTATAAAGAAATAAACTTTTTGTATCATCATTCTAAAATTGCTTTCTTACTGAGAGAACTGTCTGCTGATTATCCTTTAATTCTTTTTGGAAGTTATGCTAAAGGATTGGCTAAAGATCATTCTGATGTGGATTTAATTATGATTGGAAGAAAAAGTAAGAAGATTACTGAAATTTTGAAACGTTATCCTTTTGAAGTCAACATTTTTTACTTTACTTTAACTGGGTTTAAAAAATTGGTTAATAAAAAAGAACACTTAGGTGTAGAGATTGTTAAAGATCATATCATCTTTGGTGACAAAGAAGAAATTATTAAGTTATTTATGGGGAATTACGCAAAATGAATAAAATGATGTCGTTATTTGTAGTGTTTTTATTAGTTCTAAGTCCGTTTAGTTTGGGTCAGATAGAAATTGAAGAGGTTTCTGAAGATGTTCCTGATTGTAACTGGTGGTGTAAGACTGTTAAGTTTTTTGTTGGTGATTCTGAAGCTAGAGCTTTAGCTGGAACTGCTTGGTTCGATCGGAATGATGGGTTGCCATTGGCTACTGGATTGGGTTCATATGCTTCTTGTAGTAAAGTTACTAGTGATGATGGTTACGGGGGTTTTTGTACTGTTACAAAGGGTGGTGAAACAAGGATTTTTCATAAACAACTTGGTCCAAATGTGTTTAAGGGGGTAAGTTATAATTCTAAAGGTAATATGGAATTTTCAGAGGATTTTTTTTGGTTTAGTGGCAACATAGGAAATGATTTATGGGAAAGCTCTACAACTACTGAAGGATTTGATGATTTTGTTTCAAAGAGTAATTGTGGGTCGACTGGGACATGTACCAATGAAGGAATGAACGCTTGGGACAAATGGAAAGATGTACCCGGAGCAAAAACAAATCCTCAAACTGCAATTGATTATGAAGATACTTTTGATGGTGATGTTGATGTTGGTGCACAATTTGTTCAAGAAATGGGAAATTTAGGGTTAAGTAATGCTGGTTCACTTAAACTTTACGAAAAAACAAGTTATAATAAAGAAGTGGTGAAGCAATGGGCAGCATATTATAGTTCTCAAAAAAGTTGGATGAATACAGAAGATACTCTTTTTGATATGTATGAGGCCTTTGATGGAAACTTGGGTCATGCAAAAAAAGTTGAGGGTGCTTCTGGTGCTGGTAATACGGTTAGTGAAATGCAAGCTGCTTATGATGCTGCCGGTAAAGATCCGGATTTAGCAGTAGCAGTAATAGAAGGTTCTGGTGGCAAGGCAGATTTAGCAGCTACACATTTAAAAAATGCTAAAGCGGCGGAAGGAAAAACCCCTTTAAACCCTAAAGAGAAATTAGCAGTAGATGTTGTTAATGCAGCTAAAGCGAAGACTGCTGTTGTCGAAGAAGTTGCTCCTGTTGCTGAAACTAAAAAACCAAGTGAGGCTGCTGCTCCAGTTAATCCTTTAGCTGAATATGGTCCTAAAGTTCTTCAAACTAAAGCAACTGAGGCAGAGAAAGACGGTGATTGGGGAGAAGCAACAAAACTTTATGAGGAGTTATATAGTCGTGCAAAGTCTGATGAAGATAAAACATTATATGGGCATAATTTAATAAATACTGCGATTAAAAATAATGATCCAGGTCTTGCCGCGAAAATAATGAAAGATATAGGGGCTTATAAAACGGCTATTAAATTGTATGAGGAGAATAATGATTATACTAGTGCACTTGCAATTCATTATGAGCTAGAAACTATACCTTCAGGGTGTGAAAAAGGAAAAACGTGCAAATATGGAGAATATGATTTAGAAATTGGTGAGGATGGAAAATTAGTAAATCCCATAGGGGAGTTTCTAGGAGGAGCTCTTGGGATTAGTAGTCTCTCCGGTTATGGGATTGAAGTTGGTTCTGAAGATGACAATTTTGTTTATGAACAAGAGCCGGGTACTACATTTGAAGTGGGATCAATTGCACAAAGTAAAAAAGATGGCAGTTATTTGATAAGAGAATATGATCCTTTTTCTGGAGAATTAGTCTGGGCAAAAAAAGGCAACATAAAACCAAGTAAGAATGATGCATTGACTAAAGATAAATGGGATCAATATAAAAATGAATTCACAAACAATTATTTTCCAGATATCAGTGAAGATACAATTTACTCTTATTATATTGAAGGTAAAGATGCTAAACTTGTTGCTGCTGAAATAGTTACCTCTTATAATCAATTATTGTCAGGTACCCCTGATGAGTGTGATGGTGATTGTATTATGGATTTTGCTAAGGCTACAGATTATGAATCTGAGATTGCGGCGAGTTATATGTCTTTAACACAAAATGCAGGTGAAGCAACTGAACTGGCACAACTGACAGCAACTGCAGAAATTGCAGAAAAATATTTGAAAGTATTTAGTGGCAATCATGATAATGCTCTTAGTGCAATAGAAGCATCTAATGGTAATTGGGAGGCTTTTAAGTTGGAATATGATGGATTACCTGAGGATCAACAGAATATTAATGGATATCTTACTAAGATGAAGGGTCAACCTGTACCTCCTAAACTTGAACGACAGAAAAGATCAACTTCTTACTCTGTTGTAAATGTACAAGTTCCAGCTAAGGCAGTTACTGGCGCGACATTATTTGGAGAAGGTGCTGGTTGTAAAAAATGTAAATATTGGAAAAGTGAAGATGGAAAATATTACAGACAGAATGAAGATGGTATTGTTGTTGAATTAACTGGAACATCAAAGAATCAATTAATAGCAAAAGGTAAAGATGTGCCTACACTAACAACAATAACTTCTGATGCTCCAGTTCAAGCTGCTGCTGCGAAAGCTGCTACTCTCGCAACTTCTGAGACTGCAAAACTTGGTGGTTGGGGAGAAGTGTTTGGAATTGATGATAGTGTTCAAGAAGCTCACCTTGGAGCAATTGTAAGTGAGAGTGCACAGGCTAATAAAGTTTCTAAAGAGATTACAGAAACAGAAAATGCTATTACTCAAATTGGTGTTGATGTTGAAGAATTGCAGACTCAAACATCACAACTTAAAGAAGATATTAATGATAAACAAAGTGACATTGCTAGATATAGTACTTGGCTTGATGATCCGATGATATATGAAGAAGAAATTAGTGCTTATACTGAAGGTGGTTTAACTCAAAAGGGAGCAGAACAATGGTTGGCTGATCAATTATTAAGATTAGAAGAAGAGGTTGAAGAAGAAACTGCTCAGTTTATTAGTAAACAAGAAGAGATTCAAAATCTGTTAAAAGAAAGAACGTCTCAGGAAACATCTTTAGTTACACTTAACGAAGAAAAAATTAAAATCACTGAAGAAACAGGTCAAATTGTTATTCCAGATAATTGTGAGCCCCCAGGTTGTGTTATACAAACAGAAGCAGGAAAAGAAACTAAATATTGGATTGAAAATGGTCAAGTTTTTGTTGCAAAAGATACTTCAGGCAAAGGGGACTTTTTACCTCAAGGAACATTAGAAAACTTAAACATTCCGGAAGGGGCAGGTTTCGCAACAGCGGGTTCTGGGTATCAACCACACGGAACTTCAGGAACTGCACTTATTGCGTTAGATAATGGTTATACTATTGTTGCAGAAGCACCTATTGATAAAGAGAAAGGATTTCAACCAGATCCAGATAAACAAATGACTGTGCCTTCTAACATTGTTAAAAAGTTAGTAGGCGGAGAAGATGGAAAGACTGGAGAACTATTTGTTAGTAAAGAAGGAATTATGACTTCTAAGATTGGAGATGAAGAATTAGCTAAAGTTACTAATCCTGAAGTGAATGGTGAGGAAACTAATATTTTCAAAATTGATTATAAAGGTGAAAAAGCAGATTATTATAATGGTAATAATTTTATGCTTTCAACAGAAGATGGTAAAAGTTACAAAGATTCTTCTAATCGTCAATTTGAAGTAGATGAAACAAGTGATGGTGTTGATAAAGTATCAGGAACTTGTAAAAAACAAGAAGCTTGTTTTAAGAGTGGTGATGATTTTTATAAAGGGATTTCAATCTATGATCCTAAACAAAATTGGTTTGCCGATGAATTTGGAGCGATGGACTTTACTGAATCTTCTGATGGAGAAAGAACTGAAACTTGGCTATTTAAGATTGGGAATGTCGAATATGAAGGGACTTCTTTTTGTAAAGGTGGAGAAGGAGAATGTGATGAAAGTAATATTGAATCAGATGTGTTAGAAGAAGATGGTTATTATTTATCAGATACAAATTATGGTGAAGATAAGAAAGTAAGTGATGATGACGTAAGAACTTATGAAACCCGAACAGTTGGATTATTTAGATATATTGATGCTGGGGTAGGTTATGGCAATTGTGGTAAACAGAATCCTAAAATGGTTGGTTGTGAAAAGAATATTTTCTTTACTCCTGACAATAATGAAATTTATAATTGTGAAAAAGGCAAGTCCAGAGAGGAATGTGCTCAAACTTCAAAAAAGTTCTCTAATGATGCAGCAGGATACGATGAACTTTGTGATGGAGAGGATAAATGTAAAGCGGATGTTGATAAGAGAGCTTCCTCAAGAACTTTACACAGATTCTTTGCTGGAGATACTGAATGGCAACAAACAGGAGCACAAGTTTATGATTTGTTAGATCTTAGTGGTTGGAATTCAATTTCAATGGCATTATTAGGAGACTCTTATGCAACCGAATTAGCTTCCGAAATAGATCAATGGTTTGCAGGAACTGTTTTAGATGAAAGATTTTATTCCTCAGCAATTTGCTATGCACTAGAAAGTTATGATGTACAAGGTACAGATTATGCTTATATTGAAACTCCTGGTGGAAGTTTTCAAGCAGTAGCAAGTATTCAAGCAGAAAAAACTTTAGAAAAAAATCCAATGCTTTGTGTAGAGAATGAAGAAGGGGGATTTTATTGTCCAAGTAAACTTTATTGTAATGAAGAAGACATGTTTTGTTATGAAGATGAATATGCAGAAGAACCAACCGTTGGTTACTTTTATAAAATCACTTGGGGTGTCTCTGCACCGTTTGACGAGTCTTTAACACCTTACTCAGATGAGGATGGCGCCATATCATTTAATGTTTACATTGGCGAAAAACCAGTATACAGTAAATCTGTACATTTAGATAACGGTGAAACTGATGGTGATAAAATTAATCATTATAGTGCAACAGAGTATAAAATTGAGAAGATTTGTATAAAATGGTTTAAAGCACCACTAACTGCTTCTCGAAGTAGTGGATTTGACTTTGAGCCAAATGCTATTGGAAATGTTTGTACGAAATTTAAAAAATCAACAAAAGGTTCTGTTGATTATGATTACGGTAGTTCAGGAGAATCAACTTCTGTTTCTGGTGGAGATGTGAAAAGAAAACAGGATTGGTAAAAAATGAATAAAAATATTAAAACTTACTTGAACTCTTTTAAACCTAAGAAGAACCATTTAATTAGCATAGCAATAGACATTATTTTTCTTCTCATCATTATAGGGGTACTTTTCTTTTCTTCGAAAGCGATTGAAAGTAACGCTTTAGAATTAATGCAAGGTCAAGATACTTCTGCAGATTTAGAAAAGTTTTTAGTAACTGCATCCGAGGAACAATTAGAATCTTATGCTAACCTGATACAACACTTTGTTATTTATTCAATCTTAGGAATAGTGGCCTTCTTGGCTTTTACATTAATCTTTTATTCTTTTTCACGTTGTTTGTTATGGAATACATTGCTAAACAAGAAGTTTAACAAAAAAAGGTTTTGGAAATGGAACTCTTTAAACATAATTTTATTGGTGATCTTTTTAGTTTATTTGTTTGTTGTACTATTAATAAAATTAATTTTAGTGGGTTTAGTTGGATTAATTAATAACCCTAACATTGTTTCAATATTTGATAGTTTACTAACTTTACTGTTTACTCTTATTTGGCTAACAATGGTTTTCTTAACCTATAAGTATTTCACAGAAGAGTATCAAGTCTTTAAAGCAATTAGAAAGTCTTTTCAAGCATTGAAAGGTAAGTGGTCCCAGTTTGGGATGATTTATTTGTTCTCTTTATTAACAGGAATTGTTTTGGCAGTAATACTTTATCCTCTCACTCTTAAGTTCCAATATCAACAGAACATTCTAACAATTGTTAGTGTTATCGTTGGCTTTATTTTCTTGGCTTGGTTTAGAATTTACTTGTTGAAAGCAATGGAGAGTAAAACATAACTTTTATAAATCAAGTTTGTTTAATATATAAAATGGATTTACGCGAAATTAGACGAGAAACTGAATCTTTAACAAACATTTCTGAAACTACTGATAACTTCAAAAAGAATTGGATTAAACCGTTAAGAAAGACTTCAAATAAACATTTGTCTTTCATTAAAAACTTAGATGAAGATACTAAAAAAGAACTTAAACATCGTTTAGATACAGTACATAAACACATTAATTCTTTAGGACAAGATCAAATGATTAATGATAAATTGAAAACTTATTCCAGATATTTAATTGAACTAAAACTTACTACCTTTAATGGTGACCAGAATAAGTCAAAAGTAATCACTAACAGTTTACTTAACGATGATTTTATGAATTTAAAACAAACATTAACGGATATTCAACAGTTTGAAAAGAAAGTCGCCAACCTCTCTGGTCAGTACCATGAAATTAATGATTTGTTACATAAGAAGCTTTCATTAGAAGAAACTTTATTCTTTATGGATTTACCTCACTTAAAATATCTTGATAATTTAGTACAAACATCTAAAAAACATAAAACTATTTCCAGGCATATTGGGAAACATATGGTTGCTTTGATTAAGGAAACCCAAATAAAAAAGAAAAGATAAAAATGTTAAACATTAATTTAATTATTGGAACTTTAGGGATGTTATTTATTTTAGCTGCTTTTATTCTTGACGAATTTGTAAGAAAGTTTAATCAAGATACTGTTCAATATAATGTTCTTAATATCATTGGTGCTTTCCTATTAATCTATTACGCTTTTTCATTAAACTCTTTGCCGTTTATAATTCTTAACGTTGTTTGGTTAACAGTGGCTGGTTTTAAGTTAGTAAGGATTTTACGTTCTGCATAAATTTTGTTTTCTTTTTTCTAATGAGAAATAGTAACTTAAACATAATAATAATTCAAAGATTGGATCTTTACTTGCACATTTTTTCATTTTATTTTTAATATAATTGGTTTCACGTTCTATGTGGCCCAACCTTGAAGTCATTGGAATTCCTTCAATGATCCAACTGTATGGATAAAAGTCATTATCCTCAAATTGGTAGTCTTCAAAACAGGTTGTTTCTCCTTCCTCAACATCAATTAATACTGAATTTAAATCGTTTAAATCTACAATAAGTTGTTCAGCCCTTTCTACATCTCTTATTTTATTTTTATCTTCATTCCCATAAAAATTATTGATTCTAGCTTCAGCTTCTTCTACAATTACTTTTACTTTATTCTGATATTCTTCATTATCTCCCATATTCTTTGGAGATGATACTAAAAACATTAAATTAATGTCAGAATATTCTGATGCATCACCGTAACGTAATGATCCAAAAACGCATGGTCTAATGCCATATTTTACAAACTCTTCCTGATAAGCCCCAAATAAATCAATAAGACGTTTCTTAATTCTTTTTGCTGTGGCACTAGACTTTTTATCAATTCTATTATAACGAGCTAATTCTTTACGCATTTCACCTGAACTTCTAATAACTGAAAAATCTTTTTCAGTAGATATTCCGTACATGAACTTAGTGATTTCTTCTAATGTTTCACGAAACCTTGATTTCGGATTTGGTGTGTCTATTCTTGAAAAAATTGTATCTTTAGCTTCTAACAATAATTTTCTTACATAACCATTACTAAAGAAACTTGAGATATTGTTGATAACATTTTCTTTATTATTATTTTCATTAGTTCCTGATAACGGAAAATATCTTGGAGAAACTTCATAAACACCACATAACTTTTCAATCCGGCTATCTGTTACCATTAAATAATTTAGGGTGATTCTAATTTATAAATTCTTCTTCTCAAATTTACATAATTTAACAATTTTACACTCTTTACAATTCGGTTTTATAGGAAAACAAACATTTTGGCCATGATTAACAAGTAGCATATTAACTTTGTTCCATAATTCTTTTGGAAGAATTTTCATTAACTTCAATTCTGTTTCAGACTCACTTCCAGTTTTCACCCAACCTAATCTGTTAGAAATGCGATGTACGTGAATGTCAACCGCTACTGCTGATTTACCAAAAGCATAATTTAACATACAGTTGGCAGTCTTACGACCAACACCGGGGAGTTTAACCATCCCTTCAAGAGTGTCTGGAACTTTTCCATTAAAGTCTGAAATAATCATTTTGCTTAACTTCTGAATGTTCCTAGATTTCACGCGATAAAATCCAATACCATATAATTCTTTTTCCAACTCTAAAAAATTTACTTTAAGAAAATCTTCAGGAGTTCTCCATTTTCTGAACATCCTTACAACAATCGGGATTGTAGTTGTATCTTTTGTTCTAGCACTTAACATTGTAGCAATTAACATTTGAAATTTGCTATAATGTTTAAACTGTTCTAGCATTGTTTCTTGATGGTCTTTTTCAAGAATTGAGAATATTTGTTTGTAGTTAAGATTCATTTTTAGTTAATAATTAGCAATACTTAATTATTAAAACAGAATTATCTAATATAACTTTCTATTACTTTTGATAAATACAAACTTGGTTTCGGCCGTTTTCCTTGGCCATATAAACTGCATCATCTGCTCCTTTGGCCCACTCCTCACCATTCATTATACTAGGTTCTGTCATCGCTATTCCAATACTTGCTGTTCGCGGTTCTGCTCCCTTAGGTACCCAAACTGTTTTAACTTTTTGTAAGATTTCTTCTCCTAACTGTTTAACATATTCAATATTTCCTCTAACAATTACAGCGAATTCATCTCCTCCTGGATGATATAGTCGGATATCTTTACTTTCCATCCCTCTAAACATTTTTCCAAGACCTTGAATAAATTCGTCTCCAACTAAATGACCATAAGTATCATTGATTTCTTTAAAATGATCAATATCAATTGTTATCAATCCTTGTGTTTCGCCAGTAAGATGAAAACGGTTAACATATCTGTGCCAATCTCTGTGGAATTTTGTTACTTCGTATAAACCAGTTAGTCCTTCTCTGTTAAGCTCCATCATTCGTACAACTTTGTCTGCTACTACCCATTTGGCAATTCTTCCTAAAAATCTATCTTCATTAGAAGATACTTTCCCATTTTCATCTAGTTCAATATCTCTAGGATCTGCAGGATCATAATTTACTACCATTAATCCTTTAAAATCTTTTAATGTTTTAAGATTAGAGAAACTGGAATATGGAAAAGCTAACATATTAACTGCTTGAGGATACCTAGCCAAAACAGAATTAAGTGGATCAAAAGGGCCAGTCATTAACGTATTTTCTTTTGTAGCATCTTTAAAATAAGTAGACTTGCCTTCGCGTTGAAGTATTTTTTCTAATAAACCATTATTTGGTATAAAACTTGGCTCTTTTTCTAACAGGACATTAGGAAAATCTGCAGCTGCTATCAGTTTATATTTTTCTCCATCTTTAGCCCACATTCTTGTACCTTTATAGCCTCGTTCACTTAATGTATCTAAAACTAATTTTACAACTTCACTGGCACTTTCTACTCGGTTTGATTTATCTCTTAAATCTTCAAGAATATCTGCTCTTCTTCTTTTTCGGTTCTCACTATCTTGTTCTTTACTTGGAGATTCTACAAGATCTTCCAATTCAGTTTGATCGTTAGGCATAACCTTAAAATGACGTAATTCATTTATAAATGTTTCGCAGTTCATCACTCATTAATGATAAATCAGTAATTCATCTAGTAACAACATTAAGAAAACATATCTTTATAATTCGCTAATCTCTTTAACAGCTTTAACAAAGATTTCAACTTCTTCAATTGTATTATAGAAACCAAAACTAGCACGAACAGTTCCATCTTTAAACACAGATTCTTTATTTTCAATTTTATTAAACCAAGAATGAACACAATGAGCTCCAGATCTAACCATAATGTTATGCATGTTATTTAATAATAAAGAAACTTCGTGAACTTTCTTTCCTTTTATTACAAAAGAAATAATTCCTGATCTTTTAGAAGCATTAATTGGACCTAAGATTTTAACATTCTTAATTTCAGACAGGCCAGCAGTTGCTACTGAATTGAGTTTGATTAATTGTTCATGAATATTCTTAAACCCAATTTTGTCTAAATATTTTATTGCTTCTCCAAATCCAATTATTCCAGGATAATTCTGTAATCCTGCTTCAAATCTTTCAGGAATTTTTTCAACCACAAAATCATCATAACTTGAATCTTGTACTGTCTCTCCGCCAACCAAGAACTGATCTAACATCTCTAGGTTTTCTTTTGTAGAAATTAAGGCGCCAACTCCGTTTGGTCCTAACATTTTGTGAGAAGAAACTGCAATGAAGTCTGCATCTAACTTTTTAATATTTATCTCATGATGTAAAGCAGATTGAGAACAATCTAATAAAACTTTTACTTTATGTTTATGACAAATTCTAATAATATCTTTTACTGGGTTGCTTACTCCATCTAAATTGGAAGTATAAACAACGCTAACCAATTTTATTTTTCCTTTATACTGGTTAAGTTTCTTAATCAGCTCGTCTGTGGAAAATATATTTTTAGGTTCAGAATTAATAACATCATGTTTAATCAACCATTTCTTTTGTAAACGTAACCAGGGGATTAAGTTTGAATTATGTTCTTTGTCTGTTGTTAATACAACATCACCATTTTCAAATGGAAAAGCGTTGGCAACAAGATTGATTGCTTCTGTACAGTTTTTTGTAAACACAACTGCTTCGGGCTTGGCATGAAAAAATTTAGCAATACTTTCTCTTGCTTTTTCTACTGCTTTATTAACTTCCTCACTTATTGTGTGGTTACTTCTTCCTGCACAACCAGGGAACTTATTATAATATTCATTCATTACTTTCAGAACTTGTTTTGGTCTTAAGGACATACACGCATTATCAAAATAAATTATTGGTTTATCATTGATAGTTCTATTTAGAACTGTGAAATCTTTTCTAAGTTCATTGAAATCTATTTTCTTTCCAAAGATTGATTCTAGCATATTTATTCTCTCTTAAACACAGCAAAGTAAATCATAATTAATATAATCAAAACACCTAAGCCAATTAATCCAATTCCAAACCAGTCCACATCTGTGCTTAACTGTTTCTCATAGACACGTAATGGTTTAGGTCCTATAAACACTTGATCATTAACAAAGATTGTTGGTGTTCCTTCTAAATTAATTTTATTAATCTCTCTAAGCTGTTTTTGAAATAATTCTTCTGCTTGTATAGTATTACTACAAAAAATAATTTCACTAGCTTTTATCTCTTCAATTTTGTTGAGTATTCCTAGAACCTCTTCTTTATCTTTAACTTGTTCGGCTGACATTTGCATCAGTGTATTATGGAATTTCCAGAATGCAGCTTTATCAGCTTCGTATAAACAGTTTTCAATTTTAGAAATATAGTCCTGTTCTCTAGTAAAAAGTAGATGTATAAATGTAAACTTTAAACTTTCTTTGTTTTTAATAACTAACTCATTAATTGTGGGATTAACTTTCTTAGTATTACTGCAAGTATAACAGCCAACATAAACTAACTGGTCTTGAGATTCTTTTGGTTCGTATGTTGGGAATAATGACAAATCAATTCCTTCTATAGTTGGTTCTGTTCCTTCTGTTTGAGCAGTTAAATCTTCATTATCACATTCAGTTATCTCAGCATTACTTCCAGTTGGATCAAATAAACATAACCCGCTCTGATCATCTACACTTGGGCCGTTACAATTTCCATAAACGTAATAATTATATCCAGAAATTCCTGTCCAAACTAAACTAGCAATTAATAAGATTGTAAACATCCAAGAAATGATCTCAAAATGTTTGTAAATTAATTTACCTGTTCGCGGATTTTTTCTTAAGAATCTTCCCGTAATAGAACTTTTAATTCTTACATCTAATCCAGTTGAGCATTTTCTTAAAGTAATCTTTCTGAAAACACAATCAAAAGCTTCTAAAGCAATCTTTCTATGTGTAGCTGAAAAGATCCCTAAGATTCCAAATACAATTAAAGCTATGAAACAAATCATGTTAGTTATATCTTTTATCTCATTTATAAATTTAATGATTAGTTTGAATTTATTAGAAACATATACATTATATACGAAACAGATAGTTTTATAAACAAAACAGATGAAATGCTAGTCTCATGCCAATAAATAATTTATTTGGAACTGTACCTGCAAAAATCTATCAAACTAGAATCTTAGTGGTAGATGATAATGAAGCATTACTAGAAGCAGTAGGGGGTCATTTAGAACTAAGAGGAGCCAGAGTTGATCTAGCTACTAGTGGAGTAGAAGCAGTTGAATTATTGGCAGAAAGAACTTATGATAAAATTCTTTGTGACTCTGAATTGATGGGTGGAGAATATGGCCCACAATTAGTTCCTGAGTTTAAGAGATTACACCGTGGAGAAATTATTGGTACTTCAAGTAACCCAGATCCTCAGATTTCTGAAGATTGGCAAGATGGTGGGGCAACTTTTCATCCAAAGCCAAGGGGTTTAGTAACTATAAGTGACTATGCTGGGGCAATTATGAATTCTTCTAAACCCGGTTTAATTAGAAGTTATCAACGTTAAAATTATTTCTATTTGAATTTTAGAATAAAAAAAGTAAAAAAATTCTAAACAGGATGATGCTTATACTTATCTACCATCATTGCAATTTTATGATACTCTTTTAACATTTGATCCAATTGTGATATTCCAACAACAATTAGTTGTGGATCATTCTTTAAATAATCATAAGAATGGCTACTCCTTCCTACTTGAAACTGTTCTTGAGGATAAAGATTAAATCCTTCTATCATCATTTTTTCTTCTTCTGGCCCCATGTATAATTTACTGGTGGAACTACTTCCAAATTCAAAACCCATTCTTTGGATAACTCCTTTTAGTAGAGGGTCATGGGATAAATATTGGAGGAATGGTAATAATCCGTGGTTAAAAGGCCCAGCCGTTTCATACACTTTTGGATCTCCTCTTTCTTCTGCTTCAATTCCCATGAACTCCTCAACTTTGGCATTAAAAGGAATACCTAGTCGTAAATAAAGGCTTGGGGCTTCTTGATAGTCTTTTCTTAAGAACTGATGTGGATAAGGTAACCCTATTCCTTGATCCTCTTTAAGTGTATCAATATGAATGATAGAAAAACCTAATTCCAGAAAAGCAGAACTTAACTGATGGTGTTTTTCATTAGCTTCTCTTAATTTTGATTCAGTGTTTGTCATTTTCCTTCAACTATGATTTTACTTTTATGAAAAAATTAAAAAAGAAAATTAAAACAGATTCAACCCATAAGCAACAAACAACGGTGCGAAAACTATTGCAAACGTGTTAATTACTTTGATTAAAGCGTTCAATGCAGGTCCTGCAGTATCTTTAAATGGATCTCCTACAGTGTCACCAACAATTGCTGCTTTATGTGCATCTTTACCTTTACCACCATGGTTGCCATCTTCAATGTATTTCTTAGCGTTATCCCATGTTGCTCCAGCGTTACTCATAAACAGAGCCATCATTAATCCAGATAAAATAACTCCGATTAATAATCCACCTAATGCTTTGATTCCTAATATCATTCCTACTGCAAGAGGGGCAGCGATTGCAATTACTGCCGGTAAGATCATGTTACGCAAAGCTGCCTTTGTAACAATATCAACACACTTAGCATAATTTGGTTTTCCTTTACCAGTCATGATACCTTTAATTTCTTTGAATTGTCTTCTTACTTCCACAACGATTGCGTGTGCAGATGTTCCTACTGCTGTCATTAACACTGCTGAAAAAGCAAACGGTAACAAAGCTCCGATAAATAATCCTACAACAACTGCGGGATTAGTTAACAAGAAACTTACTGGTACATTAATTACATGCTTAATTTCTTGAGTAAATGCAACGAACAAAGCTAAAGCACCAAGTGCAGCTGAACCAACAGCATAACCTTTAGTAACAGCTTTAGTAGTATTACCAACAGCATCTAAAGCGTCAGTGTTCTTTCTAACTTTCTTATCTAATCCAGCCATTTCTGCGATTCCTCCAGCATTGTCTGTAATTGGTCCGTAAGTGTCCATAGCAATAATAATTCCAGTTAATGAAAGCATTGACACTGCTGCGATTGCAATTCCGTAAACTCCTGCTAACATGTAAGCTGCAATAATTCCACCACAGATAACTAATACTGGAAGGATTGTTGATTCTAAACCAATTGCTAATCCTCTAATCAAGTTTGTACCTGCTCCTGTAAGGGAAGCTTCTGCAACTGCTTTAACTGGTCTATATTTAGTACTGGTGTAATATTCAGTAATCACATTGATTAAGATGGTGATAACTAAACCTACAACAGCTGCTAAAAACAAATTTAATGGGTTATTAGTAAAGTAGATGATTAAATAGAAACCAATTGCTGAAAGTACACCTGAGGCAATTAATCCTTTATACAAAGCCCCCATAATGTTTCCTGATTTTCCTAAACGAACAAACCATGTTCCTACAATTGAACCAACAATTGCTACAGAACCAAACATTAAAGGCAATTCAATTGTCATGTTATACATTTGTGATACTGATGGAATCATTGCTAATAGCATTGCTGCCAAAATTGTAACTACATAAGTTTCGTATAAGTCAGCACCCATTCCCGCACAATCTCCAACATTATCTCCAACATTATCAGCGATAACTGCTGGGTTTCGAGGATCGTCTTCAGGGATGCCTGCTTCAATTTTTCCAACTAAATCTGCTCCAACGTCAGCAGCTTTAGTATAAATTCCGCCACCAACTCTAGCGAACAAACTAATTAAAGAAGCTCCAAAACCAAGTCCAACCAACATTGCTGGATCTTTGAAAATAGTATAAAATACACTGATTGCAAATAAAGCTAAACCTACAACTGCCATTCCTGTAACTGCTCCACCTTGGAAAGCAACACTTAATGCTTCTTTAATTCCTTTTTTAGCAGTTTGTGCAGTTCTAACATTAGCTCTTACAGCTATAGACATTCCAATGTAACCAGAAATTCCTGAAAGGATCGCTCCAAATAAGAATCCTGTAGCTATTGGTATGTTAAATAGCCAGAAAAGTAAAATTGTGATAATTATTGCAAATATAGCAATAGTTTTGTATTGTCGAGCCATGTAAGCCATTGCTCCCTCTTTAATAGCATTAGCAATTTCTTGCATTTTCTCTGTACCTGGTTTTATCTTCATGATTTTCATAGAAAGATATCCAGCGTAAGCTAAAGCAATTAAACTAACAATTATAGCAATTATTCCTATCATTTAATTTTCCACCCCATCATATATTATGATTTATATACTTTGATTAGAATTCATTTAAAAAGTTTATTATTCTCGAGTAGGTATATTACCTTTTTATCAACACACCTTCAATCTGATAACAATCAATTCCATTTAATTGAACATCTATTCTGCCAGGTTTATATTTATGAAATGAGGATTCCTTTCCATGGACATATTTATAGGCTTCAGTAAAAGGGATTGACATTAAAAATTCATGTTCAACATTTAATTTTGATAAAACTCTTTCCCACTCTTGGGGATTTGTTATTTCTAGCATTGCAACCCCTTCTTCATTAAGGCTGGAGACTAATTTCTTTACATACTTTTCAATATTAGGTGTATAATAAGCACTACTAATATGGGAATAAATTAAGTCAAATCCAACTGGAAAAGGATAATCTTCAAAAGTTCCAACAAAACAAGGTTCTGAAAGTTCAGTAACTTCTGGCATTGTCATTAAGTTTATTCCGTAAGTATTAACAGTTTTATCTAATTTTTTTAATCTAGACCTAACTCCGTTGATTGCTGTTGATTGGCCAATTCCTGCGTCTAAAACATTAATCTCCTTTTTATCCAATAATTTTGCTACTTCAATATCTGGATCTGGGGCACTTTGTCGAGTTATGAATAACGGGTCTTGGTTAAATTTTGTACCTTCAATTAAAGAAACTATTGTTTGGTCTGCCATTAAGTCTTGATTAGCTAAATAGAAACAAAGGTGAGTTTCTTTTCTTCTAATGTTATAATTGTCAATACAAATTTCTCCAGCTAAAGCAGCAAAATCAAATTCAGATAAAAGTAAGTGATATAACCTATCTACAAAGGGTTGAGTTTCTTCTGTAGGATAAGCATATTCATAGTTATCTACTTGGCAGTTTGGTCCTAGAACGCTTCTTAAAACCTGAACTAAAAGTCTTGATTGGCCTGTGCAGTTTTCTTTAATAGTTTTACTTAAATCAACTTTTCCTTCTGGATTAACTAGCTGGGTTAAGGTTCCTGTTCGGTAGCGTAATAAAAGTTCTTGATCTATTAGTTCAGGCATTTAATTTTCAGAATGAGATTTTTTTATAATATTTTTGTTTATTTAACAATAATAATCCTTTTCTTTTGTCTAATAGTTAAATACGGCTTAGCTAATCTTTTCTTCAAAGCAGCATCTTGTGTAAGAATTAAATAGTCTTTCTTAGAATAATCTACTAAAACATCATCAACATAACCAGTAGATTCAATTTGTTTAATTCCTTTAACGCGAATAATCCCTAAAGCAAGTTTAGCTGCTGCTTTATATTTTCCACGTTGTTCTTCCATAATTTTTTTCAATTCTTTAATGGTTCCAGATAAAATGAAGATCTCATAGGTGAAATCACAAACACTTTCTAATTCTGAAAATAAATCTATTTTAAACTCAGCAATTGCCATTAAAGCATTTGTATCTAAGATTATATTTTTCATTGAATTAAGAATTGTTTAAGGGTTTATAATCTTTTTCTATATCTCTTTCAAACTAGCAATCCAGAATATTCTAGTTAAGACTACAACGATTACTAAAATTACTGAAAATAGAATCATTAAACCAAAAGTAGTTTCGTCAACATTTATAGATAAAAAATAGATACTTGCTGAAAATAGCATTAAATTAATTAACAAAACTGTTGATGGTGTGTTAATTAAGGAAATTAAAAAGTTATAAACTTTCTGATATTTAGACTCTGTTTTCTTGGCAATATGTTTGTATAATGTTGCAATTAATAACACAATTAATATAAATGGCCAAAATAAAAAGAACATTAATGCTTTTGGGAAATTCTTAATTCCAACTTTTACCCAAACCTTAACAAACTCTTTCCAGGACTTAACATCAATGAATGCAAGTGCAACAATCATAAAGTAATAGAAGGCCATAAAGGTATAAGTTACGATTCGTACTGCAGAAGAAACAGCTTCAATTGCCATATCTGCTTTTAATAAACCTTTAAGTAAAGAATAACTAATTATTATATACGGAACTAAGAAAACTAAAGAAGAAACAAAAAATTTCAATAATTGATTTCCAAAACTTTTTAAGTTAACTTTTTTAAACATTCTATGTGTGATTGCCCATAACAAACCATTAATAATAACAAATATTCCCAACATCCAAGCGACCATATTTAGAACGTTAGTTCGCATATCTTTGTAACTTCTATAAATTGCTAATGCATCTCCCGTAAATTCTCCGCCTGCTTTAATATTCTCAGGATCATAGTTAGCATCTTCTAATGGATCCATGACTCCTTTAGCACTTTCTAATATTTTTATTTGATAGCTATACCCAGTATATGCCATCGTTCCAATGAATATAATCTGTAATATAATTAGACTCATGAATAATAATTTATTTTTTCTAATTACTTGAAAAGTTCTTTTAGCCCCTCTTTTTAGATACATCTCTATTAAAGAAAAAGTTTGAGTTTAAATATGTTTTGGGTATAATAACTATCTTGTTAATGGGTTTAACTCTAATTGAGTTTAAAGTTTTAATAAATTTTATAAAGAAAAAGAAATTAACTTTAATCATGAGGCCCTTGATAGTTCTTTTTAGTATTATTCTTTTTTCTACAATGGTAATTGCTTCCCAACCAACAATTCCATGTGAACCATTAGAACAGAGTTCCAGTTATTATGAAAAAATAATTGAAACTTTTAGTGATGTTAATGATTTTTCAAATTGGGAAATTACGACTATGAAAGTTAATGATTGTATGGTTAATAATGAAGTGAGAATTATGGTCAGTTATTCTTCTTCACCTGATTTATCTACAATTGGATTAAGTTATAAAACCACAATTAATCATATCTTTCAGGAAGGAATTTTAGTTGATGAAACTAAAATTATAAATTTTTTTAATGATTTTCCTAACCAAATAAAAAAATTTGAAAATGATGAAAGAATTAGTTTTTTTCTAAGTGTTACAAATGCTAACGAAGCAACAATTGATGGCTTGATTATTGGAATGAATATCCCTTCTGAAAAATCTATTCGATTAACCAACAAGGAACAAAAAGTCAAGTCAAAAACTTACGGTTTCCAAGAAGATTCTTTAGTTTATTTGTTAGATTCTGGAGATCTTCGTAAAATTGTTTTAATTACTCCCGGTTTGCTAGAAAAAAAAGAATTGTTTTCACCTCAGATGTTTGATTTTCCTAAGATAGTGGAGTTTGAAGAAAAAGTTGGAATCAGTAAGATTGAAGTAAATCGGAACCAAATTAAATTATATGAAAATAGAGATTGCTTTACTTGTCGTAGTGAATTGACATTTACTGATTCTGAGATAACTCAACACAAATTAGATTACACTTTGCAATGGGAAAATTATCCAGAAATTAATCAAGTTTTGGAACTTGTATCAAATGAACTAATTCCAAAACATAATCTTGGTTGTGAATTATATTCTGATTTTTCTAGTACTCCTAAGTTTACTTTATTAAAAGATGGTAGTTGGGATGTTTTATTTACTTTAAATTGTCCAGAAGATAATAAAAATTATTGGAGAGAAATAACTTTTAAATTCTATTCTAATGGGAATTATGGTGATTATCGAATTAAAACTGATAGTAAATCAATATTAAATAAAATTAATCAAAGAGGATTAAATAATTGGATTACTTTTGCAGTAATCATTTTAATAGTTATTCTAATTTTTTTAAGGACCTTTTTTTTTATTAGAAAAAAACGTAAGAAGTTAAAGTAATTTTAATGATAATAAAAAAAGTTCTTTTTAACCGTCCCAGTAATCGTACCAGCCAGTCATCATTCCCACAGAAGCAACTTTGCCAATATTAATTCTTACTTTTTTATTGTCATTAGAGAATTCGATAATATTAATATTATTGCGTTTAGCTTCAGCTATCTTAGTCATAATCTCTGAATCCGTTAAGGAAAATGCATCTAGGCCCAATACTTTTTTTAATGACATCTCTTAGTACACCTTTTCAGGGAACTCTCCGCTTTTAGATGAGAATTCCTCTTCGTCTAACTCATCATAGTCATCCATAAATTCGTCAATGTCATATCCTTCCATGAAAGCTTCTTCTTCACTGTTAAGAATATCGTCTTCAACAAACTTTGCTCGTACTTTTTTCGAATAAACACCTTCTTTCATTACTAACGATTCATGCTTTTGTTTAACTGGATCAAACATTTTGGCCACCCCTTTGGTTTACTAAACACTAAGTTAGCTATATTTCTTACATAACATTTAAATATAAATACCTTCCCTAAATGCTATATAGCGGGTATATGCATTTCAGGGGTGGAATAAGAAGCATAATGTCTTCTTAATTTTTCCTGTATGCATGGGAGGAATTAAAATGGATCAAGCAAAAATCAACAGATTTTTTAGACCCATTTTAGGTGACTAATTAAAAATTTCGAGGGATTAAAATGGATTATAGAAAATTAATATCATTTGGTAAAAGTAGTTTTATCATCTCTTTACCTAAAACTTGGATTACTCATAATAAACTAAAAAAAGGCGACTTGATTTATATTGAAGAAAGTGGGCCAAATCTATTATTGTCAAATCATGATTTTGCAAAAACAAATGAAGAAAGAAGTATTAATATTGATATTGATGGGAAAAAATGGGAAATGATTGTAAGAGAGGTAAATTCTGCTTATATTCAAAATATTAGAACTATCGTTCTTAAGGGGAAGGAAATAAAAAACAAAATAAAAGAACTTCAAAGTATGGTTCAGAATTTAATTGCTTTAGAAATCATGGAGCAAACTTCTGATTCTATAGTGGCTAAAGATTTTCTAAATATGGAAAAAGTATCTGTAGAAGAACTATTACGCAAAATGGATATTGTTACCAGAACAATGATTGATGAATGTTGTAAGATATTTAAAGAAGATAATTATGAAAGTACTAATGAACGTGATAAGGATGTAAACCGATTATACTTTTTGATTTACCGGGCAATTCTATTTAACTTAGATAAACCAGCAAATGCACTTAAACGGTTTAAATTAACTCCTATAGATTTAATGTATTATTACTCTAAATCTTTTTACATTGAAGGAATAGCAGATGAAGCTAGAAGAAGTGCTCGTTTTTTACGAACTTTAAAAATATCTGTAGCAGAAAAGTCAAGGATTGAAGAATTAATGAAACAAATCAAACAATTTTATCTTGAAACTATAAAGGCGGCATATAATAAAGATGCTGAATTAGCGTTAAATATCTCTAACCGTAAAAAATTGTTTAATCTAGAAATTGATGAAATTGAAAAGAAATACCTTGCTCAAGAGAATTTTAGTAGCGCCATGAGCCGATTAAGGCGGTTAATTGGTTATATCCATAGTCTGGGGCGAGTAATTTATACCACTGGTAACTATTACTGAATAGTGAACTGGTTAGAAACATTTATATATGGAGTATAGATATTTTCTTTTAATGGTAGCTAATGCGTCCCCTAATAAAACATTAGATGAAGAAGTTATAAGATCCTCAGTTGCAGATACTTATTCAGACTTTGAACGTTTTGAAATTGTTAATCGTTGGGGAAGCAGCCATGCTAATCTTTATCGTGTTCATTTAATTAATCCTACTTCTACAAATGATGATATTCAGGCTGAAGAAACAGAATCTGTTGTTATAAAGGTATTTCTTCCGGTTCATACAGGGGATCATTATTATGATTTAGCTCATCAGCCGGGAGTCACTCATCCAAAAGAAGTGGAAGTTTTAGATACACTTCCTAATATTTTTCGAAATTTAGGTGCTGATATGTTGCCAAATTTAGTGGGCACTCATTATTGTGCACATCCTGCTTTATCCACTTCGGATTTAGGTTCTTTAAATCTTAAGAGGGCGGTTCGTGAAGCTGCTAAGAATAAAGGGGAATTTCCCAATGCTGTTGAAGAAGTTTTTAAATATGGTTTGGATGCTGTAGCTAAATTTGCTGGTTTTTGTGGACATATAAAAGACCAGATGGTTTCTGAACATCCTAGAATGATTACTAAGGATCGGCGAGTAGATGAATACTTATTTACTGAACACTTGTCTAGAATTTATTTTAATGTTAACAAAGATTGCCGACGTCAAGGAGATGGCCGTTATGATTCTGAGAATGTAAGAAAACACATCCAAGAAAGGTTTGGCATAGATCTTAGAGAGAGGGTTTCTGAAATAATGGATTTAAGAGAATGTTCCGGACTTTTTGTTGAAGCACTCCAACATGGAGATTGTAATTCATTAAACCTAGTTTCGGATTCTGATACAATTAATAAAATTATTTCTGGCGAAATTGATGTTGATAAAGACAGTGGTTCTGATCTTAATTTTGTTGATTTTGTTGATTTTGGTATGAGTTCTGATACCAGAGATATTGCTAGTTATTGTGTTTTGGTTGGAGTTTCAGGCCTTGGTAGTAATCCTATCTCTGATAGCCCGAACTTAGGATTTTATTTACATCGATATCACGCTTTAACTCATGCTTGGGCAAGACAAGATCCTGATTTGGCAGATCATATTAAGATTCTTAAGAATGGTGCTCTTAAAGAATTTGTTCAGTACAATGTTCTGGAAGGAAATAAATCTGAGTATTGTCGTAGACACTTTTCTGTTTTAACCGATCAAATTGATAAAATTATACAGTTGGCAGCATCTTTTAATCGTTATGATCCTGTCGCCGATACACGACATCGAGGGACAAGATTTGCTCCAGAGATGTTAAGAGTGTCAGGCGGATTATTTCGAACTGTTGGAGGCACTATAGATTGGACCGAATCGCTTGATCAAACTGCCGCTGTGCGACAATCATTTTATGCTTTGGGTAATCTGTTGAAGGAACTTAAACTTTACAGTCCACAGAGAGGAGGAGATATAGTTTTGGGTTATGCTTTAGATCAGATCAATGGAAATACTCCTACGGCCCACATCACCAGAGAATCTCCTTTTCACGGTCCTGAAGAATAACTATTAAAACTGAGGTAGCTCATGATAAAAGAAAACAAATATTATTCATACAACTTAAATAGTTTGCCGCGAGGCTGTCGTTATTGTGTTAAAGGAGAGAAGTTAGTTTTATTTGTTACTGGGATCTGTCCTCGGAAATGTTATTTCTGTCCAGTTTCTGATGAGAAATGGGGCAAGGATATTACTTTTGCAAATGAACGAAGAGTTTTTTGTTCTGATGATGTTGTTAAAGAAGCAAAATTAATGAACGCTAAAGGTGCTGGAATTACTGGCGGAGATCCTTTATCAAAATTGGATCGAACTGTACGTTCAATTATGAAACTGAAAAAAGAATTTGGCAAAGAGTTTCACATTCATTTATACACTTCGTTAAGATTAGTTAATGATGATGCTTTACAAAAATTATTCATGGCTGGTTTAGATGAAATTAGGTTTCATTTAGATTTAGAATCAAACCAATTCTGGAATCGTTTAGAAATTGCTAGAAAATTCCCTTGGGATATGGGTGTAGAGATTCCTTTAATACCAGGTAAAGAAAAAGAAACTAAAGCAATTGTTGATTATATTCAAGGTAAAGTTGACTTTTTGAATTTTAACGAATTAGAGGTTGCCGATAATAGTTGTTCTAAATTGTTAGATATGGGATTTAAAGTTAAAGATCAAATGAGTTATGCTATTCTTGGTTCTATGGATATAGGTCTTGATTTATTAGACTATGTATCTAATAAATATCCTGATTTTAATCTTCATTTGTGTACAGCTAAATTAAAAGATGCAGTTCAATTAGCTAACAGAATTAAGAATGAAGCTAAAGGAGCTAAGAAAGATTTTGATATTGTTGATGAAGAAGGACTTCTTGTTAGGGGAGCTTTATATTTCTCAGAGTTAAAGCCTGGTTTTAATTATCGAGAAATGTTGAAGGAAGATAATTCTGTTGTTGTTTCTAAATTAAAAGAATTGTTTGCTTCTGTTCAGAAAAAATTAAAATTAGAGGATAATGAAATATTTTTAGATAAATCTAAACCAAGAATCTTAGTTTCTAAGAAAGTTGTGAAGAAGAATAAAACAAAAATAATTAATCTGGGTTTAGTACCTGCGATTGTAACTGAGTATCCTACTGCGGACCAGTTAGAGATTGAAGTAGATTTTCTAAATTAAACTTTTTTAAACAAACATTTATAAATAATCCTCAATTTTAACCACTCATGGGTTATAACTTATCTTTATTGGATCATGAATCAGAAGAAGTAGATGTTACTTCAGAAAGTATAGAAAAAATTCTCGAAGATTGTAAGCAAGAATTAGGTTTATCTGGAAAATATAATCTTCCTCATATTAAACCTAGGGTTGTTTCAGACTTAATGACTATGGGGGCTTCTTATGTTCCAAGTGGCAAAAGTATCCATTCTTCTCCAATAGTTTCTGAGCATGTTTTATTTCATGAACTTATTCATTATTTGATGGATGAAGAAGGCTTACTGATTAATGAATTATTGAATCCTGATAATAGTTACTTGGTAGACTATCTTTGTGCTCACTTAATTGATGAGACAATTGCGGAATTAGCAACTTCCAATGTTTTCCCTTATGGTACTGAGAATGATTTGGTTTATTCTCAAAATCCTCTTACTGATGAAATCAATAGAGTACAAGCTGATTATTTGGAAGGAAAAGAAGATCTTCAGGATGAAAAATTGGATGAAGCAATATTGAATTTGTGTCCGTCTCCATTTAATAATGTTAATTATCGTGAAGCAGTAAGGGTCGTAGCTATTAATAATGCAATTAAACTTAGAGAAAATGAATTAAGTTCTTCTGATATAGTTACCAAGTTAAGAGAGTCTAGAAAAGAATCTTCTGAACCACACGAATTATATTTTAAAGCAATTGTGGATTGTTTGGAATAAGATATTAGAATTCTAATAAATCTCCAACACTTACTTTACCTTTACTTTCTTTTTTTCCTAACTCAATCAGATGTTTTCCTTTATTCTTTGCAGTCCAGAATGTAAATGGTTTGAAGTTTTCTTTGATTTCAATTACTTTTTTATTTTCATCTAAAATTAAGACATCGATAGGATAGAAGACAAAGAACATGTGTAAGGAGATTCTTCTTTCTTTGTTGAAGATCATGATTAGATTTGTTTTGCCTAACTTGTTCATTAATCCTAGCATTTGCGTAAAGAAATTCTTACAAACAACTTCTTTGTTTGAGATTACTTTGTTAGTTGTTTTGTTGGTTATCATTCTCTTTTCCAAAGGTCATCGCCAACGTAATGAATGTTCTTAATTACTTTTCCACCACCAGAAGAACGCATTTCTTCTGAACTTAGTAAAGCAACTCCGACAGCAAGAGGTTTTTTATTGTTAACATCAATAATAACGATGAAACCTTCTTTTTCAATACCATCTTCAATCTCAACAATCCCTGGTCGCATAATATCTGCGCCGTTAACAACAAATTTAACCGCACCCATGTCAACAGTTATTTTTTTAAGAACTTCTTTATCTTGCAATAGTTTCAATGTCGGAACAATTTTTCCCTCGTAGTAAAAGAACTCTGGCTTCTTATTTACCATGATTAGTTTGTGCTTATCATCTTCAAGAAGAACCACTTGGTCTTTCTTATGATAACTAACTTCAAAATGTTCAATCTTTCTGTTCAGTTCTTTTACTTTCCAAGGAGTACTTTTCACTTTATCACTTTAGTTTCTTGTAACCAATCCAAATTAAGACCGCTAAAACAATTCCTAATAAGACAAACTTTAAAGTATCGTTAGCATGTTGCCAGTATCTCATTGTTCCGTAGATTATTAGTAAAACTCCGCCACTTAAGATTCCTGTACTAACTGCATCTTTTTTCAGAAAAACTCCTGTGAAGATAGCAATTAATCCAACAATTATACTGACAATGAAAACGATTTTATCATGTTTTGATTTTGAGGTGTCATAATTTTTACGACATTCTTTTGTTGGAGAACACGATCTTTTATTTGGTTCAACAATTGATTCTTCTTTTTCTGGTGATACTATTGGTGTTTCAAATTCATTCCAAGAACCACCTTCTGTAAGACATTCTTCTTTGTTATCAATGTCATATAATTCTTCTGGACAGAAGTCGCTATAACTTTTAGTACTATCAAACACTTCAATGCCATACCCAACAAATAAAGTGAAAATGATGGCGATTGTAATTGAAATAATAATTTCTTTTTTTTTCATTGTCTAATTTACCTCATTAAGCATAAATGATTTGAAATTCTGCAACTGGTTTTGTTACAATAATTATCTTGTCTAGGTTTTCTAATACTTTACTAATGCCTTTAATGGATAAGCCATTGACTTTTGTTCCGTTCTTAGATTTGTCTGTAATAACATATTTTTTTTCATTATTTAGAACTAATTCACAATGTTCGGATGAAATCGTTGTGTTAAGGTTTTTATTGCTATTTGAAATTTTAATATTATTTTCTTCTTTTATTGCTCTTGATCCTCCAGTATAGGTTCCTCTTCCAATCATAATTCTTGATTCATTGATTTCAATTCTTGTATGTTGAAATTCTTTATCAAATAATAATGTTGCAACTTTCTTTTTTCCAAATAAATTACCAAATAATCCCATCTTTTACCTCTTTGATTGTTATATTTATCTATAAAGAATACATATTAATAAAACTTACTAAAATCAAGTTCAGATAATTATAACATAAAAAACAACATTTAAATACTTCTAAAGATTAATTTCTTTTAAGATGGCTAAAACAAATACACTTACTTTTGAAGATGCTTTTCGTTATCCCTTTAAACGAGCAGTTGGATTACTAAACATTCTGTGGTTTTTTATACCTATCATCGGTTGGTTTGCTCTAAGTGGATATGCGATTAGAATTAAACAACAATTCTTTGCTGGCATGTTTAAAGAATTACCAAAATTTGATTTTGTTGAACATTTTAAGTTTGGCTTCTTTATGTTTATTAAATCATTACCGTTTGTTATCGCTTATACTATCTTTTACTTAGTATTTATGGTAATCCCTTTTATAGGTTTCTTAATAAATTTCTTTGTTTCACTGTTCGTTATTCCTATTTTGGTAATGAACTTCTTTAACAAGGAAACAGTAGAGTCTTATTTTGAGTTTAGTCTTGTAAAATTAGTTTTTGAAAACTTTGAAGATTATCTGATCGCTTTACTAAAAAGCATTGCTTTAGGAATAATTTTCTTGTTCATGATGATTATTCTAGTCGGATGGCCTGCTGGGTCTTTTACTAAGAACATCTTTCTTGCCGACTTTTACGGAAGAATAGTTGCTGGTAGAAAAGCAGTTAAGAAAGTAGTTAAAAATAATACTAAAAAGAAAGTTAATAAAAAATAATTTGGAGGTGAAATAAAATGGCTTTAGAATCTTTTGGAATGGCGGGTTTAGCAGGTGCAATGATGGGTGTTGGATTATTATTATTTGCTGCAATTTACGTTTATCTTGCATTTGTTTGGATGACAATCGCAAAAAAATTGGATTACGATAAGGGATGGTTAGCATGGATCCCATTGGCACAATTTGCTTTATTACCAATTTTGGCAAAGAAAAGAGAAAATGCTTGGCCTTGGGTATTCATTATTTTAGTACCTATAGTTGGCGGTGTTTTTGCAATTATGTGGAATTGGCAAATCTTTGAAAGAAGGAATTATCCTGGTTGGTTGTCTTTAATCCCAATATTGGCTATTATCCCAGTTGTTGGATATGTGGCTACGTTAGCAAACCTTGTAATACTAGGATTAGTTGCTTGGATGGATAGATAAGAGTTTCTTTTTTTCTTTTATTTCTTTATTTTTTTCTTTTTGTGATCTTGTTGTTCCTATGAACATGACTATTCCGCTGGCTCAGCCCTTTATAAAAATAATAAAAAAAGAAAATATACTTTATTCTACCAATATCCCAACCTTACCAGGCATTGCTGATTTAGCTTTATTATGATCTGAATCAATAACAACTTCTACAGAACAACCAAACTCTTCTGCGATTAGCCCCTTACTTTCTTCTAAAGCCGCAATTTCATTCTTCTTGGTTAACTCTTTCGCAGGAAGTTTACTTTGGTCTTTAATTAAAGCAGGAACTAGTTTGCTAATATCCTTGCCATGTTGTTTTAATTCAGATTGCATCAAAGTTTTAAGGATTTCTCCGGGATTTCTTGTTTCCTTAATCAATTCTTTGAATTTCTCAACAAACCCATATTTCCAATCTGCAGCCACAAAAAGTTTAATTGCTTTTGGTTGATCAATTTTAGCAAGTTTCATAACTTCTCTGATATCAGAAATGTTATTTTTCAATAATTCTTCTCCTAAATCTAATTCTGGCTTAATGGCTTCTTGATTTGCTTCAGGCCAAGCAGCGTTAGAAACAAATTCTTTTCCTTTAATTAGTTCCCAACATTCTTCACAGAAATGAGGGATTACTGGGGCTAACAATTTAATTTGTGTCTCAATCAATAAATTTATCAATTCTTTATTAGGTTGATCTTTAGTTCTTTTCAAGTACCATTTCAGATGCCTTTGTAAATCTAATAATGAAAATTGTATTGCGGACTTAAATTGCATGTTCTCAAATGCTATTGTGGTTTTTCCGATAGTTTCATTTATCTTAGATTCAAACCACTGATCAATTAACAATTTGTCAGTTCTTCCTTTGTTATAATTTTCTTTAACAAAATCGTACAACTCATTTAGTTTTCTTTTAGCAATATCATGGAATCCCATATCATAATTAGCATCATCTGATCCTTCTCCGGCATTAGAAGCAGTTAATCTGATAATATCTGCGCCGTGTTTATCATGAAGTTCTCTCATCGTGAAAAAGTTTCCTTTAGATTTACTCATCTTTTCATTGTTAATCATGATTCTACCATTAATCATAAACGATTTTGGCCAATGTTCTTTTGGAAAAATTGCTGTGTGATTAAAAATACAAAATGCTAAATGGTTTTGGATTAAATCTTTTGCAGAGTTTCTGAAATCGAACGGATACCAATATTCGAAATCTTTTTTCATTGTTTCAATCATTTTTATTGGAACTCCAGTAGATGCTTCAACTTTTTCAGCGGTTCCTTTATTCAAATGAACATAATCAAAGAACTCATCGTTTAATTGATCTACAGAAAAACCATATTCTTCTGGATGTTCTAAATATTTTGAGATAGTATTGTAAGCCATCTGAATTGTTGAATCTGATAATGATTCAATCACCCAATTTTCATCCCATGGTAATCTTGTTCCTAATCCTAACTCTCGTGCACAAGCCCATCGATGTAGCCAGTCTAAAACATAGTCAAATTGTTTTCTTAATACTTCTGGATAAATTTTCATGGAATCTAAACATTCGTGAGCAACTTCTTTCCATTTTTTATCGTTATATTCTAAGAACCATTGGTTTTCAACCATCTTAACAATACATTCAGTTAGGCATCTACAAACCACTTTTCCAGATAATTCATAATACTTAAGTGCCCAGCCACCTTTAATTAAATCGTTAGAAATAATTTCTTTAGCCTCTTCAACACGTTTCCCTTCTAAGTTTTCGGAGAAATTTTCTTTATACTTTTCATTTAATGTCGCTGTAAAATGACTTAATTTGTATAACTCTTTTTTGATTTTCTCAAGCTTTTCTCGTTCATTTTGTGACTTAATATTGTATTTCTTTAACATTGCTTCAGCAGCAATATTTCCTAATCCAGGGGTATTTAAAACAGGGATTGGTTGGATTTTTTTAATTTCATTAATGTCCAGGCCATATTTTTCACAAGTTGTTTCATCTTTTTGTAAGTCTCGTAATGCAATTAGATCATCTGTTGAGTCTGAAGGAACAGAATGAACTAATCCAGTTCCAAAATCTAGGTCTAAGAATGTTGCTGGCAGAATAATTACTTTTCTGTTACCGAACTCTTCGACTTTTTTACCAATGAACTCTTTACCAGAAACCTTTTCGATAATATTAACTTCATGGCCTTGCTCTTTTAGATTTTTAGCACAATTATCATTTAAAACCCATTTTTCTCCATTAACTTCAGCCTCAGTATACTTAGCTTCTGGATTCATATAAAGATTAGTTGTTCCCATTACAGTATCTGGTCTTAAAGTTGCAGTGATTAAATATCGGCCATCTTCTAATTTGTGTTTGAAAAGAAGATATTCTTGTGGTGTTTCTCCTTCTCCTTCACTCCTTGCATGATCTCCTGTTGGAGCATTGTCTTTTGGGCACCAAACAACTGGGTGTTTGCCTTTCTTAGCATAGCCTTTTTCTTTTAGTTTGTTAAATTGCCATTTAATAAATGCATCATACGGTTTGTTTAATGAGGTTGTGATGAAAGTATAACGTTCATCAACTACAAAACCCATGCTTTTAATGTCTCTTAGAGTTTCTTTTGGGAAATATTGTATCCAATGTTCTGGTTCTGAAAATTTTAGAATTTCTTCTTTGGAAATGCCCATTTTTTCTAAAGCAGCAATTTGTTTGGGTTCTTTTTCAGCAACTTTCTTTGCTGCTGCTACGATCGGCGTTCCAGTACAATGAAACCCATACTTGAATAAAACATTATGTCCTTGCATTCGTTTAAATCTAGCCAGGGTTTCTGGCGCCATGTAAGTAAACAAATGTCCTAGATGTAATAACCCACTCATGTAAGGATAAGGGGTTGTTAAGTAGAACTTCTTTTTTTGGTAGTCATCAACTTCTACTTGGAATACTTTATTCTTTTCCCAAGCAGCTTGCCATTTTTTTTCTATATCTTTAAAATTGATTGTCATACTATTAGGATTAAGAGAATGTTTTTAAAGGTTACTCTGCGAATAGTTTAAAACTAAGAAGTTGCTACTGCTTCAATAAATAATGCATGAGATGTCCCCATACCAATATTAAAGTGTTTCGAAGAAGTTTTTCTTATTTTAATAATCTTAAATTTTTTTAATTTTTCTTCCATATATTTTTTACTGAAAAAATGTCTTTTATGTCCTTTAAATAAATAATAATCATTTCCTAACTTTTCTCCTTTTCCATACTTAAAGTCATCAATTGATTTACATTTAACAAATAAGAATCCTCCTTTATTCAATAATTCATACAATTGATCAAAAATTTTGATAGTGGTTTTATCATCAAAATAATGAAGAGATAAATTAGCGTAGACAATATCAAACGTTTCATTTAATTCTAATTTCTCTAGATTCATTAATAACGGAGTTATATTCTTAATATTCTCTTGTTTAATCTTTTCTTCCAAGTGGTTTATTGCAACTTCAGAAAAATCAACAGCAGTAATTCTTAATCCTTTCTTAGCAAAAAATAAGCTATCTTTCCCGTCACCACAACCTAACTCTAATAAACTTTTAAAATTCTTATCTTTAATTAAAGAAAAACTTCTCTTTGCAAATTCAGTTTCAGGCAAACCTTTTGTTCTTTTATTCCATTTAGATTGCCATAGGTCGTGTTGGTCCATAATAAAAAAAGAATGATAGAATGTTTTTAAAGGTTACTCAATTATTTCTTTTTCCACTTAAATAAAATAAATGTTGGCAGAGTTGAGGTTAACTTATATTTCTCGGAATCATACTTCTTAGAACTGGGAACTGGTTTCATATCAACATAATCAACTAATTCAAATCCATTATTTAATCCTGATTTAATTAGGGTTTCAAATGTGTAACTATATGTTTTAATTTTTCCGATTGAACCTAAGTTAGCTAATTTTATACTTTCATCAAAATAATCTCCTTCAACAATTCTTTTATTACCAACCCTTTTAATTGCAATCTTTGCTTCTGAATTATTACCTATACTTTCACTTAACAAATCAAAGATTGGATGGCCAGTTGAAATAACAAAAGTGCCATCTTTTTTTAACACGCGATTTACCTCTTTAAATAATTGGTTAACATTTTTAACATAATGTAAGGCAAGCCCCGAAATAACAAGATCAAAATAGTTGTTTTTATATTTTAACTTTTGATCCATATCCCCAACTTCAAATTCACAGTTAGGAATATTTTTTCTATTGGCAAATTTAATTAGTTCTTGACTTAAATCAAAATTGATTATTTTTTTAGCACCTTTCTGAGCTAATTTCTGAGAATGGTCTCCAAAGCCACAACCCATGTTAAGAATAACTTTATTTTTAACATCACCAATAGCCTTAATCATAGCTGGAACTTCTATGTCTCGGTTATAATCAAACCGAGATTTATCAGCTCTTCTTTCAAAATATTGTTTTGCAATCTTATCATAATCTGCCATTTGTTAAATTAAATTAAAGAAAGATATAAAACTTTTGTTATTGTACTTTCTAAACCCAAAATGTTTATATTCTATATACCGTTCACAGAAATTATGGATTTAGGATATCAATTTTATAGAGACCATTTTGGTAGTCAGTTCCTTAAAGAGAAACCAGGGACAGCAAAAGAATTCCCTGTAAATATTCCAGGATTAGAGGTTAATAAATCTTTACGTCTTAGAGTTGTTCAAATTTGGAATCATATGTTTGAACATGATGAAGATATTTCTGCAGTTATTCTTGGAAATCAGGTTCTTTATCAAGGAAAACTTGCTGAATATGATAGTTTAGTTAAAAAAATGGACTTCTATTTGATACATGAAGCAGAGATTGTTGAGTAGGATTAATAAATGCCAAAGCAATTCTAAATATATGCTTGATAAACACATTAAAAACAATCTTCTTAAAATAAAAGTAATTCCAAACGCTTCGAGAACAGAATTGAAAGAAGTTAACGGGAGCTTGAAATTATACTTACAAGCAGTTCCTGAGAAAGGGAAAGCCAATCAAGCAGTAATCAAATTTTTTAAGAAAGAATTTAATTTGAAAATTGAAATTAAGTCTGGAGAAAAGAGTAGAGAGAAAGTTTTAAAAGTAATAAAAGTTTAGTTCTGGTATGAAAAAAACAAATAAAAAAAAGAGTGTAAAAGCAAAAAAGATGTCTTGTGAAAACAAAATGGGTTGTTCCGGAGCTTGTGGTGGAGCAATTTATGGCTTAGGTTTTATTGGTGCTTTGGTTTACTACATTTCAACAGCTACCGGATTTTGGAACGGTGCTTTTGGCGTGATTAAAGCTCTTCTTTGGCCTGCTTTTGTTGTCTTTGAACTAATGAAATCTTTGGGGATGTAAGTTCCCTATTTTTTATTCTTTTTACAATTTTTTAGTAACATTAATAAATGAAACTAATTCTGAGTATCTCATGGCAGACTTAGATGAAAAAGTACTTGTAGATAACGGACCCGGCTATTTTGTAGTAAAAGGTGACTATCAATTTACTATGGTGGATATTCCAGGGAATTTTCCTTCTTCTAGTGCTGATTCTCAAACTAGTGATTCTCAAGACCAGTTATTTTATGATAACACATTTGCTACTTTAACTGGAGATTTAATGTGTATTTTATTGGGTCAAATCGTTCCAGAAAAAAAAGAACAGTATGGTTTAAGAGTTTCTGCTGATGCAAATTTAACTCCAGACCAAGAAAAACTTTTAGTTGATATGGTAAATAACTACAATTCTAAAAGATCTGCGAACGAATTAAGTTTATACCTACGTGCTTTCTCAGGAGATAGAGTAGTTAATTAACTTTACCTCAATACTCTTAATTTAACACCAGCATCTTTTAACAATCTTGTGCCAACATCATCTGGATAAGTGACTTTGGCAACCACTTCTTTAATGCCTGCATTAATAATCATTCTTGCACACATGTTACAGGGAGTAAAAGTGGTATAAATTGTAGCTCCTTTTGTAGAAACTCCTGTATTTGCAGCTTGAACAATTGCATTTTCTTCGGCATGAGCACAAATACAGATTGCAGAAGTGTAATCTGCAGATTTAATTTTCCCAGAATGTCTTAATGTACATCTCTTACATGCTCCTGCAGTACAATGACTAACTCCTCTTGGTGTACCATTATATCCAGTAGAAAGAATTTGTTTATCTTTAACAATTAGTGCTCCTTTTTTTGGAGACATACAACTTGATCTTGATTTAACTGTTTCAGCAATGTTCATGAAATAATAATCCCATGTTGGGCGATGATCTTGTAACTTATACATCCAATCATTTAACATTCTTTCAACTTTTTGTTTAAGTTTCTCTTCACTAGAATCATTTTTAATAACTGCCCGGGCCATCTTAGTTACTTTATGTAGCTGTTGTTTCTTGGGATCAGAACTACTTTCTAAAGCGTCCATTCTTCTTAATTCTTTTAATGATTTAGGACTTGATTCTAATCTCTTTCTCATAATTCTTCTTAATCGAACTTTATCTGGAGCATTAATATTAACTAATAAGAAATCGTGTCTTGATTGTAATAGTTCTACTTCAGCAGGATTCCTCATGGAAACAAAAACATAATTTTCTCCATCCTTAACTCGGTGTAATGCTAATCTAGCTAGAATCTTTGGGCCAAACTTTTCCCTAAGTTCGTTACCGATTGTAATTAAACCTTCTTTAGTAACTTTCCTTTTCTTTTTCTTTAACTCTTCTGCAAGAATTTCTGAGAATGTAACCTTAAAGAAACCGCTTTGTTTAAGTAATTCTGCAACTTGAGATTTTCCTGAACCATCTAGCCCTGTAATGCCGATTATCATGTTTGTAGAATGATTGCTTTACTTAAATTGATTGTTATAATAGAAAGGTTGTATTGTGGTGATGTATACCCCTAATCACTCCAACAACTTTCTTGCTTCTTTAATAACATCTTCTTCTGTAGTTACGTTTAGAATATAATAATCTGCCATAGCGATTGGGCCGCCTTTCTCAATGTTTTCGATTTCTGCATAGTCACGAGCGATAGCTTGTTGTCTTGTTGCTGGTCGGTTACGCATCTTTTCATCCACTTCTGTTCTTCCTGCCAATCTTGCATACCTTGTTTCAGGTGGTGTTAAAACTGCAACAACTGTTAGTCGGTCTTTGTAATAATCTTTAAGAATTTTGTATTCTGTCCAAGAATAAAGTCCATCAGCAACCAAGTTTGCTTTCTCTAACAGTTTATCAAATTTAGGAATGTTTAATGTTGCATAAGCGCCCATGCCGTGTTCTTTTCTCATTTCTTCTCTGATGGGTCTTTCATTTTCTTCAGAAGGTTCTAGGCCTCTTTCTTTAACAATATCTAATGTGATTTGACCAAAACGAGCGAACTCAAAACCGTTTCTAACAAGTTCATCTGCCACTACACTTTTCCCGCTTCCTGACATTCCAACTAAACAAATTATTTTGTTCATGTTGTTTGAGAATTAGTTACTTCTTATAAATATTTCTTCTGTGGCCAAGTTCTATTACAAAGATTATTAGTTTATTGTCTTGAATATTTAAAATTACTCTATAATCACCAAATCTTAATGAGAAATAGGGTGAACTAACAAGCTTTTTAACATAAGCATAAGGTCTAACTTTTATTCTATTCAAAGTAAGTATAACTCTTTTTTGAAGATCTTTACTTAGTTTATGGATTTGTTTTTCGGCTGTTTTTGACAATTCAACTTTATACATCTTATAATCTCAACTTCTTTTTAACTTCTTCTAAGCTAACTGTCTTGCCTTCTTTAATTTGTTGTTCAGCAATTTTGATGTTCCTTTTAGTTTCTTCAGAAAGTTCCTTAGTATCTTCTATTAAGTCCCAAATTACATCTTCATAAGTTTCTTTAGCAAACATTTTTCTATTTGCTAATTCTTGTTGCAAATCTTCACTAATCTGAATTGTTGTTACCATAGTGCACTATAGCGGGCTATAATATATAAATCTTTTCATAATAAATACCACAATAACGAAAATCTTAATAAAAGCTTAAACTCCTGGGTTGATATGGAACCGTTAGCACATCGAGTCAGACCAAAAGAGATGGACAATTTTGTTTTCACTTCAGAGAATATTGTTCTTAAAGATTATATCAACAATAGCAATATTTTCTCCATGCTTTTCTGGGGTCCTCCAGGAACTGGTAAAACAACTTTAGCAAAAATTATTTCCAACGTTCTTGATCTTAATTTTATTGAACTCAGTGCAGTTACTAGCGGAGTAAAGGATTTAAGAGAACATGTAGAGAAAGCTAGGAATTTATTCTTATTGTCAAGAGTAAAAACCATTCTCTTTGTTGATGAAATTCATCGTTTTAACAAAATGCAGCAAGATTATTTATTACCACATGTAGAAAAAGGTACAGTGACTTTAATCGGCGCCACTACAGAGAATCCAGCTTTTGAAGTTAATAATGCTTTACTTTCTAGAGTAAAAGTGTTTAAGTTTGAAAAGATTCCTCCATTGGAAATTAAGAAGTATTTGCTTAATGTTTGTCAGAATGAAAAGATTGAGATTAAAGAAGAAATTATAGATTTCATTTGTACCATTTCAGATGGAGATTTAAGAAAATCTTTGAACAGTTTAGAATTTTTATCCAAAAAAGAAAATTTGACTTTAGAAGAAGCAAAGAAATTACTTAATAAAAATGTTTTTTATGATCAGGAATGGCATTATAATACTATTTCAGCCTTACACAAATCTTTACGTGATAGTGATGTGGATGCAGCCTTATACTGGGCTTTTAGAATGTTAAACGGTGGCGAAGATCCTAAGTATGTATTTAGACGTTTAATCAGGTTTGCTTCTGAAGATATTGGTGTTGCTGACAACAAAGCTTTAGAATTTGCTATTAAATGTTTTCAATCTCATGAAGTTATTGGTTTACCAGAAAGTGAAGTTATTCTGGCCCAGTTAATTGTTTATCTTGCTTCGGCTGAGAAAAATAATAAAGTTTATGTTGCTGTAAATAAGGTTAAACAAACTATTAGAGAAACTGGAAACCTAGATGTTCCAATCCATCTTAAGAATGCAGAAACCTCTTTTTTGAAAGATCAAGGTTGGGGTAAAGACTATAAATATTATCATGACTTAAGTGATGAGGAGAAGAAAAGTTTCAAGCAGGAACATTTACCTGAAGAATTGAGGGATGTTAAGTTTTTTGATTGAACTCTTTCAGTATAGATGTATTTATTAATTAGTTTAGATTTCATTTTTTTATGGCGAGAGGTAGATTCATAGTTGTTGATGGTTTAGATGGATGTGGTAAAGGTGTTATCATTGACACCTTAGTAGAAGAAGCCATTAAAGAGGGTAAAAAAGTTTTTAATGTTGATCAGTTCTGGGGCAAGAAGACAAACAAATATCCTATTCTTTCAAAATTATTGGGTTACGTTGGTTTAAAAGTGCCTTCTTGGGAAAAAGTAATTGGCTTCCATCCTGATCCAAAAAAAATTATTGGCAAGTATGATGTAATTGTTACTTCTGAACCAACATTTGTTGGAATTGGTGCAGTTGTTCGTGATGATTTAATTGCAAAGAATGGTATAACTTATTCTCCTGAAGCGGTCGCAGATGGTTATGCATTAGATCGCCGTATTTTATATGAACAATTATTACTTCCTATTTTAGAAGCAGGTATTGATGTTTATCAAAGTAGATCTCTTTCAACAAGTATTGTTTATCAAAGACAAATGGCTTTAGATTTGGGAAGAGATTTTAGTATGGAAGAAATTTTGCAATTACCTGGAAATGCTTTTTGTTACGAACATCCTATGGACTTTTTAGTAATTCCTACGATTAAAGATGTTTCTGAAGTTATGAGAAGATTGGAATGTAGAGAAAAGGATGATGATTGTGAATTTGAGAATCTTGAATTTCAGTTGAAGTTGAAAAAACAATATGATAGTCCAGATTTCAGAGAAGTGTTTAAACGCAAAGGTGTTGAATTAGTTAGTATGGACGTTGGTGGGACTTTAGAACATTCTATTGAACAGGCTAGAGAATTTTATCATCGAGAATTAAAATAAAAAAATTACTCTTCTTCTTCACTTTCAAAGAAAGAGTTTAATGTATGACAACTCATTGCAGCTTTGTAAGAAATTTTATTCATTTTAAAAACATCACACCTCTTTTTTACTGTATTTGTAAAATTCATTACAAATGCAGTTCCAAAGCACAAGGCTTTGTTAGATAACATCCATCTAACATTTACAGAAAAAGAACTGCTTTATAAATTATGTTGGTTTTGAAAATATATTCTCTAACCTGATACCATTCTGGAAGTGAAAAACTGTTTTACTACTTTTTATTGATTTGTCTCAGTACTACTTTGAAGAGAAATTGATCTTGGCTTATATCCTGTGATCAAATAGAGAAACATTAAACAAAACCTTTAAAAATGAGCTCTAATTTTAACAGGCTATTGGCCCCATGGCTTAGTTTGGTAGAGTGCCCGACTGATATCTGAATTTAGTTCAGGAAGAAATCGGGTGGTCCCGAGTTCAAACAAATGGTTACGCTCATTTGAAACGCAAGAGCGGGTTGGACATAAAGCCCAACGCACTGCGAAAAAGCGGAACTGTTATGAAAGTCTCGGTGGGGCCACATTTTTCTTACAATAAACTCTCTACAATATACATTGCTGTGTATAAATCTTTAAATACGAGTTGTCATTCTAAAATACTCAATTCGAGAAAAGAGGCTCATATTTGTTGAAGTCTTTAAGAGGGGGAAGTTTAAAATGATAAAAAAAGTTATGGTGAGTTTAACAGTTTTAGTTATGTTTGTATTCTTAGTAGGATGTTTAGATTATAAGGCGTATGATATTCCAGCAGATGATGTTGCTGCAGAAGATCTTAGCTTAATTGATGAGATCGCTCAAATTGAGAATGAATTAAATTTAGAAGAAGAAGCTATGGAAGAAGTTGAAGAAGAAGTTAATAGTGTTGAGGAAGAAATAATCTTGCCTGAACTTACCGAAGAACCTGAAAATGTTGATGTTTATGAATCAGACATGGATGCAGTTTACGTTAAAGAGAACGAGTTAGTAAACTTAAATGTTAAAGTAACAGACCCAGATCAGGATGTTGTAACTCATACATTTAGTAAGCCTTTAAACAAGGAAGGCGAATGGCAAACCAATTACGGAGACGCTGGTGAGTATGTTATTACTATTACTGCAACTGATGGAAAATTAACAACTGAAAAGAAAATTAAAATTGTTGTAGAAAGAGTTAACGTTGCTCCTGTTGTTACAGGTGTTAAAGACCTTTTAGTTGATGAAGGAGACACTGTAAGCTTTGAACCTAAAGTATCAGATCCTAACGGAGATGCTGTTTCTGTAACTGTTAGTGAACCGTTAAAAAGTGGAAACTTAGTTACTGATCATAATAGTGCAGGAGAATACCAAGTTAGAGTATTAGCTTCTGATGGTGAATTAGAAACTGAAAAAGTATTCAAGTTAACTATTACTGATGTTAATGAATTACCTGAAGTTACTGGCTTAGTTGATCTTGTAGTTAAGGAAGGAGAAATTGTTGAAGTTAAACCTGTTGTAAGCGATCTAGACAATGATGACTTAACTATTACTATTAGCGAACCTGTTGGTAGCGATGGTGTTTGGGAAACTGGATACACTGATCATGGTGAATATGTTGTTGTAATTACTATCAATGATGGTAAGGACACTGTAACTAAGAAAGTTGCAGTTACCGTAGAAGATGTAAACATGCCACCAGTAATCGTTGATGTTTCCTTAAATTAATTTTTTTTTACTTTTTTACTTTTTTATATTGATCAAAAACAATTGACCTAAAAAATGGTAAACAAAAAAATAACATTGATTCTCTCTGGACTATTAGTATTACTCTTACTGACAGCTTTTGCTACTGCTGCTGTTAAAACTTTTACTGTTAAAGAAACAGATTTAGTGAAAGTTAAAGCCGAAGCTTTAGATGTCGATGGAGACAAGCTATTCTATTATTATAGTACCCCCTTAGATGACAATGGTGAATGGCAAACTGGTTATGATGACGCTGGAGAGTATGATGTTGATGTTACTGTTTCTGATGGTGTTAACCAAGTAGTTAAGACTGTAAAAATTGTTATTGAAAATAAAAATCAAGCTCCTTACTTAACTGAAGAGAAAGTTTCAGTTAAAGAAACACAAATTATTGATTTGAAAGATTTGGTCTCTGATCCTGATGGGGACCCGTTAAATTATGTTTTTTCTGCACCGTTTGATAAAGATGGTGTCTGGAGTCCAGGATATAATAATGCTGGAAGTTATGTTGCCGAGTTTAAAGTTAGTGATGGAGAATTTAACCAAAACTTTAGAGTAGGGGTAGATGTGCTTAACACTAATCAAGCTCCTGAGATTGTAGACACTTTTTCTGATGGTAAAGTTGTTGCTGTTAAAGAAGATGAGAAACTATCTTTTTATGTTCAAGCAACAGATAATGATAAAGAAGAAGTAACTTATCTTTGGCAATTAGATCAAGAAACGATTGGCGAAGAATCTTCTGGTAAGTATTATTTTGACTTTGACTCTTCTGGAACTCATACTTTAAAGTTAACTGTTAGTGATGGAAGTTCTAACACAGAAAAAGAATGGACCATTGAAGTTGAACATGTAAACAGAAAACCAGATTTAACTGTTCTTCCTGTAACTGTTAAAGAAGGAGAGAACGCTTATTTAGATCTTCCTGATGTAGATCAAGATGGAGACGATTTAAGTTATTCTTTTGAAACTCCTTTGAACGATGAAGGAGAGTGGCAAACAGGTTACGAAGATGCAGGAACTTACAAATTAGATGTTACTGCTTCTGATGGCGAGTTTATTATTAAAAGAGTTGTCGAAATTAAAGTTATTGATGTTGATCGAACTCCCGATTTGGTTCTACCTGAGAAATTATATGCTAATGAGAATGAAGAAATGTCTTGGGCTGTTGAGACTTCTGATCCTGATGGGGACAAAGTAAAAGTTTCTATTCATAACCTTCCAGCAGATGCAGAATTTGATGGAGAAGTGTTAGAATGGACTCCTTCATTTGATTATATTAAAAGAAGCGGTAAATGGTGGAGTAATGTTTTGAACAAGTTAAGATTAGAACATTTATTTTTGAAAAAAAGAATGGTCCCTTTAGAAGTAACTGCTTGTGGTAAAGAGTTATGTACTGTTGGAACTGTTGATTTGTATGTTTACAATGTTAACAGAATGCCAGAGTTTAGTAAGTTAGATGATGTTACTATTACTGAAACTGAACTTGCTGAGTTGACTGCAGAAGCTATTGATCCTGATGGTGATATCGTTAATGTTTATTATAGTAAACCTACCGGGAAACGAACTGGTGAATGGCAAACTGATTATGAAGATGAGGGGACACAAGTTGTTTTTGTTACTGCAACTGATGGTAAGATTGGAAACACTCAGACAGTAGATATTGATGTTCTTAAAAATAACCGTGAACCTAGTTTGAAGATTAAGAAAGATGTTTTAGTGGTTAATGAAAACCAACAGTTTATGTTTGTTGTTTCTGCGTCTGATCCTGATTCTGAAGATGAGTTAGAAATTAGACTGGATAACATTCCACCTGGAGCATCTTTTAATGATGGTGTGTTTTTATGGCAACCCGGTTACAATTATGTTATGAATAAAACAGATGGTTGGTGGAGTAATTTTGTTGCTGGATCATCATATCTGAATAAAAGATTTAGTGATGAACAAACAGAACAGTGGTTAAGTTTTGTTGCCGCTGATGGTGAAGTTGAAGTTGTTCATCCTGTTAAAGTCATCATTAAGAATACTAATCGTGTGCCTGAAATCCTAGATTACATTCCTGTAGAAGAAACTACTGCTCAGGTTGGTGAAGAAATAATTTTTCATGTTGTTGCTAAAGATTTAGATGGGGACAAGTTAACTTACGAATGGGATCTTGGATTAAGACAGCAGACAGTTAAAGGTACAGACACAATTACTAGAACATTTACTAGTGGTGGGAAGAAGAAAGTTAAATTAACAGTTTCAGATGGCCGTGACTCAATTTCAAAAGAATGGATTGTTAACGTTCCTGCTGGAGAAGTTCTAGTAACTGAAGATCCTGTTGAGCAAGAACCTTTCACTGTTAAAGTTTGGGTGGTTGAAGGGTAAATCTTATTTCTTTCTTATTTTTATTTTTCCCATTCTATCTTAGCATTCTCAATAACCCAATCAAGATGTACGGGAACATTGTTATCGCCACCCATTCCTGCGCTATTGCCGTTAGCGAAGTGAACTGTGCCGTAAATTTTTTCTGCTAACAAGCCAGACCAGCCATACTTTTTTAGAGATTCTTTAGTAACGTTCGGATTTGTACCAATGCCAAACTCTGCTAAGACATTAAAGTTTTTTTCTTTAAAGATTAAGGGTTTAACTTTCTCTAAGTATTTTTCGTTAGAACATTCTAATCTGATAATCTTACAATCTTCTACAATGAACCTTATGTTATGTTCTAAAGGAAAAGGTCCACCCCAACCCTTGAAAATAGTGAAATAACCGTTAGCATTTTTGGGAACACAGAAAGATTCTGCTCCAGGAAGATTCCCACATTCACCTTTTGGAATGATACCATTACTCTCATGAACTAAATTATTATTAATCTCAATTACAATCTCTGTTTCTGCTGCTTTAATTGTAACAGAAGAAGAGTTTCTCATTTTATCACTATATTCTTTTGTTAGAGCAATTATCTTTTTCATATTGACGTCCATTGGTCCAGAAGTCTCAAACCAATCTAAAGCGAATTTGGGCATGCTGGCAAGTCTTGCTCCTCTTTCTTTTTGTTTATTGGTAAAATCTGTATGTGTTAAAGAGAATACTGTTGGCATGAAGATTATGTCTTTGTCTTTTGCTTTTTCATAGATTTCTTTAGGTGCATCAACACCACTTCTAGCTTCTTCTGGAATGTAAGAAAGCAATTTTGTATTAATATTATTTTCTTTGAATACTTTATACATTTCTTCTGAAACTATTTTAGAATTGTCAAAGTTTTGTTTTAAAGAATTATCAAAGGAATCATCCCATTCTTGATAAATAATTGCTACTTTCTCACCTTCTTGATATTGTAAGTTTTGTTTAAGAGTTTTTAGGATTGTTTGTTTCATAAGTGTTGTTAGTTTTTGTAAGATATATAAAGATTTTTAAACATTAAAATATTTCTTAAATATATGAAATCTGTTAATCAAGAAGTTCATAACATCATCAACAAACATATTTCCATTCAGAAATCGTTGAAACGGGAAATAATTAATATTCGTTCTTTAGCTAAATACTTAATAAGCGAATATGGTTTGGCTTATTCTTTAGATGCAGTTATTAGTGCAATTAGGAGATTTGACCTAGATGAGTTTTCTATTCTTGGTTCTAGTAAAGCAGATAAAGTTTTTCAAAATATGTCTATCTTTACTAAAGATAATGTTGCTAGGATTACATTAAAGGATCGATCATTTAAAGAGGTTTGTGAAGATTTCTTAAATAAAAAGATTCTTAAAGATAATTTTAGGATTGTTAAGGGAAAAGAATTTTTATCATTAATTATTAATAAAAAGGATCTTAAAAAGAAGTTAGATTTATTTAGGCTAGCAGATATTCTTAGTGTTAATGATAACCTTTCTGAAATAAGATTACATTTTCCAGCTGATTTTACTAAAGTTAAAGGTGTGATTTCTAGAATTACTTCGGAATTGGCTACAAGAGATATTAATATTTTTGAAACAATAATTAGTATGCCAGACATTTTGGTATATGTTGAAGAAAAGAATCTTGTTGAAGCGCATCATGCACTAAGAGAAATAAAGAAATAAAAATTAATTTAATAATTCTGGTTTGTATTGCTTCGTTAGTAGGGTTCCAAGTGTATAATCTACTATTTCCCACTTTTCTAATTCTTCTTCTGGTTTTTCTAATTTGGATGTAACTTCCACCATAGTTTCTGCAATTAATTCCATTAGTCCTTGTGGGGATCTTCCACCTAATATAAAATCAGTTAATTGATCTAATCCCATTCTGGAATGACCCGTATCATATCCTGACATCCTTCTTCTTTCTGCAAGGAACATTTGATAAACCGTATTTTCTGCAGGAATACCGTTAACATCCTCCGGTCTTAATCCTGCCCGATAACCTTGTTCATCTCTCTGGACGTATAATGGAGAAACAGCAGTTCCTCCTGATGCCAACCTTACTTTTTCAATCATATTTATTCCTCCATAATTAATATTTCTTCATTTAATGATTATTAACTAATCTTATTTTCATATAAAAAGGCTGTGGCACAAATGATTGTTTTTTTGGTTTTTTGACATAAATCCAATATTAATGACTTATTACCTGAGATAAGAATTAAGTTAAAAATAGGATTTTATTTGCAAACATTTATAAACTCCCCGTTTAAATAAATAGTATTATTGAATAGGCGGAAGCAGAGAGTTTATACTCGTATTTTATACTCATTCTGTTTCAAATTATTTAAACTAAAAGGTTAAGTAAATTAGAGTTTGTTCAAGGAGAAATAAATAAAATGTTATTTAAAGATATAAAAGTAAGTACAGAAGTTAGCAAAGCGTTGGAAGAACAAGGTGTTGTTAACCCTACAAAAATTCAAGAGATGGCAATCCCATTAATCTTGGAAGGAAAAGATGTTATTGGAATGTCTTACACTGGATCAGGAAAAACAGTAGCTTTTGGAGTTCCTGTAATTGATAACGTAAAACCTGGACAAGGATTACAAGTTGTAATTTTATCACCAGTTAGAGAATTGGCGGTACAAATTGCTAATGAATTAAAGAAATTTTCTAAGTATAAAAGATGTAACATTGCTACTGTTTACGGTGGAGTTGCTTTAGATCCGCAAGTTAGAGAAATGAGAAAAGCAGACATTGTTGTCTCTACACCTGGAAGATTATTAGACCATTTAAATAGAAGAAATGTTAATTTTTCTAATGTAAACTGTTTTGTTTTAGATGAAGCAGATAAGATGGTAGAAATGGGTTTTGTTGAAGATATTGAACTGATTTTATCTGAAACTCCTGAAGGAAGACAGATTTTATTGTTCGGTGCAACAATTTCTAATGAGATTGAACATATTAAGAAAACTCACATGAAAAATCCTGTTGTAGCTGAAGCAGACAAACATGTTAAGCAAGAATTTTTGGAGCAACATTATTACAATATTCCACATAATCAAAAGTTCTCTTTGTTAGTACATTTGATTAAGTCGGAAGAAACTGATCGAGTAATGATTTTCTGTTCATCTCGTTCAACAGTAGAAATGTTAACACCTAACTTGAAAGCACAAGGTATTAAAGCAGAAATGATTCACGGTAAAATGAGTCAGAATAAACGGTTAAATGTTATTGAAAGATTTAACAAAGATAAGTTAAATGTTTTAGTTGCTTCTGCTGTTGCTGCTCGTGGGTTAGATATTAAAGGCGTAACACACGTTTTTAATTATGACTTGTCCAAAGACCCACAAGAGTATGTTCACAGAATTGGTAGAACTGCTCGTGCTGGAGAACAAGGTAAAGCAATAACTTTACTTAGTGATCGAGATTATGAAGTTTTTAACAATATCTTTGACAGATTTGATTTAGAAATCAGCGAAATTGAAGCTCCTGACTTTCCTAAGTTAAGTTTTGATGCTCGTCCTCGAGAAAGTTCTGATGGCGGTAATCGAAGAAGGTTTAGTGGTCATCGAGATACTCGTGGACATCGAAACCAACACGGTCATCATGCTGGAAGAGGTTATGGTGGACGTGGCGGAAGTCGTGGTGGAAGCGGTGGATACAATCGTTCCAGAAGTAGAAGTAACTCATCTTCATCTGGTGGTTCTCAATACCGTTCTAGAGAAATGACTCGAAGAAGTGATTAGTAATGGGTGAGAAGAAAGTATATCTGGTAGATTCTTCTAGAGTTGGAGAAAAGATTGCGGGATCATTAAGGTTAGCTTCTGATGAGACCAATATTCCAATTGAACTAAGGGTTTCTCATCAACTGAGGGTAGATCGTCTTCCAAGAGATTATGATCTGTATGTTTTACATTTATCTAATGTTGGATTTGATGATGTTCGTCAATTAAAAGAAGAACAACCTTGGAGTTACTTTATAGCAATTAGTAGAGGAGGAGGTCCAACTCCAACAGACATAAAGAACTTGTTTGATAAAAATCTTAAACTTGTATATGTCCGTCAGTTAGAAGATGCATTAAGATCAATTAATGGAAGAACAACTAACCCTTAATAAAGACTCTATTACTTTATCTTTTTACTTTTGGGATTACAATTTTAACAAAGATTCGATCAATTTCTTTTTTAGTTAACTCTTTGAATTCACCGGGCTTTAATTTTCCTAAAGTTAATCTTCCAATAGCAACCCGTTTCAAAGATTTAACTCTGAAACCCATTTTCTTAAACATTCTTTTAATGATTTGATTCTTTCCTTCATGGATAACGATGTCGAAGAATGTTCTATCGTACTTTTTAATTCTTGCCGGTCTAGTTGTACCATCTCTTAAATCAATCCCTTCACGAGCTTGTCTAAGTTGATCATCTGTAATAGTTGAAGTTAATTTAACTTGATAAGTTTTCTTGACTTCATTTCGAGGATGCATAACTCTGTTAGCAAAATCTCCATCATTTGTTAATAAAAGTAATCCAGTGGTGTTATAATCTAATCTTCCTACTGGAAAAACTCTTTCAGGAATGTCAATATATTCCATTACTGTTGGTAATTCTGGATCTGTTAAAGCAGTTATACATTTATTAGGTTTGTTAAACATTAAATAAATCCTTCTCGGCTTATCGATTGGATCATTATCTACTGTAATCTTACTTTTGTTTGTAGCCTGATCGCCAATCGAGATAGTTTTACCATTAACTTTAACTCTTCCTTCTTTAATTAACTGTTCTGCTTTCCTTCTTGAACAAAAGCCTCGATTGGATAATATCTTTTGAACTCTTTCCATGTTAGTTAGAAATTTGTTTGGTAGATATAAAGATTACTGTTTTAATTGATAATCGTTATCTTTCAGTAGTTAATGGGCGTAAGGTTTATAAAAGAAAAATAGATTTTGACTTTATGTCAAAAGCAAAACGTATGTTATTAGATGATCTGATTAATTGGTATAGTGAAGAGCCTACAGAAGATACACCTAGAAAAGAATCTGAACATAGTAAACGTTCACCTGTAAAAATTGAAGGGCAACCTGATTTGGAATATGAAGCAAGATTAAGAAAAGATTTAAGTTCTTCTTTAGATTCTTCAAAATTAATACTTCTAAATGGCGCTGTTGTGGATAGCTTGTATTTTTTAGAACAACCACAAACAAATTATGATGCTTTAGATTATTTGCCTTTTGACGTAATGTTTTTTGAATTGAATGAAGCTGTTCCTTTTGAAATGCAAAAAGGTGTAGAAGCACCATTAAAAGGAATTCTTTTTGGAAAAATGGAAGATATTTGTCCAGTTACTAATGTGTTAATGTCTGATCCAGATGTTGAAGACGATGAAATGAAAAGGGAACTTCTAGAAAAAATAGTGAACAATGATTTATTTTATGCAGGATTATTTTTTGAAGGTATGAATCGATTTGATTTACCTTATCATCTTAGTTTTGTAGGTGAAGATTTAAAGAAAGGGAGAGGTATGGATTTCTGTGTAACTGAATGTTCTGGTGTAAAATTAGACTTAATGATAGAAGAAGAACCTTATTTTAAATTAATAGATCTTTGTGTTAATATAATTGATTATATTAATGCACATAATATTACGATTGTTAAGAAGTCCAGAACAGATGTAACTAGGATAAATAGAAGAAGAGTAAAAAAAGGAAAAGAGCCATTAAGGCAATTAAAACCAGTTCATTGGATTGATATTAAAAGAACTACTACTTATCCTAAAACTGATGATATTGAACCAAGAACGATGGATTATAGAGAAATTGTTCGTGGTCACTTTCAAAGATATCACACTAATGATGGAGTGGTAAAGAATTGGGTGAATCCTTTTGTTCGTGGTCCTAAAGATGCTCCTTGGAAAAATAATCGTTATCGTTTGTTAAGCAAATTGTTAGATCAAGAAAAATAATAAACCGTTAATAATATAAAGCATAATTTTTTTATTTCTTTAATGGGATTCAAAGCGAAGAAAAGTTATGGTAATTATAAAAGAGCAATGTGCCCTTTCTGTAATGGTGTTGCCACGCAAAAGAATGAGCAAGGAATAGATGTTTGTAGAATGCACACTAAAAGTGTTTTACAAGACTTTAAGTGTACTTGCGGCTCTTGGTTAGAACCTCGTGCAGGTAAATTTGGAACTTATTTTAATTGTATCAATTGTGGTAACGTTAATCAAAGTAAGGCTTTGGAAATTAAAACTATTACTACCAAAAATAAGATTGAAGATGTTCTTGAGGATAAACCCAAACCAACTTTTTCTAACCAAACAAGTACTTTTAGAAAAGAAAGAAAAGTTATTGAAATAACAACTGATGATGTTGAATATTTTGATTAGATGATGCATTAAGTATTTCTAGAAGTTGAGAAAAAAAGATAAAAAAAAGAAATTTGAATAATTAGAATTATAATTGAATTATAATAATGATTAAACTAGTTTAACGTTTTGTGCTTGAACGCCTTTTTCGGTTTCGACTGGGTCAAAAGTAACTTTATCTCCTTCATTTAATTGCATTCCTTCTGGCAAAGCGCTATGATGGACAAAAAAGTCTTTTCCTTCTTCTTCGCAGTGAATGAAACCAAATCCTTTTGTGGTGTCAAACCATTTGATTGTTCCTTCCATTTTGATGTTTTCCTCCTAAATTAAATAATACTCATACTGGTACTCATACTTGTATTGATACACCTAAAATACGTCTTTCTTTTATAAAACTATGTGTTAACTTCTAAATTATAAACAGAAGACTTTAATGAATAGCACCAATTTGTGAGCGTTCTAATAGAACAAACATTTGTGTGCGGTGGGTGGTGCCCCTTACGGGGGGGACCGCATTCTTATTATACATAGGAGAAGCGAACCTGTGCTATTCAAAATTTACGTTGATGTTTGTATTAATTGATTATATAAACACAAAGACTTATATAAAGGAATAAATTAATAGATATATGGCAAAATTAAAGTTTAAGAAGAAATGTAGAGTTTGTAAAGACGTTTGGGTAGCTGTTGAGAGTAGACAGCCAGTTATTTGTGATAAGTGTAAGAAAAATTACGTGAAGTATCAGAAAGAGAAAGAAAAAGAAGAAAAGAAATAATTTTTTTTAAGTTGAGGTGGTAATTATGACAAAAATTCAAATTAATCAGTCCGTAGCAATTCTTTGTGATGGTAATAATGTAGAAAGAAGTATTCATGACATTGCTAAAAACACTAGCGCAATGGTGAATTTTGACAAACTAATTCCTAAGTTACTTAATGAGAGAGGGTTAAATAGATTAATCTATTTCCGGGAAGGAAAAAATATTTCTGATAAGTTAGCAGAGAGATTACATAACCAATATTACGGTTCTGTTGTACCTTGTCACAAATCTGCAGACATTCCGTTATCTATTAAAGCCACACAATTAGCTTCTAAAGTTGATACAATTATTATTATGTCTGGCGATTCAGATTATGTTGATTTAGTTACTCATCTAAAATCTGAAGGTGTTCGTGTAGAGATTGCTGCTGTTAGAGAAACAACTGCTAGAATTCTAATTAATGAAGCGGACTACTTTCATCCGATAACTAAAGAAGACTGGTTTGTGTTTAAGTCACCCGCTAAGAAGAATTATTCTCCTAAGAAAAGTTATCCACCTAAAAAGAAATAGTTTTTTTCTTTCTTTTTCCGTGTTTTTTTTGATTTTTTTATAGAAAAGTTTTTATATTCTTTTACATTCCTACCTATAATGAAAACTAAACTAAACAATTTTGTCGAGGACAATTGTGTTAGTTTTAACTATTTCTATTGGTGATTATTTAATCAGCCCTTATAATTTTTTACTTAATTAAGAAGCTAAACTTTTTAACAAAAAGGAAAAAGAAAATTGGTTGTTGGTTCTTGAAATAAATAAATTAACAAAACAGATTTGGAGGAATAATAAAATGTCAAATAGATTTAGGACTATTAAAATTAATGAATTACCTGCTGAAAAGAATGTCAGTGCACTATACTTAAATGTAATTCATAACCCACATGCAAGTATATCTGCATTGGAAAGAAGTTTAGAGGATACAGTAAATGGAGGATTAGTTGTACCTTTAACACCAACACCAATTACTCCTGTTAGGTTGTCTTCTGATGTTGAGTATGCTTTAAAACTTTCTGAAATGTTAGGGGAGAAATTAGAATTTAGTGTTGGACAATTTGAGAAAGATAAACAAAGTAGGGATTCAGTAATAACTGCAACGTCATTGGCACTTTTGCATGAAAATGCAATAGTTGAGAAAGATGAAGCGGTTCAAGGAAATCTTAAAGTGACCATTCCAGAGAGGGGTTACTTTGTTTTTAACGAGCAAGGGATAATTACTGAGACAAACATTCTTGACAAGATTGTAGGTCATGACGCATTACATTACATGAGTTGTCATGTACAACAAGATTTTGGGGTTGTAATCAAAAAAGATGAGAAACTAGTTTACACTTTTGATTCAGCAATGTTTGAGAAAACTCCTAAAGACATAGTTACTGGGATCAATTACTTTTTGGGTAGAGATTTAATGGAGTTTCATACCCGTGGGCCAAATTTTGGAACAAGAATGCCAGGGATTTTTCAGAATTTAGTAGAGGCACTAAGGACTAATAAGATTGATCACTTAGTGGTTGATCTTCCTGGAGCAAATGTTTACAGTGATGGGAAATCTCAAGTAAGAAGATTTGAAAGAGATTTTGTTACGCCAATGAAAGTAGAATCAGACTTGGATGGTTTCATTGTTTACACAGACGTTTTCTTCCAGGATGTAAATGAACCCATAACTCCGTACAATGGTGGTGAGTTTCTTGATATTAAAGATCCAAAAAAGTTTCATCAGGAATTTAAGGTGATTGAAGATGGTTAGTTTAGTTGATAAACTTGTGGGATTGCCTAAAATTCTTGATAGTGCCAATGTTGAGAATGTTTCTGTTGACAGAATAACTGAAAAAGCTCAAGATGGAATCTTTATGGTAGAAGAACTTGCTGCAGTCTTAAAACATAAAGCTTTATTTTTTGCAGAGATTATGGAAAAAGCAAAAAAGCTTAATGAAAAGATGTATGCTAAAGAGATTGATTTCTATGCTGTAAGTTATTTATCAGACTTTTGTATCAATAGTTGTAACTACTGTGGCCATAATCAAGAACTTCCTCAAGAAAGAAGTGTTTTGACAGCAAAAGAAATGGAACAAGACTTTGATCAAGTGTTAAAGTACGGACCAGCAGAAATTTGTATTCTTGCAGGAGAAGATCCAAGAGTTGTAACACCAGAATTTTTAGTAATGGCTGGAAATATTGCTAAGAGAAGTGATTGTTTAGGGAAACTTGAACGGATTAACTTTAATGTTGCACCGATGAGTGTTAGTGATTTCCAAAAGATCAGGGCAGGAATTGATCATCAGTTACAATTTAGGGTATTTCAAGAATCTTACGATCCTGTAACATATGGTGGTCATCATCCTTCAGGACCTAAAAAGAATTTTGAGTTTCGGGTTAATGCACAAGAAAGAGCATTAGAAGCAGGTTTTGATGAAGTGGGTATTGGAACATTGTTGGGATTGAATTGTAACGATGGCGGGCATGATTATGAGATTTTATCTTTAATTGCTCATGCATATCATATCAAAGAGATTTCAGGAAAGTTTCCTCAAAGTATTTCAATACCTAGGCATCAAAAAATACCTAACCATTGTTTTGCTACACCAAATCCTGTAGATGATCTTAGTTACATTGCTTATCATGGGATAATTCGTTTGGCTTTGCCTGAAACGAGGATCATTGTAACCAATAGAGAACGGACTGAGTTAAGAGATATCTTGCGGCCAATGATTAACATCGAAGATTTGGCAGCAAGACCAGGGGTTGGTGGTAATTACAAAGCTGCAGTATGTATGCAAAACGAACTGGGGGATGCACGTGGGCCTGAAGAGTTGATTACTGATTTAAGGTCTAAAGGTTACAAGGTTAAGGTAAGAATTTGATTTTTTTTCTTTTTTTCTTTTCTAACCATTAACTTAATATATTCCCTTCTATCCTAGCTATAAATGGATGATATTCAGAAATTAGCAGTAGAAACTATGCAAAAGAATAAGCAAGCAATAGTTTTTGTTGCATCTAGAGCTTCTGCAGAAAAGACTGCTGAAGATATTTCTAAATTAACAAGTTTTCAACATCCGGAAATGGAAGAAGTAGTTTTGAAAGCAGCTTCTTCGCCAACGAAACAATGTCGAAGATTATCTCATTGTATTAGAAAAGGGGTTGCTTTCCATCATGCTGGATTAATGCAAAAACAGAAAGATCTGGTTGAAGACGAATTTCGATCTGGAAAAATTAAAATTGTTTGTGCTACTCCGACTTTGGCTGCTGGACTTTCATTACCAGCTTACAGAGTAATCATCAAATCTCTAAAAAGGTATTCTGGTCGTTGGGGTATGGATTGGATTCCTGTTTTAGAATATATGCAAATGGCTGGCAGAGCTGGTCGCCCTGAATTTGAAAAAGAAGGTCAAGCAATTACAATTGCCAGAACTGATAAAGAAAAAGATGAAATTCATGAAAGATATGTTTTAGGTGAACCTGAAGATATTTATTCTAAACTTGCTGTTGAACCGGTGTTAAGAACTTATTTATTATCGTTAATTTCTTCTGGAATAATCACTGATGACAAATCAATGAAAGAATTCTTTTCAAGAACTTTCTGGGCATCTCAGTTTAAAGATTTTGCAAAACTGGAAATGATTATGGAAAAAATGTTAGGTCTTTTGGATGAATGGGGATTTGTTAAAGTTTTTGGTGAAAGCGGAGTTAAAGATGATTTTGTTTCTGCTAATGATTTAGACCAGGGTAAGAAGGAAATTAGGAAACTGAAACCAACTTTGCTTGGTAAAAGAGTTTCTCAACTTTATCTAGATCCATTAACAGCAAGACACATTTTAGATTGTTTAGCAAATTTTTCTTCTGAGAAAAATGAATTTTCTTTATTACAAATGATTTCACACACTTTAGAAATGCGACCTCTGTTAAGGGTTAAAGCGAAAGAACAAGATAAAATTCAGGAAGGTTTAGTTAAAAACTATGACCAATTATTAAAAGAAGAACCGTCTGCTTTCGATTTAGAATATGATGAATTCATTAATTCAATTAAAACTTCCTTGTTTTTTGAAGCATGGATTAATGAAACTAATGAAGATTTTTTGTTAGAGAATTTTGATATTCGACCTGGAGAAATTCGAGTTAAGATAGAAGTTGCTAATTGGTTGTTTTATGCTTCTTCCGAATTAGTAAGAGTTTCTTCTAATGATAAATATTTATTGAACGAATTACATAAACTTCGTATTCGTGTTAAAAGCGGTGTTAAAGCCGATCTGTTACCTTTATTGAAATTGAAGGGCGTTGGTAGAGTTCGTGCTAGAAAGATGGTTCTTAATGGCATAAAAGATCTTGGTGATGTAAAGAAAACAGATCTGACTAGTTTAGCACAAATGATTGGTGTGAAACTTGCTGTTGATGTTCATAAGCAAGTTGGAATGGAAGTTCGAGAAATACCTAAGATGACTCGGAAAGGACAGTTGAGTTTAGAGAAGTTTTAGAAAATGACAGTTTGGAAATTAGTTTACAAAGTTATATTTTCTTTATTTAACTTGATGAAGTACACCACGCTGTGACTTAAACCCACCATAAAAACCATTTGCATTTCTTTCCACAGTTTGTTCAAGAAGCTTAATTACTACATCTTCACTTTGCTGAGGTGTTGCATCGTTTGGGTGTAACGTTACAAATGAGGATAATGGTATTGATGTAATTAGTCGAGGTTCATTATCTGGAGTAAGTCTTTTGCCTAAGAATTCTACTTCTGGTGATTCAACTTTTAACCCTATTGTTGTTTCAACCACTTCTTTGTCTAAAGATGCGAAATAGATTGTAGCAGGGTCATAACCAACTGCTGCGGAAATTCCCTGTTCCCCATATCTCATTGAATATTGTTTGAATAATCCTTTAGTATGCCAATCCCAACGAGAATTTTCAGAAGTCCTTTCTCCAGAAACCTTAAACCCTAAATTTTCCATCATACATGTAAGATCCTCAACATTCAAATCAGTAAATAACAACTGATTATCATGCGTAGGGTATATAGGTAATTCAAATGAGGGTACATATCTTGGTTTGTTACCTTTAGAACGGATTTCTCTAGTCAATTGTTGAGTTTCTTCTGAAGCTAATATCTTTCGCATTTCTTTAACATGTAACAAGTAATCGTTAAAATCTTTCATAACCTCTTTGAATGATATAGGGTTTATAAATGTTCCTATAATGTAACCACTATTTAGTAAGTAAATATTAAGTTTCTATTAAATTTCATAAAAAATAGTATTTCTAACTTCTTTGTTTTAACAGAGATAGAATTTTTTAATTCTCTTTTGATTGATTATTTAATAAATCTGGGTGTTTCATAAAGAAAGTAATCTTGTCGTTTCGTTCTAATTGCTTAATTTGATATTCCATCTTAGCTGCTTCACTTTTGTTTGTTGTAGAAATTGCATGTAATAATTTTTTGAAACCTTTTGCACGAACATATTTACTTCCTTTGCCACTTTTATGAGTGAGCATACGTTTCTCTAAATCGTTAGTGATACCTGTATAAAGAGAATCGTTATGACATTCTAAGATGTAAACAAACCATTGTTTAGTTTCCATGAGGAAATTAAATGTTTGTTGTTTATATTTGTTATTGTTTATTGTTATCTTTAATACTAATATGAATCCCTCTTTTTTTGCCTTCAAAATTCTTTAAGTTTGTTTTTATAGTGCTACGTCCCCGTAAGGGACAACCCCCCGTAACGCACTAAAAGATTATTTCGCAGGAATTTTGACCTGATGGCAATGGTGAGGGTTTCATATTAGCATATCTTTGGTATAACTTTATAAACAAACAACTGATTTTGCTAGGAATGGCTAACATTACAGTTAAAGGACATGAATTCAAAGAACCTTTAATTAGAGATTCCTTCGACAGAAGAGCATTACAATTCAAAAATAGTATTATTACTTTACTTAAGAAAATTGGTATTCCTGAAGATGATATTAATGTAGAATTACCACCAATGGCTTTTAGAAGAGGACGAGCTTCAGCTTCTTGGTATTTAGAAGGACAACATCTTTATTACAGTTACAATCGTTCCAGGAAGTATGTTGATAATCTTTATGTTGTGTTAAAAGTAATTGAATCTGAAGTTAACTTAATTCTGAATGAAGAGAAGAGACCTGAACAATTTACTGTTGACTTTTATGAAGAAGATGATGTTGAAGAAAAACGTAAAGAAGCTCGTGAATTACTTGGTGTTGAAGAAGATTGTAATGACTTGGAACTAATTAGTCAAAACTATAAACAAATGGCTAAGAGTGCTCATCCTGACGTTTCTGGTGGTAGTACAGAGAAGTTTAAAGCAATCAATAATGCTCATAAGATTCTGAAAAGAGAACTTGTTTAATTTAACTTTTTAATATTGGATTTTTCTTAGACCGAATAAATCTAACCCATAATTTTCTGGATTGTCGATGGGAATATGAATTTGTTTTTCATGAACTTGTGCATCTCTTCCATGATGAAAATCAAAATATCCACCGTTAAAGTTTAATCTGTGATTGTCTCCACTTGAAGAAATTCTAAAATGTCCAACATATATCAATGTTCCTGGGGCACCAATATCAACTTTGTTTTCTTCACCTAATGGGCCAAAAGCAACTTTTCCTTCTAGTTGTATGAATTTTCCAGGTTCTAAGTCTTGGTTTAACCGATCTACCAATTTTTGTTCATTTGTTTTGGACATGGGATGAGTTATTGCTTAATTGTTTATAATTACTTTTGTAATGGGGAATATATGTTTGGTTGCCATGAAACTAGCAGGTTGGGAAGATTCTGAAGGAATAACAAAACTTATATATCTTTAAATTTAAAATTTTGTCAAGTATGGAATTATTATTAAAAAAACATTTTGGTTATGATAAATTTAGACCATTACAATTAGATATTATTAATCGTGTTCTACAAAAGAAAGATTCACTGGTTCTAATGCCAACTGGTGGAGGGAAGTCAATTTGTTATCAAATACCTGCTATTCAACTTGAAGGACTTACCATTGTAGTTTCACCTTTGATTTCTTTAATGAAAGATCAAGTTGATAACTTAAAAGCAAATGGAATTAAAGCAGAATTTATTAATTCTACTCTTTCTTATAGTGAAATTGAAGAGATTAAAGAAAGAATTAAACAGAATGATGTTAAAATTCTTTATGTTGCTCCTGAAAGATTAGCATTAGAAAAATTTAAAAGATTTTTATTAACACTTAACATCAGTTTAATAGCAATTGATGAAGCACATTGTATTTCTGAATGGGGACATGACTTTCGTAAAGATTATGGAAATTTAAAATTATTCAAAACTTTATTTCCTGAAACGCCCATCATTGCTTTAACAGCAACTGCCACATTAAAAGTTAGAGAAGATATTCTAAAACAATTAGCATTAGTAAATCCACAAACATTTATTTCAAGTTTTGATAGAGAAAATTTAAACATAATTGTTACTGAGAAAAAGAAGACTTTTAACAAAATATTGGGTTTGGTAAAAAAACATCAGGGTGAACCTACAATCATTTATTGTTTTTCTCGTAAAGATACAATGAAAGTTGCTAAACAGTTAAGGGAGGGTGGATTTAACGCCTTACCATACCATGCAGGTCTTTCTAGTGAATTAAGACAGAAGAATCAAGATCTATTTATCAAAGATGAAGTAAATATAATTGTAGCTACAATTGCTTTTGGGATGGGGATAGACAAGCCTGACGTGCGATTAGTAATCCATCATACGTTTTCAAAATCACTAGAAGGATATTATCAAGAGATTGGTAGAGCAGGACGTGATGGACTTTCCAGTGATTGTGTTTTATTTTATTCAAGAGGCGATATTATAAAACATAAATTTTTTCTTAAAAATATTTATAATCCTTTAATGAAAAGTACTGCATTAAACAAGTTGAACAGAATGATGAGTTTTTGTGAAAGTTCATTATGTCGGAGAAAGAGCATTTTAGAATATTTAGGGGAGTCATATTCTGGGAATAATTGTAACGGGTGTGATATCTGTAAAGGCGGTCTTGGGATAAAAGTTGTTTCTGGGGTTTCTGAAGTGGTCTCTAAGGGAAGAACAGTTTCTAAGAAAATAGTAGTCTCTGGGGTAGATACTGGTTTATTTCAGAAGTTAAGAGCTTTAAGATTGAAAATTGCCAGAAGAAAAAATTGTCCTCCTTACATTGTGTTTGGAGATGTTTCTTTAAGAGAGATGGTTTCATACTTGCCAAAGAATAATGCAGAATTTTTACAAATTAAAGGTGTTGGTCATAACAAGTTAAGTGATTATGGAGAAGCATTTTTAGATGTAATTAATGATCATACAACTGAGAGTGAGAAAGTAAATATTAAAACTGATTATCATAAAAGAATAGAACAAATACAAGAAACATCTCCAAATGCTTATGCTTCTTGGGGCGTAGATGATGATGATAGATTAAGAAGGTTATTTGAACTATCTGTTTCAGTTGATGAAATTGCTAGAATTCTAAAACGACAACCGGGTGCTATAAGAAGTAGGTTAAGAAAATTTGGCTTAGAATAGTTAGTGGTGTTTTGGGGCGATGTTTTAGTTAAATTTTTAATGTAGCTTATATTTTAGTATAAAATGGCATTATTAACAAAATCAAGATACTTAGTCGGACTACAATGTTTAAAGTACTTCTGGATAGATTTGCATGAGAAAGATAAAATTCCTGAACATGATTTAGCTACTAAACATAAGTTTGATCAAGGTCATATCGTTGGTCAGTTAGCAAAGAAAATGTTTCCAGAAGGCATTGATATCCCTGAAGCTGATTTTAAAGGAAGTTTGATTAATTCAAGAAAACTATTGTCTGAAGGCAAACCTTTATTCGAAGCAGCCTATTCAGATGGAGAAGTTTATTCTCGGGCAGACGTTCTTGTTCCTAATGAAGATGGTTGGGACATTATTGAAGTTAAATCTGGCGCTTCTGTTAAAAAAATTAATATTCAAGATGTTGCATTTCAGAAATATGTTTATTCTTTATGTGGTTTGAAAATTAAGAATTGTTTTTTAATGCATGTTAATAATAAGTTTGTTAAAGATGGAGAGATAGACCCTGTAAAGTTCTTTGTTAAAGAAGATATTACTTCTTTAGTTAGTGAAGTTACAGGAATTAAAGAAAAGATTGATGAAATGCTTAAAGTAATGAGATCTAATGTTTGTCCTACTGTAAAGATTTCGTCAGATTGTGCTGACCCTTACGATTGTCCTTTAGAAGATGGATGTTGGGGATTTTTACCTTCTTCAAGTGTTTTTGATTTATCTCGTGGTGGGAAGAAAAGTTTTCAGTTATATGAAGATGGAATTTTAGAATTGAAAGACATTCCTTCTGAGTTTAAATTATCTGATAAACAAGGTATTCAACATCAATGTGAGATTAATGGAAAAGTTCATGTAAATAAAGAAGAGATTGAAAAGTTTCTTAATACTTTGAAAGGTGAACTATACTATTTAGATTTCGAAACTTTTCGGTCAGCTGTTCCTATTTTAGATGGAACTAAACCATACCAACAAATTCCGTTTCAATGGTCTTTACATGTTAATGATAAGCATTATGAGTTTTTAGGTTCTAAATTAGATTGTCGCTTAGAATTTCTTAAAGCTTTGAAAGAAGTTTTAGGTTCTTCTGGAACTATTGTAACATATAATCAATCTTTTGAGATTGGTCGGTTACGAGAGTTAGGTTTAGTATTTCCTGAATATAAAGATTGGGTTGAGGGCGTAGTTAGTAGAGTGGTTGATTTAATTGTTCCTTTCAGACAATTTCATTATTACAATCTTAAACAGAAAGGTTCAGCTTCTTTAAAGAAAGTCTTACCTGCGATTGTTGGTAAAGATTATTCTCATTTAGAAATCTCTGATGGCGATACTGCTTCTTTGTTATTTGTAAAGATGCTCAACGGCGGTGAAGATGTCCGTGATGATCTGCTTAAGTATTGCGAGTTAGATACCGAAGGTATGATCTGGATTGTAGAAGCGTTGAGGGAGTTGGTGAAATGACTAAATTTGGATATGATGTTAATTTAGATCTTGAATTATTCTCAGAATCTGTGAACATAGGAAAAACTAAATTTAGAATAGTAATATATTCTTATAACAAAGGGAATCCAAAGTTACAAATAATTAAAGAATTTAAACAAGGTAATGGAGAGTATTCCATATGCCGTCTAGGAAGGATGACACATGAAGAAGTAGAATCAATATTCCCCTTAATTGATAGATCACGGAAAGTGTTTAGTATTATTAAAGAAGTAATTGATAAAAGCGGGAAAAACTTAAGTGAGAATATTAAAAGAAAACTTGAGAATCAGGAGAATCATGAGATCAGATTATTATTGCTTAAACACAAGATTTTGGGGAATGATTATTAAATTTTATAATTTATATTTATAAATTTCTCAGTTTCTTAATTGCTGGAATTAAAACATTTACCACTTTATTTATTTCTTCTTCCGTTGTAAATCTTCCTAATCCAATTCTAATACTACTATATGCTCTATTATCATCATATCCTAAAGCTAGAATAACATGAGAAGGAGTTACTTCATCACTATTACAAGCGGAACCTGCAGAAATTGCAAGACTTGTCTTTACTTCATTAATTAAAGCTTTTGAATCAACATCCTCAACAAACAAATTTAGATTTCCAGGAATACGATTATTTAGATCTCCATTTAGTTGGACATGTTCAGACAAACGATCATATAAATTCATAGTTAAATTTTTAATTAATTCTTGATTCTTTAATGAAACTAATTCACTTGCTTTTCCAAAACCAACTATGCTTGGAACATTATAGGTGCCTGGTCGTATCTTTCCTTCTTGGCCACCACCAAAAATGATAGGTTTTATTTTTACTCCTCTTCTAATAAATAAAGCACCAATTCCTTTAGGACCATACACTTTATGCGATGATATTGACATTAAATCAATATTATTTACATCTAAAGAAATTTTTCCAAAAGCTTGTGCAGAATCAGTATGAAATACAATTCCTTTTTCTTTAGCAATAATGCCAATTTCTTTGATAGGTTGAATAGTGCCAATTTCATTATTGGCACCCATAATCGAAATCAATATAGTTTGATCAGTAATTGCAGACTTAATATCTTCAGATTTCAACACTCCGCTCTTGTCAGGAGAAACATAAGTAACTTGAAAACCTCTTTTTTCTAATTCTTGACAAACATTCAAAATTGATTTATGTTCAATTGAAGAAGTAACAATATGATTTCCTTTTTCTTTTAACTGCTCAACTGTGCCCATAATTGCCAAATTATTAGATTCAGTAGCACCACTAGTGAATATAATTTCATCAAAATCACAATTAATTACTTTAGCAATAGACTCTCTTGCTTTCTTGATCTCAGGTAATAATTCATTTCCATAAACATGGTCAATACTAGAAGCATTACCAAATTTCTCACAAAAGTAAGGCAACATTTCATTTAGTACTTTCTTATCTACTTGAGTAGTGGAGTTATTATCACAATAGATTATTTTCATTTTTCAATAAGGTTTGTTAAATCAGTTAAACTTTTAACCCTTCCATGTAAGACTAAAATCCCATTATTCAAATGATACTTAAATTGTTGCATAAAATCTTTTTCAGAATCTAATCCCATTAAAGCACATTTTTCCTTAATGAGTGAAATAAAAAATAAGTCATTTTCACCCAATAAAGTTTGACGATTAAACTCTTGCCCATCTTCATCTAAGGGAACCAGATCATTTTGTAGGTCATTTTCCAATGAGAAACATAAACCAACCCTACACAATAAATTTGGAGTTAATCCTGTTCTTTGTTTTAAAGAGCGTAATTTGAAAGTAGCATCATTAGATATTCTCATTCTAGTAAAGTCATTCATTTTTCACCCCAAAAATAACCAGGAATTATTCTTGTTTTCTCATCATTAAAATCTAAAACCATCTCTCTTGAAATTTTATTTTTCAGAATACCATGATAATTCTGATCAATTTCAGTATCTGTTGAGAGGATAATGATTTGATGACTTGCATTGGGAAAAAAATTATTGACAATATTATTCCTATTTTTAACATCAAGTCTGGCTAAGGGAGTATCAATAATAAAAGGAAGAGGTCTTTGAGATATTTTTATTAATGTCCATAAAACAGCAATAGCATATAATTGTTTTTCTCCTGTAGAAAGTTGATTCTTTGAGATCCTCTTATTATTACTATATTTCCATAAATAAACATTAAATGTTTTAGGATCTAATTCTACTTTTGAAAAAATGTTCTTCTTCTTAGATATACTATCAAAACACATAAGAAAATATTTAGAAAATTCTTTCATTTTAAAATCATGCAATTTACCATGATATTCAGTTAAAACAGATTCTACCTTGCTTATTGATTGGATAATTTCATCTTTCTTATTAATTGTCCTGATCATATCAATTTTTTTATCAATGTCTCTTTCTAACTGATTTATTTTGAAATCAAAAGTTTTTTTCTTTTCTAACAACTGTTTTTTAAATGAATTAAATTCTCCTAATTTTTTATTACACTTACCTAATTTTTCAAAGTAAGGCTTTAGATCCAATTCATCAGGGACAATTCCTAATTGTTTTACTAATTTTGTTTTTTTATAAGTTAATTGTTCGTGGTCCTTAACTAAATTAATAAATCCTTTTTTGGTTTCATCAATATCTGTTCCAATTAAATTTGTAAGTCTAAAAAAGTGACTATCTGATATTTTGTGAACTTCATTTTGGTCTCCTTCAATATTGAAGCTTTTAATTTTGTTATCCAAAATATTCAAAACTGATTTATCATTTTTCTTACTGCTAACTAATTCATTTTTTATTTCTTTTATGGCAGAGATCACCTTATCAAAAGCAATTTGGTTGTGTTTTGACTCTCTTTCAACTTTTAATCTAGTTAAAAGAGATAAATTTAATTTTGGAGAAAAAATAAAAGGTAATTGTTCATTACACATTGAACGTATTTTTTCTTCACAAAAATTAATTTTAACATCCAATTCGTTTGATTTTTGTTTCAAAGAATCACGATCACGAGCAAAATTCCCCCCTTTTACAGAGAGTGCATTCTCAAGATATTTTATTTGTTTGATGTTTTTTTTCAAAAATAAATCATTTTTCTCAATATTTGAGTCTATACCATCAATTTGTTTTGATAAAATGATTTTATTTTTATTTAATTTAGTTACTTCTTTTTCAATGTCAGAAGATTCTTTCCCGTTTGTATTCCGAATTAAATATATTCTAAGGTCAGCTTTTAATTTTTCAATTAAATCTATACCTAATAAACTTTTAAATGCATCAGATAAATATTGATTATTTTTATCTTCTGCTAAATTTTGTATTTTTTCTCCATCAAAAAAGAATAATTTTGCCAATCCTTGAGGAATTAAGTCATTAATAAAATCTTCCCATTGTTCAAAAGAGAAATCATCCAGAGTTTTTCCATTCTGGGAAACTTCAAAATCTTCAATAATTTTATTGTTACGTACATTCCAAAATCGCTTAATTCGATATTTATTAATTTCTCCTAGAACTGAATGTTCAAATTCCACTTCTATTCCAGCATGATCTGCCGATTCAACACTAGCAGAGTCATGAATTTTACTGAATAATAATTCTTGATATTCTTGATTAGTTAAACTAAAATCTGCGGACTTCTTTCCATATAGTGCGAGTTTTATGGCATCAAATAAAGTTGTTTTACCATGCCCATTCTCTCCACCAATTAGGATTATATTTTTAGAACCAGTAGTTCTAAGATCAAAAGTTTGAGTGCCATGATACAGGCCATAATTATTTAATTTAACTTCATTTATTTTCATTTTTCTTTTTTAAAGAATCTAAAAATTCTTCTTCAGACCTCCATTCTTTTTTTAATGTCGATCCTAGTTTGGCATAAATATTTGCTCTACGGGTCATTCCTTGGAATTGTTTTTCTACATCTAATAATTCTAATATTAGATCTGTTGAGACATTATTTTTTTCACAGATTCTTTTCAATAATTCTCTTTCAGAAACCGAAAATTCCCCGAAATCATCTTGAACCCAATTAAGGCTTTTCCCTAATACTGATTCATACATTTTTGGAATTGAGTCTTCCCAATCATTTCTTTCATTACGCCAAATTTTCCTAATTTCATGAATCTCATTTTCATTAATTACCTGAAAATCAATCCCTTGTTCATTAAATTTCATTTGAATTTTTAATAATTCTAATAACAATTCCTTACAATAAGAGAATTTGTATGGGCCTCTAGCAATTTTTCCGCTTCCATCATTTTTTAACCTTACAAAACCTCTTCTACTCTTAAAATCTCTAAATTTATACTTTTTTTCAGGATCTGTTGTTTCATATAGTTTAACTCTAAAATCAGACAAAGGTTGCATCCATTTTTCACCACTAGAGATTAGATTATCCATTGATTTATCTTTTTTAACCAATGTACAAGTCCAACAACCAAATCTAGACCCACCACAACTAGGAGAAGTATTATCTACTACTAATGGACATTCTCCACTATTCTTATCAGAATACATTGTTAATAGTTCCCTATTATTAGCTCCCCAAGGAGACTTTTTTTGTAATAAATATGACCAAACATCATCCACAGTAAATTCTTCAATGGGGGTATAAACATACGCCTGTGAGAATTTTGAATGCTTTGATAACAAAGAACCTTGAATTTTATAAGTATTCATACTTTGTTCTCTTGAAGTACTTTCCTCTTTACGAACTCCTAAAACAACGATTGCTTCACCATACTTACTTACTGTATTAAAAATAAACTCATCAGCGGGTTTAATTTTTAACCTTTCTGTACACCATCTAAACATTCTTGTTGGTGCAGGATAACCTTTTCCAATTAAATTAACCCAAAAAGTGTCTTCTACTTTGGGAAAAATGTGTGTGGCAGTAATTGGAATCCCTTGCTCTTTTGCTTTGCTATTGATCAACTTATGAATCTTTCCAACATAATTAATTAAAATAGGTGATTCTACTAAAGTATTTGAAGAAATAACATGTATAGTTTTTTTTAATTTATTTTTTGGTAATTCGGATAATGCATACCAAATTAGTTGTAAAATAACTGTAGAATCTTTTCCTCCACTAAATCCAATAACCCAAGGTCTATCATCACTTAAATAAACCGTTTGTATCTCTTTGTGAATGTCTTTTAATTTTCTACTTTTAAATATAGATTCTTTAACTATTTTGATCCGCCTGTTATTATTTTTTCAATTTCAATCTCTGCTTTACTTAATGGAACTTCCATTTGCTGTTTAAGATAATTACTTGTTAAAATCAAATTGGTATTTACTTTACTTAATCTTCCATTTTGCATGGCTCTTCCTTCCCAAATGGGATTTGATTTTTTCCAATCAATTTGTTGAAGATTTTTTAGTTTTATTTTCCAATTATTGGGATAATCTTTTATTAGTTTATGACCCATTCTACCTATAGCATGAAGAACAACACCGGAAACATGAACATAATCTTGTCTCAATCCATAAGGAGTGATCTTATCATTAACAACATCTTGCCATTCAGAAATATTATTATGAACTTCATTCCAAAACTCAGAAACCAATTTCTTTTCATCATTAGATATAACTGGGGTTTTTTCTTTTTTACCTAAAAATGATTTTGTTGAATGATAAATACTATTTAGAGTGAAAACCTTTTTGGCTCTATTTGAAATAGATGTTTTTTCTAATTCAGTTAACTGATTTCCAAAAATAGGTATATTATTTAATTGTGAAATAATGGATCTTGAAAACTCATCTCTATGATTATATAAAATATTTAATGAAGTTGTAGGTTTTACCGCATTTTTATTAAGATCTGCAAACATTTGTTGGCTACGTTTCAATCCAGCATCAAGGAAGAACACTACAGAGATTGTTTCAGAACCTAATTCTGGCTTCTCTGCTAAAGCTTTTTCTATTGCTGCTCTTCTATGCTGCCCATCATTAATTAAAAATCTAGCACTCATAGGAACGCTCAGAGTTCCCATTTTAGATTTATGACCAGTATCCTCAATCGGTTCAAATAGAATCTCTCCATCTATAGATGCAGTAATAGATGAAAAAATATAATCATTATTTTTAATCATATATGAAGCCATTTCAGGAACTCTTGCTTTATTAAGAGTTCTTTGTGCCCTCATATGGGGGGGGATTTCCATTTCGTTAAATAAGAATATTCTAGGAATTAATCTTAATGGACACATTGCAACATAATATTCTCTTCCAGACTGAATGCCTCTTAATGCAGTAAATGAGAAAGCATTTGAACTAACCTCTTTTTTTATCACCATAAAAAGTTCTAAGAATTAAATGATATATAAACTTTCAGTTTAACTTCCAAGTGAATAAAATAGACTTCCTTTTGAACGGATTAAACGTAATCCAATTAGTGGTTTATTTGAGTTACTAAATTATTTTGTTAGTATTAATGAAATGAAATTTCCTTCAAAGTCAGGGTTCTCTTCTAATATTTCCATTAAATCTTGAAATCCCCCATTAGCATATTCTTGAATTATTTCAACCATTCTTGATTTATCATTAATAATGTTCGGATCCTCATTTCCAATTCTAATAAGCTCTAATAATCCTATTGATTTAATAATTGTCAAATCTTCGTCTTTAAAATTGCTCCATTTGAAAATATCAGTTTTTTCACTTGGTTTTTCAAAGGGAATTCTTAATCCTTCTTTAAAGCCATGAATTGTAGCTAACATAAATAAATCAACCATCCTAGAGAAAAATAATAACTCCTTTTCATCAGTGTTTCTTTTGTGTTGTGGATTAGAGTAAAGACTATATCTCATATTAAACTTTTCATTAATGTGGATGGGTGGGTTTCTTGATTGATTCATCTTCTATTTAATATTCTGTTTTGACTTGTTTGCCATTTATAATATTTGTTTCTGAATTTTCCTCATTAAACTTTATTGTCCAAACATATTGGGTTTTTTCAGTAAATAATCTTTCAGATTCGGTAGTTAATTCTTTATCAGTAACAAAAAGAACTAATTGTGAAACTTGCTCTGGTAAGAATTTTGCAATATTAATTGTAGGTTCTATTGAAATTCTTGCAAAAGGAGTATCAATAATAAATGGTGCTTCATCATTTGTAGACTTTGCTAATGCTGCCACAAAACTTAATATTAATACTTGGCCTTCTCCTTTTGAAACCAGATCTTCTCCGGCATCTCCCCATTTGTCAGGTAATGTTAATTTATAATCTGAGGTTAGTTTAGCATCCTGGTAGTGTTGTTTTTTCCAAAGAATATTTCTAAATAAGTCTTGCATGTGTTTCTCAACTTCTTGTCGTTTAATTTGAGAATAGTGTTCATATAATTGTTTTAACCAATAAATTGATTCAGTTATTAATTTCTTTTTATCTTGAATTTTCTTTCCCTCTACAGTTTTACTTTTCATAGAGTTTAAGAGGGAATTTGCTTTTCTAATCTCTTCTTCAAAAAGTATAGATTGTTCAGTAAGTGATTTAATGTTTGTACTAACTTTAAGAATCTCATTTTGAATGATTTCTCTTTTATTATTACATTCTTGAATTTCTTTATCGGTTATTTTGGATTTTATTTCTTTGTTAATTTCCTCGTGAGCAAGAATATGTTCTCTAAATTTTGTTTCAGTTTGTACATATACTTTATGTTGTTCACTTATATCTTTAATTAAACTTTTTGATCCTATTTTTAATGAAGAAACTTTACCATAAAAATCAGTTAGATCATTTTGAATATTATGTCCCCAATTTTGTAATTTTTCTTCTTCTTTTAAAAAGAATTTATGTTCTTCACTATTTTCTTCAAAATCCCAAAAAAAACATTTTTTATTTTGGATAATATTTTTTACAAAATCAAGATTATAATATTTAGTTGGAAATTTATTTTGTTTTCTCCATGATGTTAGCAAATTAAAACATTCTGTTTGGATTGATTCTGAATAACACATATAACCTTGAGTCAAAACAGACCTTAATTCTTTTAAATTTAAGGAAAGTGTAATTTTAATTGATTCAATTTCTTTTTCAATTTCACTTCTTTTTTCTATTTTTTCTATTTCTTGATGAAAAGATTTCAATAAATCTTCATTTTTTGTAAATTCAGTATTCTTTTCTTTTAATAAATATCTCTGAGAAATTACTTCTTTGCTAATTTTTGTTTGTCTTTCCTGGTAATCTCCAATCACATTATTGGTGTCATTTATCTTTTCAGAACATTCTTTTTTCTCGAAATCTTTTCTTAATTGATCATTAACCGCTTTTATATTTTTAATAGCAATATCAAAGTCATCTAACCCTAATACTTGTCTAATTGCATTTTTAATTTCGAGACATTGGTGTTTATTGGCTTCTGAGTAATTAGCTAAATTTTCACCATCAAATAAAAAGTACTCTCTAGAACCGAAAGGAAGAACGTTGTTTATGATTCTTGATATTTTTTGTTCTTGATCCAATGAGTCATTTTTAATCATACTTGGTTTACCCATATCAGAGACATAGTACAAACTCAGGAAATCATTTTTCATTAAGTAAGAAAGCTCATTATTTTTTTTAATAAAATGTGCAATCCTTGTTAATGTATAATCATATCCATCGTTTTCAAATTGAATTTCAATTTTTACTTCTTCAGTTTCTCCTTCAGATAATTCATCCAATAAATATTTTCCTGCAATTGTTTTCATTGAGGAGATTGTGTTGTTTGTACCAATCACATCATACCCATATAAACCCCAATTCAATGCCTGAAAAAAAGAAGTTTTACCCGCTCCATTAACACCATAAATTAATGTGACATTTTTTTCCTTATCTGTACTGAATTTTAGTTCTTCATTACGATATGCTTTGAAATTCTTCAATTTCATTTCTTTAATTTTCATTTTTCATCAATTTATTAAGTGTAGAATATATTTGTAAGATTATTTCTTTATTATTCTTATCAGATCTATGATATTTACAACTCTTAAGTGTTTCAATAAGTAAAATCTGATTCTCCTCAGGACATTTCATATTCTCTAATATGTTTTTAATTTCTTTCATTTTATTTAAACATAAGGGAAGTGATCTTTTATAATCTTTTCTGCTTCTTTTGAATTGTTTGATAAAGTTACGAATTCCATTATTCGTTTTATTTCAAGACCATATGATTCTTTAACCACATCTAATTTTGACCTTGGCAAAGTGACAAAGTCGTAAATTCTAGCATTTTTATCAATTATCTCTCCAAATTCATCTTTTAATAATCTTAAACATCTTCCCCTTCTCTGAATTGCTTGTCGAGATCTTGCTGAACTTTTTAATATCATTGCAGTTTTAATTGCTGGAATATCTATACCTTCATCAAGTATTCTTATGCTCAAAAGAAGTTTAATAAATCCTTTTTTAAATTGATCGATCATATTATATCTTTCTTTTGCGGTTTCATCAGAAGTAATTTTTCCAAAATTTATTCCTTTTTCCTTTAATAGTCTTGAAACTTGTTCTAATTGTTTAGTTCCAGAACAATAAATTAACGAATGTGATAAATCTTCAATCTGATCTAATAGTCTTGAAAGATTTGGGATTTTTGTTTTCGAAGTATCTATTAGAACATCTCTTTCTTTAGATATGGTTTCAACTTTTTTAAAGTCACCATCTTTTTTAGCAGCTAATATTCTTAAAGTTATTTCCTCAAAATTTTCATTTTCTTGATCATCAAGTTCATTAATTATTGGATAATAATCATATCTGTTTAAGTAACCTTCAATGATAGCATCTTTTAAAGAATATTCAGGAGGTATATTTTTCTTAAAAAAACGATATAACACCATGTTTCCCTCTCTGTCCATCTCATTTTCCGGGGTTGCTGAAAGACCTAGCCTAAATTGTATTCTCTCATTTAATGTTGATCTGTATGTTGTACTAGCAAAATGATGGCACTCATCGATTATTAAAAAACAATTTTTCCAATAATTATTCAATAAATTTTGAAATTCATCACTAGAGTATGTTTTATTTGTTGTGATAATAAATATCGAATCAGTTCCACCCATTTGAAATGAAAGTAATTTATGTTTTAATGATTTATACCATAATTCCATTGACTTATATGCCATTAATGGGGTTATATTCTCAGTTTTTAAAACTTGTATCCATTGTTCACAAAGGGGGATATATGGTGCAACAATAATTGTAATGGTTTTAGGATGATTTTTCAATAATCTTTTAATAGTGCGAATAGCAGTAATACTTTTACCTGCTCCTGTACAAAGTGCATAAATTCCTTTAGAGTCTTCTTTAAACCAATTATCAATAATCTCATTTTGGTAATGTCGTAATTCTATCTCTCCTGATTCTTTAGGGATATTTTCTTCAGTTTGATCCACCTTTTTTTCCATTTCCAACAGCTTGTTTAAATCTTTTTCAATATTGATCATTTCTCCTTTAGTTTTGGATCTACTTCTATATTTTCTAAGAACATTACTTTCAATTAATTTACTTACTTCAATAGTCTTTACGTTTTCCTTAGTATTATCCCAAAATTCATCAAACTTTGCCCAATGTCTATCAAACCATTTTTTGGATCCAATGTCCCAACTTTTGAATACATCAAATGCTTCTTCATTACGGTCTCCACCACCTTCGCTCTCATTAGGTGATCCATTTGTAACAATTGAGTTTCCTTCAAAATCAGTAAAAATCATAACTTTGGGGTGGAATTTTGCCCAACGAGGGTCTAATGGTTTTCCCCTTTTACATTTAAATCCTACTTTAATCTCTAAAATTCCTTTTGAGATCATCAGACTAAGCATTCTTAACCTATTCTCTATTTTTTCTTTTTCATATTTACTATTTAATTTTTCAACAAATTTTTCAATGTCCCCAAAATCATTAATTAAATGTTTTTCAATAAGACCTACTTCATCTTCTAGTCCTTTTTCAATTGCTAATTCATGTTTTTCGTTAATTTCCATGCCAACAATATACTGGATTTTACAATCATTTTCAAACACATCAACTAAAGCATCACTAATCAAAGAAAATATAGCTGCATTAAAACTGTATGTTTCGCGGCGATATATTTTAGAACACTTTAGAACAGGAATCATAAAATTTTTAATGGGATTGTCTTCTGAATTATAGTAAGTGTCTTTAATTTGTTCATCTATTTCTTTAAACGATTTGTTTTCCATTTTAGCTTGATAATATTTTATGTTTAAGTATTAATAATCTGATCTCTTCATGTTCTTTGTTTTCAAATTCTTGTTGTATGTTTTTATTATAACAACTGTTTTCTGCTATTTCAATAAACTTATTTAATTTTAATAATTGATCTCCAGATAAACTTTTATTAATTTCTTTAATGTATTCTGATATGTTTGATTTCTTGTCAAAACTAAGTTCTGGAACAAAATATAGCTTAATTAAACTATTCAAAATCTTTTTATAATTAGAACCATGATTGGAAATAATACAAACATTAGTGTTATTTGGTTGATTTAAATCAAAAAATGACATTAATCCCCTTAAACCTAGTAAATTAATTATTTGACTCAAATCATTATCAATAATTTCACTTGATCTTTCAAATAAGTTTTTAATTGTTGTAATACTTAAACCAGAGTCTAAATTTCTGTTTAAAAGATGAAAATCTTTTTCAGCAATATCAAATAAAACAAATGATGCAACAAAAATATCATCAACATAACCAAGACCAGACTCTATAGTGTCATCAATAACATCATCAACTAATGAAAAATAAGCCAACGCTGAATTGATTTCATGTTTGATTTGCCAACTACAATCGGAGTCATTAGAAATATTACATAATGTTTTAAATAATGGATGAGCAAATTTAATGATTTTATAATATTCTACATCTTCATTAAAATTTTTTAAGTTGTCCTCGTAATTCATAAATAAATCTTCTGTTGAATTATTAGAATCAATCTTAAGCTTTAATTCTTCACTTTTGTTAAATTGTAAACAGACCCTATTAAGATCAAAAAAAAGATTAGATTCTTTTAATTCTAAGAATGTGTGGTGGTATGCATAAGGAAGATCCATCTTTCTTCCTAAACCTTTTCTTATAGGGGGTCCTCTTTTGTTCATACCTCTTCTTTCTTCATAGGTTTTTTGAACATTTAAAAGTTCATCATAAAAGAATGCAATTGTTCCTAGAATTGTTGAGTTCTGTTCAAGTTGTGATGATATTTTGGAATCTACTTGTGAATTTCTAATATCAAATCTTTCCAGAGAATCATAACCAGAAACTTTTTCAATCAGTTTAGTTTTTTCGCATAACTCGTTTTTACAAATAATCAATTTTTGTTCAACAAATTCTTGAATATCTAATCTATTATCATTGGCTATTTCAATAAGATCCTTTCTATACAATGACAAATCTTTTAAAACTAACAAACAAAGATATAAATCATCAATATAACCTTCACTTCCTTTTTCTGCTTCGGGAATAACATCATAAGGATTTATGAGATAAGCCATAGCTGTAGAAGCATAAATCTTAGTTTTCCAATCAGATTCAGGAAAAATTAGCAATTTATATATTAATTTGTAAACTTCTTTAAGATCTTCAAGTACATTTAATGACATTTTATTCTATTTTGGTTACTTTTATAAAAACTTATTGATGTTTTTTTAATTTCTAAATATCATTGATTCATATCTCATCACTTATTTACGATGGTCGGAAGATTTATATAAACTTAAAATACTTTTTAAAATATGACTCAACCATTTTATATCCCTGATACGGAGGGTAAAGATAACCATATCACTCGTATCGATAGAGAAAAAGGACAGTTACGGGTGGGAGAAAGTAACAAAAAACATTTTCCTCATGAAGATTGTGAATTAACTTTTATATTTGATAATATTGAATACACCTGTTATCTAAAAACTAAATTTAAATCTCATATTATCAAGTTAAATCAGGATTTAAAGAATAAAATTAACTTAAAACCTATAGATCAATTAGTGTTTCAAAAGGTTGGAGATAAAAAGTATTTGTTGTCAAAATAAATACACTAAAAACTAGATCTCACAAATGCTTCTAAAGAATATATTAAAACATAAATAATATATATCAGTGCTCATTATTTAATTCTATGTTACCTAAATTAAAAGAAGGCCAATCTGTATTCCTTGAAATTACAAATCCAGCTCACGGTGGTTCTGGGTGGGAATTTGGGAGTTGCTTGTGGAGTCCGGTAAAAGACAGGGGCGGTTCAGAAGCATGGAAAATCATGAAAGAGGTTCAAGTTGGTGATATCATTATTCATTTATTAAAGTCTGATGAGGGATATGTTTGGGCTGGCGTTTCTATGGTTGTGACACCATTAATTCAAACCATTGATGAACCACCTAGGCCCGAAAGATGGACAAACATGTCTCCTTATCAAAGAATTAATCTTGGTCAATTTAATAATTTAATCTCCCCTCCAACTATTGGATCTTTCTTCAGAGAATATAATTCTTCACTTAGAGAAATATTACATGAAAATAAAGAAGGCATGTTCTATGTTGAATATCCCACTGGGGGAGATTTGCGAGTATCTCAAAAATATTTTGCAAAAGTTCCTCCTGTATTATATGATCTCTTTGATGATTTCTCAGAAAGCCTTAATTTCATTGTACAATTTAGAAATGAGAACTCTCAAGTTCCTACTGTGAACGAACCCCCCTATCCGGATTACACCAGTCCTGGAAGAATTGAGGTTATAACTTCAAGGATTGTTAGAGATACAGCTCTTGTAAGGGGAATAAAATCTAATTTTAATTGGAAATGTCAAGTTTGTGGAAAAAGAATATTGTTGGAAAACTCTAAATATTATGCAGAAGGGCATCACTTGAAACCTCTTGGTGGCGAGTACAATGGTCCAGACGTAAAAGAGAATATAATAATTCTCTGTCCATATCATCATGCTGAATTTGATTACGGGTCTATAGCGATAAATCCAGTGACTAAGAAAATAATACATAGTGATCCAAATAACAATTATAATGATAAAGATTTAGTTTATGAAAGAACAGATATAAATGATGAGTTTATTAGATTTCATTATGATAAGATCTTTTGGGGAGAAAAGTTAATTGATAAAACTTTGAATCAATAAAATTTCTTTAAAGAATCTCTCTTACTTGATTTATTTATACTTTTCTATCCAACAATCCCTTTCATCACAACATTCACATTCTCTTTCGGATTCAACTTCTCTTCGACTCTCCCTTCAATCTCTCTCAACTCTCTCTTATGATACTTCCCTTCCTCAATCATCGTCATAATCTTTCCTTTGAGATGGTTTACAGAATAGTTCTCTCCCATAGATCTAACAGGCAACTTCTTTGCTTTCTTTAACAACGATTTCAAATGAAGCATCATTTCTTTATCAGCAACAAGTTTCTGTGATTCAAAGAGTAAAGCTTTGTACTCTTCTTTGATCTCTTCTTTAAGATCTTCTTCTCTTTCTTTAATGATATTCTTTTTTGCTTGTTCGTATAATTTTTGGTTCATATTAAGAGGGAGAATATTCTTATTTAAATAATTTGTTGATAGAAATATTCTTATTGGAATAAATGGCCTAGTTTAATCAGAATCAAATTTGTCCCAAGTACCTTTTACGACAACGTTATTTTCTATCTCAAGTTTAGATTTAAAACATTCAAGTAAATGATCCAGTAAAGAGTACATAAATGTGGTTCCTTGATTCACTTCAATAATAAATGTTTTCTTATCAGTTTGTTTAATAATGTGGTCTACAGATGGATATTTTCTATCTTTAATTTCATTATAATAAGAGGTTATTTTATTTGGATTTTTAATTTCTTCTGGAAACTCAATTCTCAAATTAGCTATTGCCGGATTATTTGTATTGATTTGAACTCTTCTGAGAATAATACTGTTTTTCTCATTTTCTTTCATTGCAAGAATATTTTGTGGTAATTTTAAACTTCCATCTTCATTAAATTCTACTTTAGTTAAATCATTTACAATCTTATTTTTCACAGTTTTTAATTCTGAGTTATTGGATTCTATTAAGCCTAATTTTATTAATCTAGCTTTTATCCCTCCTGGTTTTCTTTGCATCATCTCAGAAATCTCGGAAACAGACTTTTTCTTGTCAAATAATTCTATTAACATTTCTTCTTGTTTTTCATCCCATAATTCATAAGCCATAGGGTGTTCTTGTTTGATTTCTTTTAACTTTTTAGTATTAAACGTTTTAGTTTCTACTTTTTTATCAATCTCTTCAATAATTTCTTTTCCACAATGTGGGCAGTAATTAAAGATTATTTTTAATTCTTCATTACATGATTTACAAATGTTTGTTTTAGGTTTTTCTATGTTTAATATTAGAAAGTTTTCTCTGTCAACAAATTCGCCAGGTATATCTTCAACAAAAATAGATTCATTTCCCTGTTCTGAAATTAGAAATAATTCATCTTTTGCTCTAGTTAATGCAACATAGAAAAGTCTTCTTTCTTCTTCCATTAATAACTCATAGTTGGTTTTCTTAATAATTTGAAAAATAAGGTCATCTTCCCAAACATTTGGAAATCCGCCCCACCCATCTTTAAGACCTATGATGAAAACAATTTTTGCTTCTAGGCCTTTTGAAGCATGTATGGTTTTAGCTTGAACTTTAATGCCTAATTCTCTAAATCTTTGGAAGTAAGGCCCATATATTCCACTTCTTCTATAAAGTATTAAAATATCTTCTCTACTATAACCTGCTTCATAAAGTTGTTTAACTTTTTTAACAACTGTTTCAACACCATCTTCTTCTTCACGCTTTGAACAATAAAGATATATTTTTTTCCCAGATGAGTTTAATGACCTAATTTCTTTATCTAATTTAAATTTGTTTTTTTTAATAACTTCATTACTTGCATTTACAATAACGTCATTACTTCTATAATTAATATTTAACTTAACAATCTCAGAACCAGGAAAATATTTTTTAAAATTAACAATGTATTCAACTTCAGAACCTCTAAAACCGTATATACTTTGCCAATCATCTCCCACACAAAACAACTGAGTTCCTCCGTTAATAAGTTCATTTAATAGTTGAACTTGAATGTTATTTACATCTTGGAACTCATCCACTAAAACATGTTGGAATAACTTTTGATAATATGTTTTTACTTCTTTATTATTATTCAAAAGTTGGACTGATCTAATTAATAAATCATTAAAATCTAAGTAAGACATTTTAGTACAATACTTAGTATATTCTTCAAAAATAGGTTGGAATAATTCGTAAAATACTTTAACCCGGTCATGGGGGTTTCCTGAAGCAGTTTTCATTATTTCCGTAATGTTGTAATTAGAGACTTTAATTTTATCAATTGCACTTTTTACATAATGTGTATAAGGAATTAATTTATCGTGATAACCACTAAATTCTTCTTCGAATCTTAATGCAGTCATTCTTGATATTTTCTTATCAATTTTTCCAAAAACGATTCTGTCAAGAGCTTCGTAGAATTTATTTATATCAAGTGTCATATGTTCGTAAGTTTTGAATAAAGTATGATTTGTTAACTTAAATTGTTCTTCTTTATTTTTCATCCCTTTGCTTAAATTACTAACATGTTCAATATAAGTATTAATCTCTGGAATAAAAAAATCTGGCCTAAAATCAAAATCTTTTAGATTGATTGTAGGTTCATAGACATAATCAATATTATGCCTATAACACCAATCAGCAATATATCTTTCAGATTTTGATCTAACTTTCTCACCTTTTAAAGTTGTAAAAGGTTTTTTATAATCAACAAAACCAGGTTTGTTTTGATAAGTTTTTAATTTATCTACATAAAAATCAAGAATATATCTTTTAAGAGTTAACAAGAATTCAATGTCTTCACATTTTTTTACAATTATATCTTTAATTATTTCACTTTGTGTTTCTTTCGCTTTATGCCTATTTTCAATATCTTCTTCGTCAATTTTATCAATTAATAACTTGAATTTATTATCAAATTCAGGATTTCCATGATTTCTCATAATAGAATAACATAAACTATGAAAAGTCTTTACAGTAATATTTCTAATCCAAGGATACTTTCTAAGATATTCTTGTCTTGTGTTATCTTTTTGTGCTTTAGATACTTTTTTATTAAAGATTATTTTTCGATAATTACCCGAATTATCAGCAGCTAAAATTAATCGATCAGTCATTTCATTTGCTGCATTTTTTGTAAATGTAATTGCAAGAATATTTTTTGATTTAACTTGACTTTCAAACATAAGATATATAATCCTTTGAATTAAAGTTTTTGTTTTACCAGAACCAGCGCCGGCTAAAACAAGCAATCTATTATTTTGATTTAGAACTGCGCCTTGTTGTTTTTCACTTAGCTCTTCAAGTAAGGGATGAGTTCTGTTTATTTTTTCTGTAACTTTTTCCATTTTTTAAAGAAATTATGAATTACATATAGCTGATTATATCAATTATTTAAAAGTTTTCCCTCTAAAATAGTTAAATCTAACACTTTCTTCTATATTCTAAAAAAACAAACTAACACTCCCTTCTAAACCTAGCTCCAACTGTTTCCGAGACACAAAGAAGCTTCTGAAGAAATTATAATAACTAGTAACTCTGCATCTGATAGACTTTCAATTATTTTCGGAGAATGCTTTTACAATAGAAAATAAGTTGTTTAAAAAACATCTTCGGAAATCCCATATGTCTCTTAAATCGAGTCTTTTTCCAATCTTTTCCCCACATACAAACCTGACAATTTAGTCTTTGATTACCAGGATAATCTTCAACAATATCTTTAACTTTAATTCCACAATCTGTGTTATAATAATTATGTCTTAGTTTGGCTGGAGGAATCTTAAAATTGTGAATGGTTTTGTCATTTCTGTTAATTTTTCCAATTGTAAATAATCCCACCTTTCCTTCATTAATAGCCTTTATTTCCTCTTCAGTTGCTTGTACAACTGGACCATCCCAAAATCTTCTTGCCATAATTATTGGATGTTAGCTATTACTTATAATTATTTCTGTTGAAATTCTTATAGATCCACCTTAAAACAAGATGCCACAGAAGCTTCTGAAGAAATTTTAATATTGTGTTTACTTAGACTTTTGCTTAGTTAACTACAAATAATTTATAAACTAAATCTTTCTTACCCATCATATGAAATGTACTGAATGTAAAGGTGAAAACTTAAGAAAAGAAGGAAAATATACTGTGTGTAATGATTGTGGTTCTAGTTGGGAAAAAGGTATGAAACCAAAAGAACAAAATTATGATTCCAGACGGGCAGTATTTCTTTTAGCGGGGGATGGGATTTGTCCCAAATGCAAAAAGAAAGGTTTACATCATGGAATGAAAGATAATAAATTTACTCTTCTTTGTACAAAATGCGACTATATTAAAATCAAGGAATAACCAAAACATTCTTAAACCCCACTATTCGAGTATATAGCTAAAATGGCTAAAGATCTGAATGTATACCTAGGAACGTCTAACAAAACCAAAGTATTCTGGAATCCTAAGGAAGAAAAGAACCCACACCTAATCACAGTAGGTGGGTCTGGATCAGGGAAGACGGAAACTCTAAAAGCGATTATGTTAGAACTAAAGCAACATAAGATAAAATCATTAATTCTAGACTTTCATAACGATTTCAAAGTTTTCGCAGATAATTTAGTACAAATAGATAAAGCTACATTACATCCTTTAGAAGTGCAGATTAATGAAAAACCATTAGATGTTTGTTATAAAGTTTCTAAAATGATTGCTAGTGTCTTCTCTCTAGGAGATGTACAAGAAGCTATTATTAGGGAAGCGATTAAAGCGTTTTATTTAAAGTCAGGTATTAAAGATATTAAAAAAGCAAATGACGGAACTATTGAATTATTACCATTCTCATTTTTCAGAGATATTATCTTTGATACGCCAATAAGAAATCAAGGTGTATCTAAACTATTAGCAAAAATATCAGTTCTTTTCGATGTTGATCTGTTCATGGAAGCAGATGGTACTTCTTTATCATTAGACACCATCATAAAAAATCTAAGTGTAATAGAACTATTAGATTTCCCTACAGATGAAGTTAAAGCATTAGTGGCAGACTTATTACTAAAAAAATTAATCAACTTCCTGTACATCAAAGGAAAGTGTGAAGATTATTGGTTGTACGTTATTATTGATGAAGCACATAGGATGATGTATCCTGGTTCCCCTGTTGAATTATTACTTAGAGAGTCTAGGAAATACGGAGTAGGTATTATTCTTGCATCACAGCGACCTACAGACTTCTCAGAAACAATCTTAGCTAATGCAGGAACAATTATCGCATTTCAAGAATCTTTAGACAAAGACGCAGTATTTTTATCAAAACAATTAAGGATTCCTAAAGTTAATTTTCAAAAATTAAAAACTGCAGGATTGGGTTACTACTTGTTCTCTTCAAAAGATGAAACTGAAAAAATTCAAATTACTCCGGTTAAAGATAGATCTGAATACAAGAAAATAGAAAGTAACTTTGATGAAGAAGAACGTTCTGATTATTTTAACAAAGAACTTAAACGAATTCAGAAGGAAAAAGATCGCTACAAAGCTTTAGAAGAAACTAATCAGAAACAAGAGCAGGAAATTAAAGAGTTGGATAAAGAAATCCTAGATCTAAACGGAGAAATTGAAAGAAAAGAATATTCTATTAAGAAAACCGAAGCAGAAAGTAAAGAAAAACAAAAGGAAATAATCAAGCTTAGCCATGAGAATGATAAGCTTGGTGAAAAGTTAGATTTAAGGGAAGATAAGATTATACGATTAGAGAAGAAGCTGAATAAATAGATTTATAACTTCTAAAACATTCTTTCAAACATGCTTAAGATAGGTCATCGTGGTGCTTGTGGATACGAACCAGGGAATACACTCAGGTCTTTTAGAAAAGCAATTGAATTAAATGTTGATATGGTTGAATGTGATGCTTATCTAACTAAAGATAATCGGGTGGTAATTCTTCATTATTCTGATGTTAGTAAAACAACTAATGGTAAAGGTCAAGTAAAAGATCTAACATTAAAAGAACTAAGAAAACTAAATGCAGGAAAAGGAGAAAAGATTCCAACATTAGAAGAAGTTATTAAAGTTTGTAGAAATAAATGTAAATTAAATGTTGAAATAAAAAAAATGAACTCTGCTAAGAAAGTAGCAGAAATCATTGTTAAAGAACGTTTTGTTAAACAAACTGTTATGTCTTCTAATCATAAAGAAAGCTTGTTAGGGGCTAAGAAAAAGGGGATTAAAACAGCTTTGATATATTGGTCAACAGTAACTGATTTTGGACAAATTTTATTTGATATTTCTCGTGTATTAATTTTACCAATAACTAAAAAACTGATTTTAAAAAGAGCAAAAGATGCCAATGTTAATGAAGTGAATTTATCTTTGCCCTTAGCAACTAAAGGCATGATTAAATTTCTACATAAAAACAAACTAAAAGTAAATGTCTGGACTGTTAATTCTAAGAAAGATATCAAAAGATTAAAACTTTTAGCAGTGGATGGGGTTTTTACAAATTTTCCAGACTATTTCCAACAATGAAACTTGCTGTTTCTGATTAGATGTTTTAGTAAATCAATATTTAATCAAATACTAAGAACTTCACACTAAAAACCAACCAGAAACTACAAAAGAAAATCAAAAACAATTGTTCTAGAAACCTTTAATCAAATCATAAATGTTTAAGAATAAAATTTCAGTCAAATAAATCGCCTGCTTTTTCTTTTAATTCATCGTCCATTTCAGAAATACTCTTAGTCCCATACAAATCCATAGTTGTTTTAAAGGATAAATGCCCCAAAACACGCTGAACTACCTCTAAACTAAGTCCCCTATCTTTCAATATACGGGCGCAACTGTGACGTAAGATGTGGGGGTTAATGTTCTTTAATTCGGGAATTGGGTTGTTTAATTGTGCTCTATGGCCAGCTTTAGCAACAATTCGATTAATCTGGGTGGGCGTAATATGTTCTTTATCATTCAAACTAGAAACTGCTGGGAACAAATAACCTTGCTTCGCGTTGTTTAACACATATTGCATGTAAATTTTTAAGTCTTCAACAAGTTGATCAGAAAACATGGTAGCGAGTCGATCAATGTTCTTCTTGCCGCGAATGCTAATTTTGTTAGTTTCTAAATTAACATCAGAAATTTTTATCTTTGCTAACTCAAAACGTCTCAATCCACAATACGCAAGAAGTTTGATAATTACTTTGTCTCTTAGTTTGTCTGCGTGTTTTATCAATTGTTTAATCTGTTCTTCAGAAAGATGAAACTGGCTTCTGCTATGTCCTTTCTTCACCACTTTTTCATTCATCTACGAAGAAAAGGTAATAGATTATTTAAATGTTACGTTTTGGGCATATTTTATTACTTTTTTCGTAACATTCTGTATAAAGTGTTACGTTTAGCGACTTTCACCACATTTAGCCAAAATAAGCCGGCCTTTGGAAAGAAATAAGGGCTTCGTTTTTTGGTATTTTTTAGGAAAATGTCGGTGTAACTTCCCCCATAGAAAGTTCAATAATTGCTTAAAAGTTTTAGAAAAGAAATTGTGCTAAAAAATATTTTTTCTTGTAAAATATACCATCTACCGGATTCTAAAAACTTTAGTTTCTGCTTAAATGTTTTATTTCTCTCTTGCTTACAATCTTTAAGCACAAAAAACAACAAAAGCAACAAGCAAACACTAAAACTTAAATAACAAAAAGATTCAATTAATAACTAAAAAATAAAGAATGAAAAAAATAGAAAATTTAAAGATATTTTTTAACAACTTCTTTTCTTCTTCTATACATACCTTTCTCTAAGCCAATCTTAAACATCCATAATCCAGATAAAAATAACACAATAGATACAACATAATCTGGAAGAGTATACCACTTAAAGAAATTGTTTAACGCAAAAGCAATTACAATCAAACTAAAAAAAATTAAGAACTTAGGAAAGTAACTATGTTTCTCTTGTTTAGGGGCTTCAATCTTTTTTACTTTTGGTTGTTCTGCTTTCTTTGCCATATTCTTAACCCACATAACTTAATTTCTTTTTTTGATGAGTGTCTTCTGCTTTTTGACCTTTCTCAATAATTGTCTTAAGTTTGTTTTCAAACATTGCTGCTTGTTTCATTAATGGCTTAGGATCAACCTTTAAACCAGTATAAGCATCTAATGCCTTAATAATTTCAGCAGCAGCTTTACTATCAGGCAATCCAGACTTAGCTTCTGCAAACAGTGCTAAAATTGGAATGTTCATGCTTTTGGCCAATAATGCCCCAGTAGCACCAACAATAATACCCTCCATTAAAGGTTTAGCGGTGTCTTCTAATTTCTTATTAGTATTTCCGTTAGTCGTCGAGTAATAGAAAACTCTTCCAGAATCAGGATTTGGTGAACCTACTCCTTCTAAAGAAATTATTTGTTTTGCACTAATTTGTTTGGCTAGTTCAGCAACCATCTCTGCAAGCTTCCAACCCAAATTTTTACCAACATTAATTGCATGGATTAAAACTAAGTTATATTGCTTATTGTAATGGATAGAGATTGGTTCAACAACTTTATTTTGATGAATAGCAATCATGGCTGGAATTTCTTCCATTTCTACAACGCCAATTTTTTCAGTTTCCAAATGGTCCATTAAATATTCAATTGCAATTGTTCCAATTAATCCGAATCCAGGAAATCCTTCTATAATGATAGTATTTTTTGGTTTTTTAGTTAAAGTTAATTTCATTTATTATCACCTTTTTTAAATTGATAATTAAGTTATTTTTTAGTTGTTTTTAAACATTTCTAATCTAGCCTCTAAATCTTTTTATATTTCAACGTCTTTTACTCTAAAAATGATTAAAATCACTAAAACTCAACGGCTAATCTTGTACTCTTTAGGACAATTTTACAAGTCGTTAAATCAACCACTTTCTGAGAAACATTTAAAATTAAGAACAAGTAAAATAGCGTTTATCGAGTTGCTTTTATCGTCGAGAATCATGGGAAAACAGGAACGAGCGTTATATAAGAACTTGGAAACTTTAGAGGATAAAAAATTGATCGAGTATCATAATAGAAAGATCAAACTTACTGAAAAAGGTGTAAAAATCATTGATAAAATTAATAAAGAAGTTAAACAATTTAACAACGTGAAAGAGTATTTTAAAGAGGTTAAGAAACCAAAGAGAAAATTGCAGACCACTATTTCTTGATTTTGGAAAAATGATTATTTGCTTAAATCAGTTACTAATTTACAACCACCTTTGTCAACAAAGTAAACTTGATTAGATTCTACCATTGAACAAAGATTATCGTATGATGCTTTAGCTGCATTTTGATCTGATCCAAAGCTTCTGAGAGTGTGTCTCTGTGTAACTGTTGATTCATATTTTCCCCATCCCGTTTTTTCATTGAACTCGTTAAAAGTATCAAATCCAGTGAAATAATTTAATTGGGGTTCACTTGGTTCATCTGGGCCAATAACATTTTTAGAGAAATCTTCTGAATATAAAATCAACATTAATTCTTCTTTTAAGTTAGGTTGTCCTAATATTGGCACCCTAACCAATTTTTCTTCTAAATCGTTTTGTGGATGTTCTTTTAATGTTTTATCATGTGGGTGTTTTGATGTATCTCTCATTTTATTCATGGGATAGAAAGAGTTTATATTATTTTTGGATTTATGGGATATGATTTTTTAAACATTAACAGTATATTCAAAGTAATCATCCCAGGGATTCTCTAATTCCATCATTTGTTCTTTACTTAACTTCTCAAAATATTTTCTAAATGGACGCATAGAATTACCATGAGCAGAAATCGCGACGTTAATTTTTTCTTTTTTCATCTTTTTTAAGAGGTCTTTAATGAAAGAATTTACTCGTTTTTCAACCATTTTTACTGATTCTCCACCGGGAGGAGCAACGTTATAACTTCTACGTACAATTTTTAATTCTGCTTCACCCATTTTTTTAATAAACTCTTTTTTTTCTTTTCCTTCTAAATGATCGATTTTATGCCAATGTAATAAAGTCTGATAACTATCTTTTCCTTCTTTCTCAATAAAACTTTTGTGTGATTTACCTTGTAATTTTCCATAAGAACGTTCAATCATTCTATCATCTTCAATTATTTCTTTACATTCAGGGTGAAATTTAAGAACATGCTTCAAAGTATCTTTGGAACGAGATAAATGTGAACGATAAGCAATGTCTATATGCATTTTTTTGAGCTTCTGAGCAACTTTCTTGGCATCTTTGACTCCTTTAGCGGTTAATTTAGAATCTTTCCAGCCAGTAAAAATATGCTTCTTGTTATAATACGTTTGTCCGTGTCTGAATAGGTAAATTTTAAGTTTCATTAAGATCAATTAAAGTAATTTAGTTTATTATTGTTTGTAGTAACTAAGGAATAACAAAAGACTTATAAAACAAATAGGTAAAAGATATAATTATGAGCATAGATCATCGAGTTATGGGCGGACTTAGTACTTTAGAGAATGAAACAGGTATATTTTCAGAAGAGTTTCAGACAAATGGAGTAGCGGAAGCAGGAAGAGAGTCTGCTAGAGTCCAAGGGAAAAATGTTTGGAGTGATGATGAAATAAAAGATGCTTTCGAATATACAAGAATGTCTGAATTTAGATATCAATCTGGAACAAATGCAGGAAAACCAAATTTAGCAATGATTGCAGAAAAACTAAATGAAGATTATCATAATGCAGAAGAAGTTAGAACAGGTAAAAAAGTAGAGAAAAAATTAGTAGATTATAGAAAAAGAACTAGAAAAAGAAAAGATGTTTTATTAGATGAGATGTGTCAAGCCGCTAAGTCTAGAAGAAAAAAGAATTTTTTAGTAGCAAAAGCCAGGTTTGACTATTTTCAAAGATTAACATCTCATAAACCGCCAACAAAAGAAGAAAAAACGTATCAAACTTGTGTTGATAAATATGAGCTTTGTTTTAGACAACCAGGGATGAAACCCCAGTACTTAGCAGAAATTCAAGAAATTAGAAATTTATTAGAATAATTTCTGCGTAAACCTTATAAATGAATCCCTTCTTTAAAGCAAAGTTACGCATTACTATTACAAGGGTGAAATAAAAGCACCTAACACACGGAGGGAAAGGTTATCATATCATGATGCATGACTTTGTGGGTAAGTTTACGAAGTAAACGCATCCCGCAGTCTTTGAATGATAATCTTTGTAAAGATTATATGGGAAAACAAACTATAGAAGTATTAATTGAAGGTGGAAAAGCTACTGCAGCACCACCATTAGGACCAGCTTTAGGGCCAGCAGGAGTAAATATTGGACAAGTTGTGTCTGAGATCAACAAAAAAACTGCTGACTTGAAAGGAATGCAAGTTCCTGTTAAAGTTATTATAGATGATTCAACTAAAGATTTTACAATCGAAATTGGAACTCCACCAGCAGCTGCTTTAATTAAGAAAGAAGCAGGTATTGCTAAAGGAGCAGCTAATCCTTTAACTGATAAAGTTGCAGACTTAAAGATCGAACAGATCATTAAGGTTGCTAAGATGAAAGAAGACGCTTTATTAGGGGCAAACAACAAATCAAGGGCAAAAGAAATTGTTGGAACTTGTCAATCAATGGGAATCATGATTGAAGGAATGTCCGCAACAGACGCATTAAAAGCGATTGATGAAGGACGATTCGATGAAAAGATTATTTCTGGAAAAACAGAATTAACTGCAGAAGAGCTTAAAGCACAAGAAGAAGAGCAGAAAAAACTTCAAGAAGATCTTGAACTAAAACGTGCAGAGTACGAAACCAAAGCTAAAGATATCTTAAGTAAGTTCAAAGATAATAGAAAAGCAAGAAAAGCTATGGAAGAAGCAGGAATTCCGATGCCGATTATTAACGAATTGGCACCAGAAGAGAAGAAAGAAGAAGCTCCTAAGTAGGGCTATTCTTTTTAATTTTTTTTTCTTATTTAATTTATCAGAATAAAAACAACAAATTATCTTCTTTTTAACTTATCAAGTTGTTCAATTTCTTTCTTTTTAATCTCAAGAATAGTATTAGAAAGTTTTTCAATAAGACCTGTTAGCTTCTTAGTCTTGTTCATTTGTTTAATTAACAAAGAAATAACGACAATAGCTTCTATTAATAGAATGAATATGATAATGGACAATACAAAGATAACCTCTACCAAAGGTATATCAACACCAAACACTAACATTTCTTATTAACCTCTTTTTTAGACTTTTGATTTTAAAAAGACTCTAGAAAATGTAAAACGTTTTCTTATGTCTTTTTTAGTTATTATTATTTTTGTTATTATAAATGTTTTCATTTCATTAAATCTGTTTCAATTAAATAATCTTGATTAGCTAATTCATCGCAAATAACATAATCTTGGATAATGATCATTGATTGAACTTCTGAATTAAAACATATAAATTCAGTAAACAAGCTGTTACCTTGAGTTAAGATGTTATTAACTGATGATAATACTTCTTTTTCTTTCTGATTAATAAAATTTAATTCAGTACATATTTCTTTTTCCTCTTTTTCATTAACTAACCAAATTAATTTCAAAACATTGCCTTGTAATTCATACATTACAACGGTTTCTTTATTTCCTAAAGCTTCCAACGCAAGAATGTAATTCTCATTCTTAATCTTAAACAATGGGTTTGGAGATCGAGTTAAACAACTCATACCAACTTGTTCTTCTAATACTTTAGAGAAAGAAGTGGGATACATTTGATCAAATTCTTCTTCAAGTTTCTTAAAATTCTCATAAGGATCTTCGGTTATATCTACACAGGTACCATTTATTAAGATTTGTCCTGGCGGACATTCACTACCACTTGAAGAAGTAGATGTAAATGCAGAATCCGTTTCAACGGGTTTCTTTTCCTCTTCTTCTTCTTCAATAATCACTTTTGGTGGACCGCCCCCCCTTCCACCACCAGGACTTGTTGATGTTGATGTACTTGGGGCACTCACTGTAATTGTAAAATTGCCCCCCGCAGTGGAATTCTGTCCATCTGTTGCGTTAATAAAAGTAGAAACACTTCCAGTCGTACTATTAGAAGTAATTGTTAAGATTTTTGTAGTAGTATTAATTGTAAAACTAACGATAGAAACGTTAACAATAGTATAATTTAAGGTATCGCTATCACCATCAGTAAAATAAGTGCTTAAATTCAAAGTAGTTTCTTCACTAGTACTCATACTAAAATTTCCAATTGTTAAATTGTACAAAGGAACTGAATTTGTTACATTTAAATTAACAGACCAGTTTCTAGTACTATAACTGGTTCCATCATAAGCAATTACCGTAACATTAACAATATTACTCTTTACAAAGTTAGAACTTGCTAAAGTAGAACTTCTTAGTGTGCCGTTAGCTAAACCACCCCAATTCTCACTTTTTACAAGGGCATTATTAGAATACCAATCTAACCATAACTGTGTTAAGTCACCGTCAGCATCCGTCACAGTTGTGTTTGTTGTCAATGTACTGTTCGTGTAAGCAGGACCCGGTAAGATTATAGGAATTGTTAATGCAGGCGGTTTATTTGGTATTGTTGTGGTGTTAGTAACCATAACTGTTAAGTAAGTGTCATTAGCTGTTACATTAACTCTTATCACATCTCCTTTATTATAATTATAATCTGTTAAAGAAATGTTACTTACAACAACTGTTGCATTTACGCTAACATTATACGTTCTTTTAATTTCATTATTGTTTACGTACCAAATAAAAGTTATGTTTCCTAAGTCCAAATCATCATCAGTATAAGTTACACTCGCATTAATATGATTTGTATCAGTATAAACTACTGTTAAATTCATTGCAGGATTAGTCAAAACAGGGTCGCTATTGAATTTTTGAATTAAAGTTACTGCTGTACTGTTTGTTTGAGAAAGATTAATTACAGTGTAATTAAGCCGATAAGCAGGAGTTGGAGTAATCCTAATTGCAGTTATATTGTGTGGAGTTTGATTAAATTGTCCAGTGCTATTTCTAAAGAATTCAGTTAAAGTTTGTCTTGGAATTTGTCCTGAAATGTTTGTGTAAAGATTACTAATTTCAAATTCATTCAATGAGTTGTTAATGTTAATTAAAGAGCCATTAATTGCAGTTAAAGAACCGTTCTTAACAGTTAGGTCTAAATACCATTGAACATAAATTCTTCCCGGAGCAGCAGCTGTTATGCTGTTCTTGTTGAAACTAGAATTGACAAAGTAATTGTAATCTCCTGCATTTCCAGCACTATAAATATCTGAAGTGCCAGATGAATTAATATAATCATTGACAAAGGTGTTATTGGTATCTGTGCCACCAAATCTTACACCATAAGTTCCAGAAGAACTCACTGTAAAGTTATTATTGGAAAAGTTATTACCAATCGCACCGATTTGTAAAAAAGCACCTACTGCGTCAGAAATAACATTGTTTCCTCTAAATTTCCCATAATCGCTCCCACTTAAGAATAATCCTTCTGAAGTAGAATTAATTGAATTAAAATCAACAATGTTTTGCTGTCCGCCGATAAAAACTATTCCGTCTGCACTAGTGTTTAAAGTGTTATTAGAAATGTTGTTTAAGACTGAAGAACTTATTACCATGCCATTATTTACTGGGTTAATTGTATTATTGAATATTGTTGAAGAATTAGAGGAGGTTAAATCTATCCCTCTACTAGAAGAACCAGGGGCGTAAATTATATTGTGTGATATAATATTACTAAGAGAAGTATCTAATTGAATACTCTTAGAACTGGCTCCAGTGGTGTTAATAATATTACTCAAAACCGAGTTAGTATTTGATCTGCCAGTAAAATATAACCCCGGACTAGTTGCTCCTTTTGTTGTGATTCTATTTTTGGAAAAAAGGTTTCTATGAGAACGATATGAATAAGAACCATAACCATTTGTGGTTTCTGTAAAGATTGTATTGTTGGTAATATTATTGTCATCTGAATAATACAAAAAGAATCCTAAATTATTAGTGTCATTAGCACGAAATGAAGAATTGTAAAAAGTGAAATTATTTGAACCTGCTAAATAAACTTGATAATTAGTAAAATTGATTAATGTGAGATTGTGTATCGTGACATTATCTTTCAATAAAGCATAAAGTCCATAGGCGGTAGAACTATGATTACCATAAATTACTGATCCATTTCCATTAATGACAATATTATCGGCACCTACAGTTATACAAATAGTAGAATTAGCATATGTAATTCCACCTGAGAAAACAATATCAGTTGTATATGTACCACAATCGTTGTTAGGTGCTTGAGGAATTAAACTAAGGTTCATTTGTTTTAAGGTAGAATTAGTTTGAGTTAAGTTTGTATAATTTATAGTTTGTAAGAATCCAAAAGCATAAGCGATTGCTCTGGTTGGAGTTTCATAAGTTGTATTTGTAGAATTTTTAAAGAATTCAGTAGCAATAATTTTTGTAGTTAAACTTTCATCATCTACAGGGAATGAGAAATTTGTGATAGTAGAATTGTAAGTAATATTAACTATAGCAGAAGGGATTGGTGAACCGTCGGCAGCAGTAATGTTGTATTGTAAATACCATTGCACAAAAACATTTCCTATAGATGTAACAAGCATATTGTTTCGATTAAAAGTGCTATTAAGTAAATATAATTGTCCTTGATGATTAGCCGCCACATCTGGATTAGTGGATGAAAGTTCACAATTTGTTAAGTTATTGTTAGTGGAATTATAAAGAACATAAAGTGCAGATGAAACTCCTTGGTTTCCTGTGATATTAAGATCTGAAAAGTAAGAATTATTTGTATTTGTTAAAAGTAAACCATAATTTATAAATTCAGTTAAGTTGCTGTTACTGATTGTTACGTTATCTGAAAGATTAAGAAATACTGCATAACTAAAATTGAAAACATTAATGTTTTGAATTGTTATGTTTCTAAAAGCAGTTGACAAAATCCCTGTCCCAGTTCCATTTCCATTAATAGAATATCCCGCACCGTTAATTGTAACGTTACTAGCATTAATAATTAAACAATCAGTTGTTGCGGTGTGGTCAATAGTTAATGTATAATCATTGTTAACATAACGGGGACAAGTGGATATGTTAACACTATCGTTTAAGAACATGGTGTGGCGGTATAAAGCAAAACAAGTTACATTCCATTCTTCAATCCCTCCACTAAAGTTGCTAGCATTAGCAACAAATAGTTCTTTAGCAGAATCATAGGGCATTTGGAAAGCGGAGGCATTATTATAAGTAATTGTACAATTCCCATTAGTAATTGCAGTTCCTAAAGAACTGGTATAATTTGCAAAGAACGAAGTGTTAGCATCTGGGTTTCTTAATGCATCTCCATAACGTACGTTTGTATCGGTCTCATCCCAGATAACTAGGCTAGTGTTTGATCCTAGAAGAACACCTGTCCCTGAAAGATTTTCTATCTTGTAATAATCTCCATCTAAACTAACTGTAACGTTTTTTATAGAAACTGCGTCTGTAATGTTTTGTGATGTTATCTGGGTTCGGTTTTCACAACTAAGATTTGTAGCTGTTAAAGTTTCTGCAAAAGAACAAACTGTAACCCCATCTCCGGAATTATTATTGAAAAGATAAGTGGTGTGTGTAGGTGCTGTTCCAGTAGCAGAAGAGATATCAACAGCAATGGCAACTACATTATTTTCTGCAGTTAGGTTCCTATAGAATCTAATAGAACCTAGGCCAACTGTCTGATTAAAGTATGCTTCAACTGTAAAATATTTATTTCTAGTTGTACTATTAAAGAAAGTAATATTCTGCCTTGTTGAATGGTTACTTCCAGATGTCATTGGGTTAGTTGAGTTAAAAGTGCTATTGATGTTTAAGTTATCGGCGAATGTTGCTGCACTATTAGGTTTCGTAAATTGATAAACAGAAACTAACGGTCTTTCATCTTTGTAAGTGGCAGTAATAGAATAGTTTGCATCATCTCCAATACCATCATCGTTAGTATCGTTTCCAGTATAATTATGCCACCAGTTACCACCGGTTGAGATTCCGTAGACAATGTTCTTTGTTGTGTTATCATATGTTGTGTTCCAGATAGTTACTGCGTTACCATTTATAATTGGCGTGTAATTGAATTTGTTGTTATAGAATCTTGTCTCTGTTACACTTGCTTCTATTGCTATTGAGTTGTTGTAAAGTGTGTTGTTAATAAAAGTTAAATTTGAAGAATAATCTCCAAAGTCTATATTTATTCCGTTCTTTGTAGTTAAGTCACTAATTCCATTGTTTTCTATTAGGTTATTTATTATTAAGCCATCTCCAACTCCAACTAACCAAAGACCGTGCTGTGTTTGATTCTTAATGGTGTTATTTATTATTGTTGTAGTATTTGAATTAAAGATATAAATACCATCTGTGTTTGTGAATAAAGTGTTGTTGATTATTGTTGATAGTAATGAGTCTCTGCTAAAACTGATACCGATAGAAAAGTTTGTAATGGAACAGTTCTTGATAGTAATTCGATTGTATTGAGGGTTTTTAACCCCGTATTTATTTAAATCATTTTCTCCAATAATTTTGTAACCAGCACAATCTAAAACAACATTATTTGCTCCAATTATCAACCCATCTAAGTTTGAGCAAGGTCCTAAGTTTTCTGTTAAAGTAGTGCTAGAAGTAATTGTATCCCCACAAGATGCTTGAGTTTTAATATTACCTAAACCAATTGCTGCCCCAGTAACCATATTACCATCAGAAATTTGATTTATAGCGAAAAAACTAGAAATAATTACAGCAAGAGCTATAATAACTACTACTACAACTTCCCCTTTTTTGTCTAAGTACATATATACTAATAAAAAGTATTTTTTTATCTTATATAAAGATACTTATTTTAAAAAGAAAAATTATTTAGAAATTTATTCATCAGTTGGTTCTGTAACACAACGTAAACCAATATAAGCTTTGTTCATACTGGGACCTATACCATTTCTTTGATAAGTTGTAACAAATTCTTCACTGTCTGAATAATTTGAACTCCGAACAACCTTCTGAACCCCATCTTCTGGACCAGTAGGATTCTCTTGGAAACCTTGTTGATAAGCACTAGACCAATCTCCAACCCATTCCATAACATTTCCACTCATATTAAACAAACCAAATGGAGAAACGCCATCTTCATAATCGTCAACTTCTGTAGTTTCGCCCACACACATGTTATAATTTACTAAATTACAATTTGGTAAATTATCTCCCCAAGGAAACATTTGCCAGCTATCTTCACCACGAGCAGCTTTTTCCCATTGTGCTTCTGTAGGTAAATTCCCACCGGCGTGTTCACAATAATCTTTTGCTTGTTGCCAAGTTACATTTGTTACTGGATGATTTGCATAAGCGGGATCATTTACTTTAGAACCACCTGCAGAATCTGAACAAGCTAAAGCTTGAATACAAGCTAAGTATTGTGCATTAGTAACTTCATGCATCCCAATTTCATAATCATCTAACATAACTGCATGATCTGCATTATCTCCATTACAACCAATGTTAAAAGTAGGATTACAACCCATATTAAATATTCCAGCAGGGATATAAGCATTACATATTTCGTCGACAAATCCGTTACAATCATCATCTAAACCATTAAGATCTTCAACAGTACATCCTTCTAATCCTAAATCTTCTACTCCTGGCATAACTCCATCACATTCTTCAACAAGAACTTCAATATAATTTCCTTCATCGTCCTGTTCACAATCATATTTCTCATGACCCTCTTCACAAACTCCAACATCTGTTGAACAAGGTTTCAAATTTAATTGTGGTTGAGGGGCACATTCATCAGGATCATCACATTCACTAGTAGGTTCGTAAACACCAGTTTCAGCATTACAATCAATTGTTTGCAACCCATTCATATTGTTATTATAAACATCACATGCTTGAACATCTTCTAAACCATCGTCAACTAAACCATTACAATTATCATCTAAAGTATTACAAATTTCTTCTGCAAAAGGATGAATTGCATCACTTAAGTCGTAACAATCTCCTGCAGTTTTAGATGTAAACGGAGGGCATTCTGTTTCACAAGTTTCTAAAGAGTAATCAGACAAACCAAATCCATCTTGATCGTCGTCAACATAACAAATAATTGAAGCCAACCCATCTTCTAAGTCAATTAAATTATTACAATCATCGTCTAAACCGTTACAAATTTCTTCTGCAAATGGATGAATTGCATTATTTTCATTATTACAATCTCCACCTTTAGTAACATAACCCGGCTTTGAACCACAACCTTCCCAAGTTCCGTCTGCTTCGTTTCCGTAACCATCACCATCATTATCTTTAAAATAATCTAATAATGGAGCACCATCATCAATTTCATCATTACAATTATTATCTTTTCCGTCACAAATCTCGGGATGATTCAAATTTATAGTTGGATCCCCATCTTCACAATCTGTTGCATTTGGAACATATTCAACATCTTCCATACCAGCAGGTTTCATTTCAGCAGTTGGTTCTTTACAGAACTTAATTGCTTCTGCATACATATTACCAGCATTATCTCCATCTACGTCTGGATAATAATCTAAATTTTCAAAACCTTCATTGTTTCCATTCTCACAATTATTATCAATTAAATCACAAACTTCTTCTGCTCCTGGAAAAACTTTATCATTATCGTCTGCACAATCAAAGGGTTTTGTACCGGAATGTTTTGCATAACCTTCACCACAACTTGACATACAAGTTCCAAAGGTATCATCTTCAACGCCAAAACCATCATCATCAAAATCTTTATAACATTGTGCAAGAATTTCTAAACCTTCATCGATATTAAAATCACAATTGTTATCAAAACCATCACAAAGTTCTTCTGCATCAGGATGAATATAATTTACTTCATCATCACAATCTAAAGGATTTGGAACAAAACCGTTAATTTCAGCTTCTTTCTCTGAACAGAATGTTTCAGTTTCATATGCATCTCCAAAAGTATCTCCATCATTATCAAAGTAGAAAGTCTGTGGATTTTCACAATCTGGTTTATTATCAAAAGGATTTATATCGCCAGAACCATCAATGGAATTATCACCAGAGATATCTTTTTGATCTTCGTAAACATCTTCTTGAGTATCTTGGGGAACAAATTCTGGCCTATCCACAGTAAAACTACAAGCGGGAGCAGCATAAGATAAAGCCAATCCTAATGCAAGCATTGATGCTGGTTTCTTAAGATTTCTAACAGTTTCTTTAGTTACTCCAACTAACCGTTCTAATAGTGATCTTTTCATGATTTTATATTGAGAATTTATATAGTTTATAAAGATTTCTATCTTTTAGCATTACATAGTGGTAATAAGTTTACTATTAACTAGAGGTGGGTTATAGCTGTTACTTAAAGGAGTGAAAAAGAAAAGAAAAGAAAAGCGCCAACGCCCGGACTTTCATGAACCAAGATAATTCTTAGATTCTATTTGAACCGGGAAATGCCGAAGCAAACAAGATCGCTAGATCTTATTGAAAATCTGTTCCAGTCTTGCGGAGTACCAGATTGTCCCACGTTGGCTTAAGTATGGCGAAGGGGGGACACTCAAATCTTTAGAAAGATTTGTGGTCTCTCTAAGAGATATTTGAGCCCCCAACCTCCACGTAACCCAATAAGCTTTAGTCATCAGCATAAATGCCTCATAGCTCATTTATATATGAGCGTGGCGCTATAATTCCCCACAGGGGAGCCCAGAAAGCTGAGCTTTCTCGTGCCAGGTTAAGCTACTTCGCCATTTAAAGAGAAAATAACTAAGTATATTATAAAGATTTCCTAAAATCAGACTAATCTTTCCAAAGCCTTACCAAAATCATACATATTTCTGAAATAATCTCTGTTGTCATTAGATTTCTCAAATAAAGATTCCTGAATATCCCTATAATTAACGACGCCTGGATACCTTTTAGATAGTAAATCCCCAATAATATCAGCACCTTGACCAAACCCAATCTGATGATCATAAACCATACCCGCAATATCTTCTAAAGTGTGGTACTTAAACGGGTAAAATTTTGGTACAACTCTTGCCGCCAGAGAATCCAATTTATTTAATGAAAGAAGTTGAAATATTTAATATTTATGAATTAAAATAGTTTAGCTACTTCTTCTACTGATAAATCACCAGGGTTCTTGATAATAGAATGAATACTTCCGCCACCATCCCCAGAATAGCGAGGAATAAGATGAAGATGTAAGTGGGGAACAACTTGTCCTGCTACTTCGCCAGAATTCCAACCAACATTAAACCCATCAGGATTAAGTTTATCTTCAATAATTTTCATTACTTTCTTTACAATAACCATTAACTCTTTACTTTTCTCATTATTTAATTCAGAGATTAAATTAACATGTTCTTTTGGAATAACTACAGTATGTCCTTTCGCATGCGGATAAACATCTAAAAAAGCTAAGAAATTTTCATCTTCATAAATCTGATGACAAGGGATTTCTTTGTTTATGATTTTACAAAAGATACAGGGAGTCATAATTTAATGTAAGAATATAATATTATTTATTACTTTCTATGGTGAGCAGGGCACGGCGCCTTATATTTTTTCCTAAACAGTGGAAAAAATGCGCCTCCATTGGCGCTGCTCACCTATTTATTTTCTATTTCTTGAACAATAGAATCTAAAAATTGTTCTGGGTCACGACCGCCTTTTTCAAAATACTTACCACGAAAAATAAAATCATCACCAGCAATCATTTTTTGTAATTTTGTGTAACATTGACGCTGATTAATTAACCCCATGTTTAAACCAATTACTTTTGTGTGATCTGAAGAATAAACTATAAAATCGTCTAAAACTAAATCATCCCCAGAAAATGATTCTCTTTTTAATTTAGCAGTTAAGTAAGATTTTTCTGCCATTGTTTCTATAACCCTCTCAATCTTATCTTCATCAATCTTTACTAAATAGTCTCCGCCACCTAAATGTTGGTATTCCATACATTAAATAATTAAGAAAATATTTATAAACCTTACCTTCTTACAAAAAGACATGTTAACAGTAAGAACACAAATTAAAGAAATTCTTAAAGATTCAGAGTTAGGAGTAGAAAATGTTTCTGGAGACTTTATCGATCGTTTAGATGAAAGAGTTAAACAGCTGATTATTGATGCCGCTAAAAGAGCTAAAGAAAACGGTAGAAGAACAGTAATGGGCAAGGATGTTTGATTGGTTTGTTGGATCTTAGTTATTATCCCAGAGTAGTTATTCTACAAAAAGTTTATAAATCAACGAGTTCCCGAATTTTCTATGGATAAAGCATTATTATTAGTTGGACAATTACCTGACAATCATGAAAACTATCAATTATTAGTTGGTTTAAGTTATGTTACTGCAATTTATGATGGGACCAATGATAGAGAAGATTTTTTTGATGAAGTTGGAGAGGTTTTTGCACAAAAACTTGAAGAAGGAGAATCTTCATTAGAACTTGTTGCTTATAATGGAATGAGAATAAATATGGAAACTTCTAATAATGAACGTATCCCAGAAATAAATCAAGGATTGGTTTACCAATTAACAGATATTATTAGAGATAAATTAAATGAAAGAGATATTGAAACATTTCAAGCTCCACCTAAAAAAGAGATGCACTAATTACCAAGAGTATCTCAATTTTCTGATTCAAAACACCCTTATTTAACAATGTTTAAATAGTAATTAGATATACTTATAATTAAACATTTTGAGGTGGACATATGGAAATTAAACCATTAATAAAAGAAGATTTTGTGGTTTTAGATGAGGAATCAACTCTTTCTGAACTAATAGGAAAATTAAAGACATTTGAGAAACGTACAGGACTTGTTTTTAGAAAAAAGAAATATTTGGGTCTTATTGAAAAAAAGAAACTTCTTAAATCAAGACTTGATGTCAGTAAAGCTAAAATTAAAAACTTTGTACAAATAACCCCAATCATTAACGAAAATGCTGATTTATTTGAGACTGCTTACTTAATGTATCAAAGTGATTTACGCTACATTCCAGTAGAAAGTAATAAGAAAATAATTGGTGTGCTTAACGCATTAGATTTAACTAAACTAATTGCAGAACTTCCAGAAGTTAAAGATACTAAAGTAAGAGATATTAAATTAGTAAAACCAAGAAAAGTAAATATGACAGACCCAGTAGTAATAGCAATGAACATAATGTTCCAAGAGAAAATAGATCATGTTCCTTTGTTTGAAGATGGTGAAGTTACAGGAATAATCACATTTAAGGATCTTCTACGAGGTTACCTTAATTGGTCACCAAAAAGAAATTTTTCAGCCAAGTTTAATAATGCTGCTAATGCGAAATGTGCAGAATCAGAGATGCAAAAATTAAACAACATTCCTGTAAGTAATTTCAGTACTAACTATAATTTAATAACTACTACAACTGGAGAATCGTTAGTCAGAGCAATTGATTTAATGCTTAAGAAAGGAATTTCTGATTTGTTAGTAATGGAAAATGATAAATTTGTTGGAATGTTAACCGTAAAAAGTATTCTTAGACAAATTGGTAATTTAAAAATTCCTAAAAAGTTTACAATTAAGTTTGTAGGATTAAATAAAGCCCAGTTAGAACCTTATCAAAAATATAACATTAAGAAAATTGCTAGTAATGAAGCAATGAAGTTACAAAAGAAAATTAATAACGAACTGAACTTAGTTCTACATCTTAAAGCATACAATAAAGGTGGCAGACAAAAGTATTCTGTACACATCAAGTTAGAATATCCTGGGCAACTGATTGCAATTAACCAAGATGATTGGGACTTAGAAACGGCATTGAGAAAAACGTTTGATAACGCTAAGAACGCAGTTAAGAAGAAGTTCCGCGGAGATTCTAGTAGGGATAAAGAGTATGAATAGTTTTTTTCTTTCTTTTCTTTTATTTTCCCATACCTTTTTAAAAGAGCTTAATTTTTCTAATACAACATGACTGAACTAATAATTACAGAGAAACCAAGCTCAGCAAGGAAAGTAGCTGCTGCATTAGCAGATAAAGCTCCTGTGCAAAAGAAGAGCAAAGGCGGATCATATTTCGAAGTAATTCATAACAAAAAAGTTATTTACATCACTTCCGCAGTTGGTCATTTATACGGATTAGTTGAAAAAGATAAAAAAGGTTGGACTTATCCAGTTTTTGATATTAAATGGGACGCTTCTTACAAGTCTCATAAAGATTTGAAGTATGTTAAAGGTTATATTGATACAATTTCTACATTAGCAAAGAAATGTGATGAATTTACAGTCGCGTGCGACTATGATGTAGAAGGAGAAGTTATAGGATATAATGTTGTTAGGTACGCTTGTAAGAAAAAAGATGCTAACAGAATGAAGTTCTCTACTTTAACAAAAGGAGATTTAGTTAAATCTTATGAAAATAAATTAAAACATCTTGATTGGGGCCAAGCTTTCGCTGGAGAAACAAGACATTATCTAGACTGGTATTACGGAATTAATTTAAGTAGGGCATTAACAGCGGCAGTAAAGTCTACTGGTGCGTTCAAAGTTATGTCTGCAGGAAGAGTTCAAGGGCCAGCATTAAAATTACTTGTAGACAGAGAAAGAGAAATTCAAGCTTTTGTTTCTGAACCGTTTTGGTTAATTAAGTTGGAAGGTGATTACAAAAAAAGTAAGGTTGAAGCTTCACATAATAAAGATAAGATTTTTGACAAAAAAGTTATGGAAAAAATCTTAAAAGTGGTTAAAGGAGAGAAAGAAGCTAAAATTGCTAAAATCAAACGTACAAAAAGAAATCAAGCCCCACCGTTTCCGTTTAACTTAATAAATTTACAATCAGAATCATATAACTTATTCAGAATTACACCGAAAGAAACTTTGGCCCTTGCTCAAACATTATATTTAGCAGGAGTTACTTCTTATCCTAGAACTTCTTCACAGCAATTAGATCCTAAGCTAGGATTTAAGAAGATTCTAACAGACTTAAGTAAACAACCACAATACGACGGATTGTGTAAAGATCTGTTAAAGAAAGGAACATTAAAACCAAACAACGGTAAAAAAACGGATCCTGCCCATCCAGCTATTTATCCCACTGGACAAGTTCCAGGAGAATTAAAAGATCGTGAAAAGAAGATTTATGACTTAATTGTTAAAAGGTTTATGGCAACTTTTGCAGAACCTGCTGTTAGAGAAACAATGGAAGTTTCTTTAGATGTTAAAGCAGAAATATTTATTGCTAAAGGAACAAGAACAGTTGAAGAAAACTGGCACGTTTTCTATAAGCCTTATGTGAAATTGGAAGAGATTACACTTCCAGATCTAAAAGAAGGAGAAATTGTTAATGTTAAAAAGATCTTCAAAGAGGATAAAGAGACCCAACCTCCAAAGAGATTTAATCAAAGTTCTATCCTTAAAGAATTAGAGAAAAGAAATTTGGGAACAAAAGCTACTCGAGCAGACATTCTTGACCGATTATTTCAAAGAGGATATGTTGAGGGAGTACAAATCCATGTAACTAAACATGGCATGGAGACTCTTACTGTTTTAGAAAAATATGCACCCACAATTGTAGATGAAAAACTAACTGCTGATTTTGAAGCTGATATGGTTAAGATTCGTGAAGGAAAAGAAAAACAAGAAAATGTTTTAGAGAAAGCAAAGAAATTTTTAACAAAACTATTAGCTGATTTCAAAAAGAAAGAGAAAGTTATTGGTAAAGAAATTCTTGCTTCTGTAAGAGAAACAGAAGACATCCAAAACTTCATTGGTAAGTGTACAGAATGTAAAGAAGGCCGATTAATGATGAGAAGAGGAAAATTTGGCAAGTTTATTGCTTGTGATAAATATCCAGAATGTAAAAAAACATTTAATCTTCCTAATACAGGCCTAATTAAGAATACGGATAAGGTTTGTGAAGTTTGTGGTCATCCAATGATTTTAGTTATTAACAAAGGTAAACGACCATTAGATGTTTGTATTAATCAAGATTGTAAAAGTAAAACTTCTGATGAAGAAAAGAAAGAGATTGAAAAGATTGAACAAAAGAAAATTGAAAAGAAGTGTCCTAAGTGTGGCAAAGATTTAATTCTTAGAAAATCTGTTTATGGTAGTTTCTTAGCTTGTCCAGGATATCCTAAATGTAAATATACAGAAAGTTTGGAATCTAACGATAAATTCAAAAAAGATGTTAAAAAAGATAAAGAAGAAAAGAAAAAGTAAAATTATTTATTTTTATCTCTAATTTCTAAAGCCCGTTCATACAAATCATTAACCAGATGTTCTGTAAACGGATCTTGTTTAATGGAAACTGCAAACCCATTTCCTAAAACACAAAACCGATGGGTTTTATTTTCTGAGTTAGTGTATAAAAGATAAACTTTATTCTCTGCTTCTAAAGAGATGTATCTCTTTTTAGTATCAAAACGAATAACTTCTCCAGTGTCACCCGATACTGCATTTAAGAAAACATTAACATGACACTCAATTAAATTATCTCTAATTTGTTGGTAATTCACACCAATACAAGTGTTTAGATCACCAATATTCTCAGGCACAGGATTATTAAAAGTAACATCATCAATTTCGTCATCTCTTTCACCATTCGTTCCATCACAGATAGTTATTAGCTCATCTTTTTCAGCACCAGTTTCTAGTTCTGTTTTAACTTTTAATTCTAAGCAAGCTTGTTCCTTAGTTGCTTTATATGAAATGATTTGATAATCATCGCCATAAGCAGTGTTAGGTGCTAATGTAAGAACTGTCCCAAGAATATAAGTAAGTAATCGTTTCATCTTCATACTTTTCTTTAGAGTTCTATTTATATCTTTCTTTTAAGAATTAAATCTTTTTTCGCATATTTATTTTATAATCAGAAAAACCCCATTTCTGATAAATTTTATATGCATGTGGATTATCTGGATAAACAGTAATAGACATATACTTGATTTTATTTCTCTTAAACCATTTTACAGCTTCATCTTTGAATTGAGTAGCAATCCCTTGACCACGAAATTCTTTTTGAACATAAAGATCGGCAATTAATCCAAATCTTTTTAATTTAAAGACAGGGATTTCTTTCTTAATCTGTGCTAAGTTATACCCTACAAGAATTCCATTCTCTTCTGCAACAATAAGACGACCTTTCTTTGTTTTTAAAAGTTCAATAATATGAGTTCTAAATTTACTGGCTCCCGTTTTGGATTTAATAATTTGTTCCTTAAGTAACTTGTTTCTTTTTGCTACATCTTGATCATGTTCTTCCATAAAATCTTTCCATAATCCAATTATTTGTGAAATGTCTTTTAACGTTCCAATTCTTATTTTTACCATATTAGGTAATAGAAATAGAAAAGAATATTTAAAACTTTTCTAAAGACTTTAATTTGTTAGAATTAAAGTTACAAAAATTTCACTTAAAATTCTTTAGTATCATCTGTTCTTGCAACTTCTTAGCTTTAATCTTACCAACCATCTCATCATCCTTCTCAAGGATTCTTTGAATTTCTTCTGCACGGGAAATAACTTCAGAAGGTAAACCTGCTAACTTGGCAACGTGCACACCGAAACTTTGATCACTTCCTCCAGCCATTAGTTTATACAAGAAAACAATCTCACCACGGACTTCTTTAGCAACTAAATAATAATTTTTAATCTTAGTAAATTTTTCTTCTAATTTATTCATGACATGATAATGTGTACTAAAAAGAGTTTTAGCTTTTATTTGATTATAAATATGTTCGGCAACACTCCAAGCAATTGAAACACCATCAAAAGTACTTGTACCACGACCAATCTCATCTAAAATAATTAAACTATTTTCTGTGGCATTATTTAAGATTGAAGCAGTTTCATTCATTTCTACCATAAACGTACTCTGACCAGAAACAAGGTCATCAGAAGCACCAACTCTGGTAAATATTCTATCGGTAATTCCTAGAACTGCTTCATCTGCGGGTACAAATGAACCCAGTTGTGCCATTAAAATAATTAAAGCAACTTGTCTTTGCATTGTACTTTTACCGGACATGTTGGCGCCAGTAACAATCATCATCTCGCCTTGCCCCATAACAATATCATTAGCAACAAACTTACTCTCCAGTATTTCAACAACTGGGTGTCTACTATTACGAAGTTGAATAACTTTCTCCTCAACAAACTGAGGTTTACAATAATTATTTTCCATTGCTGTTTTTGCCAATGAACAAACCACATCTAACACTGCTAATTTTTGAGCAGAATCTTGAATCTCAGAAGTCTTCTCAGCAATCTTCTTAATTAAGTCTTGAAACAAATCATATTCTAACACCTGAATCTTTTCTTGTGCTCCAAGAATTTTCTCTTCTTCCAACTTCAATTCTTCTGTAATATATCTCTCAGAATTTGCAGTTGTTTGTTTACGAATATAAGTTTCTGGAACTAAATGCAAATTTTTCTTTGTAACTTCAATAAAATAGCCAAACACTCTTGTAAAACCGATTTTTAACGTCGAGATGCCTGTCTTTTTCTTCTCTCGTTCTTCAATTTGTTGCAAGAATTTCTTACTGTTTGTTTTTATGTCTAACAATTCAGCAAGTTCAGAATTATAATCTCCTTTAATGATATTCCCTTCTCTAATTGTAATCGGAGCTTCATCTCTAATTGCAGAATTAATCAAAGTTGTTATTTCTTGCAAACTTGGGATTCCAGCAATCTTTTGTAATAAGTCCGAATCCAAAGAAGATAATTTTTCTTGGATTTCAGGAAATTGTTGCAAAGAATGTTTTAAAGCAAGTAAATCACGAGGATTAGCATTACCATAATTCACTCTTGAGATTAATCTTTCTAAATCATAAACTTCATTGAGTAAAGTTATAACTTCTTCCCTAACAATAACAGAATTGTTTAACGCTTCAATTGCATTTAATCTATTTTCAATTGCTTTTTTGTTTAGTAAAGGTTCTTTAATCCACTTCTTTAACAATCTTGAACCCATGGCTGTAACCGTTTTGTTCAACACGGAAAGTAAAGTTCCTTTCAAAGAGTGATCTTTAATGTTTTTAGTCAGTTCTAAATTTCTTAACGTAGAAGCATCAATAATCATCTTATCTCTACTACTTACAGAAATCTTTTTTATGTGAGATAAAGTGTTTTTTTGTGTATCAATTAAATATTTCATCAAAGCACCAGAAACAGATAAATTTAATTTTTTATCTTCTAGTCCAAAAGAGTCTAAACTAGGCAGGTTAAAATGGTTTAGAATAATTTCTTTAGAAGTTTCAGACTTGAAATAATAATCTTCTAATGAGTTGATGAAACAATTGTTATTTTTTATCTGTTTAATTAATTCTTGATTGACCATTAATGATTCAGGGATCACACATTCAGAAGGATTTAATCTTACAATCTCGCTAATTAATAAGTTCATTGAATCTATCGTAGTTGTAAAGAATTCCCCAGTTGATAAATCACAAAAAGCAACAGCAAAGTCATCTGCAAAACTTGTTAAAGACATAATATAATTATTTTCAGTTTCTTCCAGCATTGAACTGTCAATCAGAGTTCCAGGAGTGACAATCCTTACTAAGCCTCTCTTTACAAGCCCTTTAGCTTTCTTAGGATCTTCTAATTGCTCTACAATGGCTACTTTATGGCCTTTCTTGACAAGTTTGCCAAGATAAGTTTCTAGGGCATGGTAAGGCACTCCAGCTAAGGGAGCACGTTTTTCTCCCTTACCTCTTTGGGTAAGTGTAATCTCTAGTTCTTTGGCTGCAGTAACAGCATCTTCATAAAACATTTCAAAGAAATCACCCATTCTAAGCATAACTAGACAGTCAGGGTTTTGTTTTTTTACATCTCTGTATTGTTTCATACCTGGAGTTAAGTTTTGTTCCTCTATGTCCAAGATACTCTTTTTATTAATATTATTGATATTCTCTGCCACGTGTTGTTGAGAAGTGGCGATTATTTAAAGATTATTGTAGTAGAAGATTAATTTACGTAAGGCCTAGAGAAATCTCTATCTTTAGATTTAATAAGATCTATTGATGAATTATAACTTGACTTTGCAACCATGAATCTTCTATTTTTTAGATAAGCATCTTCCATTATTCTTAATATGGTGCGCATCATAGAAAATCTTTCATCAATCCTAAGCTTTTCTAAGTACCCTTTTCTTAATTTTCCTTTATTACTAATTTCTGTTCTTAAGTCAACCTGAACTTGATTAAACTCGTCAAATAAGTTGTCAATACTTAATGGTTCTAGGTCATAAATAACTTGCCTACCAGTAGGAACTCGATACAATGAATGTTGCCAAACACCATCTTGATTATTAGGATGAGAAATAATTCCAACTTTACGAGAATCTGCTGGACCACTATTTTTTCCGTTTGGTAATCTATGGAAAGTAGATCTTGCTGTCAAACCACAAGCCTTACCAAACTCTTCTAGTTCATTATCACCGAAAACAACTTTACTGACTCCAAGTCTCTCAGCAAGATATAACGATGCTACTGGGCCATAAGCAAACAGATCTATTTTTCCATCATTTGCCCAATCACCTATTCTTTTTGCAAAATAATTTGCTGCACTAAAATGGTCTGCTGTTAAAACAACATCTCCTGTTTTATCAACACCTAGAAATAATTTAAGCACTGCTAAAATGGGATTATTTTGTTTTGTTCTACGTTCAACAACTCCATACTTAATCTTCTTTCCTTTTGCACCCTTTTCAACAGTTAGAATTACTGATCCACCAAGGATACTATCATCATAAAAGTGATTTGTAATATCACTTATACGCCTTTTATCCGCGTAACACATTCCGTTTTGAGTTAAAATATATTTTAAGTCAGCACGAGATCTTCGTTTAGGATTAAACCTTATCATTCTGGTTTTTGATGATTGTAAGTCTGTAGCAACGACTTGTTGTAATGGCTTAGTTCTAGCAAGACTTTGATATTTTTTTTCTAATAATCTAAGTCTTTCACTTTGTTGTTGAGAAATACTTCCATGTTCTAATTGATAACGATGAATATCAAGCTGTTCTAATAAAGGAAGTACCCTTAAGTGAGTTAATTTATCTTCCAAAGATTTAGCTGGAAGTTCATCAGGTATTCCTTTTAAAGTTCTTTGTACTGCTTTTAAAAGTCCAGGATAAGAACTAGGAACTACTAACAAATCTTTTCTTCTATATTCATCTTCCAATACTTTTGTTGTATGTCCCAAATTAATCATAAAATAGAACTTCTCATTTATAAAGTTTTCTTATTTTTATCACTTTTGAGTAATACTTACAAAATAATGAGATTATAATTTCTAAACCCAATTGGCTTCAGCAATCTCTTCCAACCTGGCTGTTTCTTTCCCATGTAATTGAAAGTCAATTCTATCAAATAGCCTATCATCCAAAGGAAAACCATTCAAGAAAAACCTTGCAAACTGTTGAACAACTGCATCATAAAGAAAAGCATTATGTTTAATTTCAGGAATTAAAATATTGTTAACATTATCTTGTTCTGGGAGTTTAGCATTTTCAAATGGTTTAATGAATTCATCAGTATCTGTATAGAAGTTTATAATTTGGGCATTTTCAGGTAAACCTTTACGTTTCATCTTTGACAGAATTAAATTGTTTGGAGAGAATTCTCTTAAAGAAATATAAGGGGGGAAAGGTAATGTCACCCACCAATATTTATCAGCCATCTCTGAACCTTGAAAAGGAACAGCCATAGTTACAATCTTATCAAACAACTCTGGTTTTTGCTGATAAGCATATAAAGCAACCAAAGCGCCTTTACTGTGAGCAATAACATGAACCTCTTTTCCTGCAGCTTTAACTTTTTCAACTTTATTTAGAAAACGATCGGCAAGATCTGGCAAATAATCAGTATAATCATATTGATGATTATCAATACCAAAATCTTTTCCTAAAGTTTTACCAAAACCTTTCATTGAAGCTGCTCCAGTCCAATATCCATGCCTGAAGAAAACCACGGGAGCATCTGGATCTGCCCCAGGACGATTATAATCTTTACCTGGGATTCGATCAATTAAAGCATGAATCAGAGTTAATGGTACTCTGTTTTTAATAACTCTACGAGCAAATTCTGGAGCATCTACTGTTAATAAACTAGCTACATTAAAGGTAGAAGAATTTAAACCAGCAAGGATTCCTAAAGCATCTTTTCCTGCTTCTGTAAAATAATTACTTAGGTTTGGATTAAAGCCATCATTTTTAGAATATCTAAACATAAACTATAAAGAAATAATTAATATATAAAAGTTAAGAAATAAAAAAACTTATCCTTTCTTAAACTCGCCAGCAACGTCAATTAACTCAACATGACTTAAGAAGATTCCTCGGCAACAATATCTTTCTATTCCTAAAGAATCTAAAACTTTCTTGGCTTCTTCGCCCTTTTCTAGTTTCTGTTTATATTCTTCATATAAGTGGCCAACGGGTTTCCCGCATGAAAGGCATCTAATTGGAATAATCATTTTTTTTGTTTCCTCTATCTGTAAGACTTCTGTCTTTTAGCTCTAGCTTTAGACATGTTTGGTTTACATGCTTCTTTTCTTCTAACGTCTGCAACTAACAACAATCTGTCATAATCATCAAACACTTTCTTTAATTTATTATCGTAATCAACAAATACACGAGCAATTGCTAGTCTGATTGCGTCTGCTTGCCCATTATTTCCACCACCATTAACCTTAATACTAAGATTAACCTTGCCGGAAATACTTCCTGCTAAAACTAATGGTTCTTTAATTCTTAACCGAGACATTTCGTCACTATAATTTTCTAATAACTGACCATTAACAACAATTTTACCTTTTCCAGGCTTTAATGTAGCTCGAGCAACGGCTCTTTTACGAGTTCCGGAATTATGAATAACTTTATTTGCCATCTTATAACTTTCCACCTAACCTTTTACAAACTTCTCCAACAGTCATATATTTTAAGGTAGGTAATTTTTTCATTGAAGCTTCTTTAATAGTAATCATTTCTTTATCAGCTAAGCCTGCTGGAATTCCAATATAACACATAACTCTTTTATATGCTTCTTTTCCCCTAGCTTGTTTCCAAGGAACCATTCCTCGAATAGTTCTTCTAACATATCTATCAGGTAATTTTGAGAACTTTGCACTTTTTAACGGATATCCTTTTCGATCTCTTTTCTGCTTTTCTTGAGCAACAGTATTAGTTTTTCTTCCACTAACTACCATTTTCTCACAGTTAACTACGTTTACTTCTTCTCCAAGCAAGGATGCTTTAGCAATAACTGCAGCCATTCTTCCAAGTATCATTCCTTCTCCGTTATATATTTTCATTTTTTATCCTAAAATTCTGATTTTTTTGCCTTCTGGGTTAGCTTTAAATAATTCTTGAATTGACATTGCTTTACCCTTAGCATTAATAATTTTTTCTTTTGCTCCGTTTGAAAAGTTCATTGCAGCGATATCAACTTTTTTGTCAAGTTCACCAACACTTAAAACTTTTCCAGGAACTAAGATAGTTTCCCCATCACGAGCAAACTTATTGATTTTGTAAAGATTAATTATTCTTCGTTGTCTTGATGGTTTCTTTAGGTCTTTGACTACTCTTTTCCAGAGATTACTTTCCCTGCTCTTAGCATCTAACTCATTCAATAAAAGTCGTGCTTGGTAGTTTGTTGGGCCTGTTGTTTTAACCATTTTATATCCTTATATTTGTTTTTCTAAATTGTCAATCTTTTCTAATAAAACTTTTGCACTTTGCGTTAAAATTTCTTTATTAGTTAATTGTCCCCAGCTTTCTAAACTAAAAATAAAGTTGCCAGAGTCTTCAAGAGTAATATTTTTATCTAAATCAACACATTGATTACATAAATGGCAATCATATAAGTTGTCTTTATTAATTGTTAATTTTCCGCCTTTAGCATTGAAAACATTTTGTGGACAAGCAGCTGCAATTCCTTCAGCATCTTTAACAGTGCCAATTTTAACAACTGGTTCTTTCTTAAAGAAAGCTAATCCAGGAATCCATTTTGCGTGATCTCGACCTTTTCCCATAGTTGCAGTCATCTGAATATCAACTTTTTGTTTTGATAATAATTTTGCTAAAGGCATTTCGTCATAAACAAAAGTACATTTTGGATCTGAACTTTGTGTGTCTTTTGCATAAACATAACCTTTTTTACTTGCTTTAAGATGCATTTTCAATTCACACTGAGCACAACCTGCTCCTTCACATTTACATTCATCTTTCAAATTATAACTTTTCAAGTCAGTCTTAACTGGACATAATCCTAATCTTAATCCTAACATTTCATCGTATAATGCACAGTTGTTTTCTTTAATTTCTAAATCTTCTACAGCTAAAACTGGAACTTCTTCAATAATGGTTCTACGAATAGTGTTTGCAAAAACTTCATCGCTTCCTTTGAACAAGAAAGTAATTTTGTTTTTCTTTCGTTCTTCCTTAATTTTTTCCAGTTTCATTGCCATTTTTATTAGTTAATTAGGATTATACTCTTCTTCCTCTTCGACCGCCTTTAGCTCGGCAACCGTTATGAGGTTCTGGAGTTACTTCTTCGATTTTACCAATTCTGATTCCAACACGAGAGAATGTTCTAACTGCTGCTTGTGCACCAGGTCCAGGATTTTTAGGACCATTATGACCGCCTTTTGCTCTGATCTTAATGTATAATCCTTGAACTCCTTTCTCACGGCAAATTTCTGCAACTTTTCTTGCTGCTGACATTGCTGCGGTAGGTGAACTTTCTAATCTGTCTGCTTTAACCATCTGGCCACCGCTACTTCTTGCTAAAGTTTCGGTTCCAGTAATATCGGTAACAGTAATAATTGTGTTATTGTAACTTGAATAAATGTGAGCAATTCCCCAACGCATGTTTGGAAATGACCTTGGTCCTCGATTATCTCTTTGTCCATGTCTTTGTGGTCTAGGTCTTCCTGAACTAGGTCCTGATCTTCTTTCTTCTCTCATTTTTCAGTTACCTCTTCTTTAGAAGCTTCTTCTTCTTTAACTTCTTCCTTAGGAGTTTCTTCAACCTTTTCTTCTGTTTTAGGTTCCGCAGGCTTTGCCGAGGATTCAGAGTCTTTTGATTCTGTAACTTCCTTAACTTCCTCAGCTTTCTCTTCAACAGGAGCAGCTTCTTCAGCTTTTTCTTCTGTTTTAGGTTTAATAGCTTCAGCTTCTGCTTTGATTTCTTTAGCTTCAGGAATAGCTCTTTCAGGATGATCTTCATTAGATAAACTTGATTTATTTTTAAAATTTAATTGTGCTTCTTCCTCACTTGAAACTAAATAAGAGGGAGCAGTTATTTCTTTCTCAGCAACCATTACATGTCGGTGAGTAATAAATTGTCTAGCTTGTTTCATAGATCTAGCTAGTCCTTTTCTGAAAATAACACTTTGTAATCTTCTGTTTAAAATATCTCTAACTGTTAAACTTAATATACTGTCCATAGCGGCATCAGAAGTTAACAAACCAAGTTTAAACAACTTGTCTACCATTTGTTTCTTTTCTTTCTGTCCTTGTTCAGAAGTATCTGCAATTAAACGCTTAGCAATATTTTTATATTTTTTTAAGAATGAATTGGCAATCAAAAGCTCTTTTTGAATATTAAGACCATATTCTCTTCGTAAGATCTTATTCTCCTCAATCTCGGTTTTATTCCAAGGATGTGCAGGAGTTGAGTACTTTTTCTTTAATTTTTTTGGATCGCCCATCTTATTTTACCTATTTCTTACCTGGAGTGCCTTTCTTCTTAACACCAACAACTTTACCTTTACCTTTTCTAAAGTTTGATCGAGTTCTTTGACCACGAACAGGTAACTTTCTTTGATGTCTAATTCCACGTAAGGTTTTGATTTTCTTTAATCTTTTAAGATCGTTATCTTGTACAAAATTTAATGTACCAGTCAATAAATGTTTATCTTCACCAGTTTCATAATCATTTTTCCGATTAATCATCCAAAGTGGAAGACCGTTTGATAAAGGATCGTTAACAACTTTGTTTAACTCTACTATTTCTTCAGGAGTTAAGTATCCAGCTTTCTTTTGACGATCAATATTAGCTAATTTACAGAATACGTCAGCAAGAATTGTTCCAACACCTTTAATCTTTGTTAAAGCTATCTTAACATGTTTCTCTCCAGGGATGTCAACATTAGCAATTCTAACAATGTGTTTGAAGTTGTCTACTTTCTGTTCTTGCTTTTGTTCAACTGGTTTTTGTTGTTTTTGTTCTGCCATTTTTATAATTTTGATTTTAGCCTTAGAATTCACACGTTAAACTTAGTTTAGTCCTAAATGCGCGTGAACTCGGACTTGATTATGATTAAATAAATGGGTTGTTTATAAAGGTTTTGGTTGGAAACCTAAAAAACTATTTTTAGTTTTTGCTTGCTTTTAGTGATTCTGCTTCTTTCTCAACTTCTTCCTTCTTCTTACTGCCTTTATCGTTCTCTCGGTCCCTCAACCATCGTTTCCATCTCAGTATAGTATAATTAGTAGGATTCTTTAGTCTGCCACACAAAGCATCAGGATGACAAACTCCAAGATCCTTATAATACCCATCATTACTGCAATTAGGTGGCAACTTGGCACCAGGAACAAAACTTTTCATTTGACCAACAATATAATTGTCACGTAACGGATCTCTATTTTTCTCGCGGTTCCACTTAAGAATATAACTTTCAATTTCTTTCTTTTCCCAACCAATTTTCCCTAAAAAGTTTGATAATATGAATACTGCCCGTTTTTTACCATCTTCTAAACCATTAGTTAAGATTTGTTTAATACATGGTGGAAAGAAATCTTCTTTAATCGGACTTTCAATCTTAACCTCTTCAAATTTATCCGATGAAGTTTCTCGATCTTCTTCAATCTTAACTTCAAAATCAAGAGCGTTTAATAATAACATTCTTCCACTTTCTCCTAAGACATTTCTGTCCATAAAATTGAAGGTAGAGACTTGAATATTTTCTGGATGAGCCATCGATTTCTCAAACTGTAAAACTTTATCTGGATCTATTGGCAAACTAGCTAAGCCAGATTTTTCATGTAAAGAGTAAGGCATCCGGTACAAATGACGGGATGAGATTAAGATTGTATCCACTTCTATAATAGATAGAGGATCAAAAATAGAATTATATTCATTTGAACCGCAAGGACACAAAGACCTTGAATTTTCTATCTTATTCATTAAAATGTTACATTTCTGACACTTAACAAACTCTTTATCTTCGGTTATTTTTTGTTCACACCTTGGACAAATAAATTCAATAATTGTTTCTTTAGGTTTTTTTATTTCTCTTTTACATTTCACACATTTATTAATTAAAAACTTTTGTTCACCAAACTTTTCTTTCAGTTCGGGTAAACTAAAAGCAGAATCATGATTCAGAAAGATTTTATTGTTTTTTACTTGAACATAACGAGTAGTAATAATGTTTAGTAAATATTGAGCAACTTTCTTTGGTCCTTCAGGAAAAATATCTTTTGTTTTCTTCCCAGCAACATCTTGAGGGAAAACTTCAAATGGAACCCCAATATGAAACCCTTTATTCCCGCTAAACTTGCAAGAAACCTCTTTAATCCCATTATCTTTTAGTGCTTTAATAAATAAATAAGTGGTTAGTTTAGAAATTTCCCAATCAGGGCAATCAATATCTAAAACTAAGTCCCAACCAGCCCTTAATTCGTCTAAATTTTTCCTAGTTAAATCGCTACTAATCCCCAAAGGATTGTCCCAAACTTCTTCACTACAATGGAAAGAAGTCACTCCTTGTTTGGCTAGTTCTAATACTTCATTTGGATACATTAGAATGTCTGGCCTTTTACCAAAACCGTCTCCGTAACGGACACCAAGCTCTTTATTTTGAGCATGTTCTACCATTGCCTTCTGAATATCTTCTCTTTTATAGAACTTTAAGCAAGTGCTTTTATCTACCATTATAACGCTTGAGAGGGTGTTAGTTTAAATTATTTTTGTAAGTAGTTTGTTCATTATTGTGATTGTTCTTCAAGAATATCTACTAACTCCCCAACATTACTAATTAAATAATCTGGATTACTTGCTCTTAATTTACTTGTGGGATAGTATCCATCTGTTAATGCCACAGTTACCATGCCAAACTCTTTCCCAATCCCAATATCTTCAGGAGCATCCCCAATGATTAAAGCGTTTTTAGGATCTTGTCTTGTTTCTTCAAGGTAGTGGGCAAAACGATGCACTTTATTGTTTCCTTGGCTAGTATCAGTAGCTTTTTCATGAGCCAATACTGTTTTAAAATATTCCACAAGTTGTAATCTTTCTAACTGGGTTTCTATTTCTGGCTTAAGGTGGTTACTTAAAATTAAAGATTCAATAGAATGAGCAGAATTGTATTTTAAAACTTTTCTCACCCCAGATCGGGTTCTACACTTACTAGATCCTGCGTTATAAAATTCATGAAAGATTTCTGCTGATTTTGGATCTTTTAACGCTTCTGGATCACAACCTTGCTCAATTAAGAAATCATTAATTGGAAAATAAATTCCATTAATCAGTTTTTTTCTTGAGAGAGGTTGACCACCAAATGCGAGAATTTCATGATTAGTTGATCTAACAGCTAGCTGGGTATCAGCCAAGATGGTACCATTCCAATCAGAAACCATTAAATCAATCATGTTTTTATCCAGAATTATAATTGTTTAAATTAATTGTGTAAGTAGAGTTCTAAAAGTATTCTTTCATGCTTTTAATTAAAAGAAGTATTGAATCATATTTTACTTTTACAATTTCTTTTGCTTCAGAAAGAGTCAATTTTTGATTCCAATTTCTTTCTACTTTTTTTTCGATTTTATTAACAGCTTCTTCAAATGAATTGGTGTTTTTTATAAAATAATTAACTAAATCTAAGAAAGTGTCAAAATGTGCCATTGCATCAGCGCAAGATATTATTTCAGCTTCTAAAGTTTCAGGTTTAGGACCTTTTCTTCCCCGATGGGTTAAGACGCAATGTTCTACTTTTTTTATAAAATCCTCATCGTATTTCAGTTCTTTCAATATCTTTTTTGTTTCTTCTGCTCCTGTAATATGATGTTCATTTTCTTCTGTGAATTTCTTTTTTATTGCTCTTCCAATATCATGCAAATATGCTGCTATTTCTACTACTTCTAAATCTGCATTAAGTTTTTTTGCTAAAAGTAAAGCATTTTTTACAACTGGTAAAATATGATAATTATAATCTTTTTCTGTGTAACTATTTTTAGCAATTTCAATAATCTTCTTCATTAATAATTAAAAGCAGCATTAATATATAAATTTAACGAGCAAACTTTATTAATAACAGAAGATTATCGTTTCTATGTTTAAAGAAATCATTAAATGGGACATCTATGAAATTAGAACTGAATCAACTCCTATCAATGGAGTAATGCTCCGAGGTAGAATTAGAAAATTTTGTTTAACAAATAATAGAAATGTTCTTGCTGAAAATACAGAAGATATTGAAAAGTCTGTTAGATTCGCAGTTCCTTCAGGAGAAGATGCATCTAAAATCATAGAATTTCTAAATAGCTTGTTACCAGATGCAACTATTGAATTAGTTAGAGAAAATGTTCCTAACCCAGTATTATCAAAACTTAAAGTGAATATAGAAGATAGATATACAATATAAAAAAGAATTTACAAACTTTTAACTTCTTTCTCGAATTCAGAGACTTTCTTCTTCAAAGATTTAAGAGCATCTTTAATAGCTTTTTTAGGATCAACACCTTTAGTTTCTACTTGAAACCTAGGAACTCCAACAAGCGGATGATCAATTTTGTAAGTAGCAACAGTAACACCTTTAGTTTCTTGTAATTCTTTCTTTAAAGCATTACAGAAAGTATGTGTTTCTCCTTCTAACTCAAAAACAAGTTTTTCTTTTGATTCCTCAATAATTTTAAAATCCATTTTAAAGTATTATTACGTGATTGGTTTATAAAGATTTTGGTTAAAGATATTAAAAAAATAATTAATAAGAATTTATTTGATCTCTAAAGCTTTCATAATCTTGTCTAGCTTCTTGTTAATCATTTCAAGATCTTTGCCAGAAGATTGACTAGAACCGCCTTTATCTTGTTTTCCAAAACAGTCACTACAGTAAACTGGTTTATCAGAAGTTGGTTTGAAAGGCACTTCACATTTAGATTTACATGCAGAACAGATAACTTCAGTCATTTCAAAATCTCTTCGGTTTTGACTTCCACGCTTTGATTCTCTTCCAGCGTATCTTCCGCCCCGATCTGAATCTCTAGATCCTCGACCAGAGTAACCGCCTCGGTCTCCGCCTCTTGAAGAACCTCCTCGAGATCCTCCACTAGAGTAACCGCCTCGGTCTCCGCCTCTTGAAGATCCGCCTCTAGGTCTTCCTCGACCCTTGGAATCTCCGCTTTCTCTTCTTACAAATTTTTTCATAACTGCTGAAAAACGCTTCCCCTTTATAAGGTTATGCCCAGAAAGTGATAAAAATAAGATTATTAGTTATTTTACAGCTTTTTTCCAGAATGTTATAAAATCTTTTAGAACATCTTTTTGATTAAATGCAAAACTAAGGTTAAAAATATGGGGATCATTTATGTCAAACCACTTAAAGTCAGACAATTCATGATTCAGTTTAATGTCGCCCTCAATTTCCCCATAAAAATATATTGCCCTAGATATATGTTCCTCAGATAATTTCATGAAATAGGATTTAAAATATTTATACCACTTAATTTTACAATCTAATTCCTCTTTAATTTCTCTATGAAGGGCTTCTTCAATCCCCTCATCAAATTCGGGACCCCCACCCGGAATTGACCAAGTGTCTTTATATCCGTGTTCTTCCTCAGTTCTTTTACATAGAAGTATTTGGTTTTCTTTATTAATTATAATTAGATCTACTGGGTTTGAGACTTTCATGTTATTTATCAGAAATAAATTAATATATAAAAGTATTGACTTTACACTAAAGAATGCTCTTGACTAAACTCAAGCCCTTTATTAACGAAAGCTTTAAAATCTTAGAAAAAATTCCAATAAGCCCATGCATAGATTATCAAAAGAATATAAAAAATTTAAAATGGTTAAACATTGGCAGCCAGCTAATGAAATCCTCTTAGTTAAAGATTTAACAAACCCAAAAAACAAATTCGGCAAATTCTTTTCTTACCTTTATGAAAAAACAAAAAAAGCATACAAAGAGTTCCCAATCAGAAAAGATGGTACAAATCCGTTTGTTCACCCATTAAACCTTGCTTGGGATTTAAAGAAAGCAGACATTGATGATCCCGTAACTTTATCATCGGCATTATTACATGATTATATTGAAGAAAAAGTTGATTGTTATCAAAAAGAAAATAAAATTGCTAAAGACGAAAAAGGATTAACATTATTAGATAAATTTGAAACAAAAGTATTTTTTGACCTAGAAACAGAATTAACTGAATATTGTAAAGAAAATAAACTAGACACTAAGATGGTTAAAGAAATCATTGAAGTTCTAAGATTATTGACAAGACATAAAAGACACTTTTATTATCGTTCAATCTCAGCAATCTATAACCATAAAGATGAAAAAATTAAAGAAAAAGCAATCCAAGTGAAACTTGCTGACAGAATCCACAATATTCAAAGTTTAGCACCATTTAATGAACTGGGAAAAATTTATCAAGCTTTCAAAAACTTATTCATTCTTAACAATACTAAAAGATTTCTAATTGACAAATATGGTGAAGATGTTGATTTTGATAAAGCAATCCACCCAACAGAAAAACTGTTCAGAAAATGTTGTAAAGCAACCTATGATGCTTTCTTAAATGTTTGTCATGCCAGTTTAGCTAAAGATATCTTTAATGTTGAATCAATGTTACAATTAGCGTTTAGAAAATTTGTTCACGAAAAACATGGATTGTGGGGAGTTACTCAAGTTGAAAAGAAAGAGACTCACCCCATGCGCCTGTATCAAGGAATTGTTAAGAAATATGATGCTCGTTTACATCAAGAATGGAAAAAGTTTGACAAGATGAAGGGTGACGAGATGAAATATTGTAAAAAGTTTTTTGCAGATTTTAACTTCACAGATAAACAATTGCATGCCGTGATTGAATATAAAGATGCTCATGCGTTAAAAGAAGTTGTTTCTCGTTTACTTTACAAAAGAAGATATGTTATTTCTGGATTTGGTTGTTCTGAATTGTGTAGTCGTGGACAGATTTGTATGAAGAAAAGATAAAATGACACAAACTAGTAGAATTGTTCCTCAAGACATTGGTTCCTTGATGAAAGATAACCAAAAAGCAATTACTCAATTACAATATGATCAATTAATGAATGTAGATGAAGCAGTTAAATTAGCATTGGAGATATTTCCATCTTATCAACAAGATCCAGAAGCACACCAATTAAGTTTAGAAGCAGTTGTTCATGTATACCAATTAGTTAAATCTGACTTAAAAGAATGTCATCCAAGACTATTTAAAAGATATGATGAACAACTAAAAGAAATTCTTGCTGAAGTAAAAGTCTAGTTAGGCAAAAACTTTACGGAAAACTAAACATTTAATCAATACCTTTTCCAACGTTGATGTAATCTTAAAAAAGTTTCTCTTTGTTTTTCATTATCTTCAGAATTAAGAGAGTCACTTTTTACAGAAATGGCATTTAAGTAATCCAATTCTACATCTAAACTTGAACAAATCATTGTAAGCATATTATCACTAGCTACTCGATACATATTCTCAATGTCAGAAAGAGAAGTTCTTTCACAAATAGACTTTTGTGTAATTCCTAAAAGAGATCTAACAATTCTTATGCTGTCACCACGAGCATAATCAAATGCATCTTCAGGAAGACGTTGATTGTTTAATTGTTGATAAAAATCTGCTAAATCTGACCCCTGATCATTAGCATCTAATTCTAAAGCAAAAGTGCCAAAATCATCGGGCGATAATCCAAGAGCTTTTGCAGAACGATAAAGACGTTGTAAAGTTGAGATGCTCCGTTTTCCAGTTTCAATACAGCTTAATTGTGAGTGCGATATGCCAAGATCAGAAGCTAAAGAGTTAGTAGAATATCCCATAAAGATTCTTGCAATTCTTACAACCATCCCCCCATGGCGTCTTACAGAATCTTCAAGAGTCATTCTAAACCTTTTCAGCTCTTCCTTTCCTGACCATTAACTCAGCAACCTCTGGAAAAATCTCTACTTCATCGCCAATCTCATAGGGACCATAAACTTTCATGTCTTTCCAAACAAAACTAGGCATTGGTTTAACCATCTTTATTTTCATCAATTCAATTTCAATTTTAGAAGTAGTTTCTTCTGGGTTCTCAGTTGTTTCTGTAGCATCTTCAGATCCCGTTGTTTCTTCAGTTGCATTAGATGAAGTTACTTTAGAAGTTTCAACCGTTGGTCCAGAAGTTTTTTCCACTTCAACCTTTACATCTGTTAGTTTCTGGTCAGCGGGACTTTCTTTAACTTCAGAATCAAATAACTGAGGAAGCTTTCCTTGAAATAAGTTTAAAATAATTCCTTTACGATGTAAGTCTAGAATGTCTAATACTTTCTTGTAAAAATCTTTCTCTTCTTTTAACATTGAACCAGCATCAATAATCTCTGAGCCAGTTCTGCTTTTGTTCAAAGCAATGTCAAGAATTTTCTTCTCTCTTTTCTCATAAATCTCTTTAAGAATTCGTTTAATACTTCTGATTTCATACTCTAACTTATCTTTCTCACCAGAAGCAAAAGGATCGTCGTCGTCTTTCTTTAAGTCTAAGAACATTTTTTTCTCTTTTAAATAAGAGACAACATCAGCGAAGAAAGTTTCTTCTAGCGTCTGCAATTCCTCTTTCTTCTTCTCATTACGAAGAATATCGTACAAAGTTTCTAAAGTAATCTTTATATCTTCCATAAACCCCCTAAAATTCTATAAGAGCACCTTATTAAAAAGTTTATCTTTTCTTAAGACCACAGATTAAGTTACCATCTCTCAATGACAGATAACAATAAGTTTATAAAATAAGGCAGAAATAGAGCAAATATGGCACAACTGAACTTCAAAACATTATCATTCGTACTTAAGAAAGATCAATTACAGGTTAATCTTCTTAATATCTTCTACACAAAAATTCTGGTAGAAGAACTAAATCAAGTTGGGCCGTTTAAATTAGTTGATGAACACACTTTAGAGTTTACAGAAACTTATCAAGATAAAGCAGAACGAAATTTTTCTAATCTTTTAGCTAAACATCTGGATCAATTAAAAAACTCAATTAATGGAAACAAAGCAGTTTACATTCATCAAAATTCAGGAGTTCCTTTAATTGGTCATGTTTCTTTTGGGATTGTTTACAGGAACACTTCACTTATCGAAATCAAGCCAGTAACTTCTTGCAATTTAGATTGTATTTACTGTTCTGTTGGTGAAGGGAAAAAGTCAAAGAAAACTGACTTTGTTGTCGAAAAAGATTACTTAGTAGAAGAATTACAACAGTTACTTAAATTTGTAGAAGAACCAGTCGAGATTCATATTGGGGTACAAGGAGAACCTTTCTTGTATGCAGACTTAATACCGTTAGTTGAAGATTTGTACAATAACAAACAAATAACAATTATTTCTATGGACTCAAATTTTACTATTGTTACTAAGTCGCAAATAGATGAGTTATCTAAATTCAAAGACAAGTTAAGATTTAATGTTTCTTTAGATGCCATTGATCCAGAACTGGCAGAAAAAATGGCAGGTTGCAAATATAATGTTAACTATGTTATGAAAATGATTAAATATGCCGTAGAAAAAGAGGTTAAAGTTTTAATCGCTCCAGTTTATCTTCCCGGATATAATGACCAAGAATTAGTTAAGATTGTTAACTTTGTTAAAGAGTTAGGTATTGAAAAGAAAGCAAAACACCCCATTATTGGAATACAAAATTTTCTTAATTATAAAACTGGAAGAAATCCAACTAGGGCAAAGTCTTGGCAAGAGTTTTATCAAATGATTAACGAGTTAAGTGAGAAGACTGCAACTAAACAAAAGTTATCAGCAACAGACTTTGGAATTCAAAAAACTAAAGAGTTAGATAAACCCTTCCAAATTGATGATACAGTGAAAGCGATTATTAAGTCTCCAGATAGATTTGCAAATTCTTGTATCGCTGTAGCAAAGAACAGAGTAATTTCTATCCCGAACTGTGATTTTAAGAAAGGAAAAAAAGTTAGAGTTAAGATTAGTAGAGATAAACATAATATCTTTAATGGGAAGTTAGTTTAATAATTTTCTGCCCTTCTCTTAGATTCAAGTTGAGGTTTTAAGTGATTGTGAAACAGGTCTCTTTGCACATAACTATACTTCTCTCTTTCCCGGATTAAGAATTCTTCTAAATTAACAATCTTGCCCTCAAGACCACCTTGTTCACCACTACGCTTCATTTTATTTCTAAAAAATCTTTCATCACGTTGAGAATCAAAATAAATAGCAAAACAAGGAGAGTATCTTGTTAATGGAGAAGCTGCATAATCCCTACCAGAATCTTCCTTTAATGTTCTGACTCCATCTCTACGTTCTTCAATAGCAACTCTAGTTGACTTGTTGCCTTTAGGATCAAACACATTAAAATAGAGTTTAGGTCGTTTCCACCTAGATTCTCCTTCCCTTGAAGTGCTTGAAAAAGTAAATCCACAACCACTATAAAACACAGTTAAAATTCCGATTAATTCTCGTAGTACGTAATCTCTTTGTGAACCCTCCCTACCATTTACAATCACGGCAGGAAATTGTCTTCTTTTGCAAACATCTATTACATCCCCCATTTTACAATTTTTAGCAGACCCCTTGGATTTATAAAATTATTTGTTGTCAAGAGAATAATCACACAAGAGTAGTAAATAAATAGAAAGATTTATAAGCAAATAATTAAAAATGGATAACATTATGAGCGAACCACAAATATTTACAAATTATACGGATTTTATTGATTTTGTAGTTGATAATACTCAAGTTGGTGAAGAATATTCAGCTAGAGCAAATGTGATTAAGGGTAGAAGAACGAGTACTGGGATTGAAGATTGTTCAACTGTTTATAGTATTTCTCAAAGTGGTACAATTCTTGCTGAATATAGATTAACTGGTTGGAATGCAGATAAAGAAAGTGAATTGGCTGGAGATGAAAGAGAAGCTCAAGAAGAAATTATTAATTCATTAACAAGTAAACTCACATCACCAGAACGTAGAATTGAAATTGATAATTGGGGTAACTTTAGTTGTTATGATCCAGCAAAGAAGAAAATTATTGTTAATTTAGAAGGAACAGTAAAAAGTTATGAAGTTAAAATAAATGAAAGTGCTTATCCTTACGAAGTATTACCATATATGGAAATTGAACTTGATGAAAGTAATACGCTTACTAACGAAGGAAATGAAAACAGACCGCCTTTATTTGAAGAACGAAGAAAGTTACCAAAAATAATTATTCCATTTACTCCTGATATTTATGAACAAAATGACCGGGGATTGTTTGGTCCTGGTGCTAGTATCACTTTAGAAGTTGAGGTAGAAACTAAAGAACTAAGAGAAAATGATAAGGTAGTTCCTAAAAAAGCTTACGTTGTGCTTTATGACCCAGAAAACTTGGAAAGAGGATCATTGAATACTGGAATTCAAGTTACAACCCTTGGAACTTACTCTGAGATCCTAGAGGAATTAGTGGTACCAAAGTTATTTGGAAAACTTTACGAAACAGATCAGCCAGAAGAAGTAATGGAAAACCTTTTCAGAGAACGAACTCTTCCCGAAGAACTTCAGAGACACATTGCCCAAACAAAGAAAAAGTTTGCAAAAGATTATCATGGTAAGTCTGCCAAACAATTAATCAATGAATTTTTGGAAAAGGGTTCATTCCCAGAACCGAACGAAGGATTATTAATTTAAACAAACTTTTCTCTTGCAAGATCATTAATGATTTGAAATTCTTGTTTATTCGTAATGTCAAAAGATTCATTTAAAGTTTCAATAAAATCTAAATATTCTTTAATGTCTTTATGCACTGTTTCAACCATAAAATCATAATCACTATTAATTTCATGAATAGAATTAATTGCTGAATGGTTAGTTAAGAATTCTTGTAAGGATTGTTTCTGTAAACGAGGAACTTGTAAAGCTAATTTTGTATGATGATGATAACCTAACTTTCTGAAATCTATTAGTGCAACCTGTTTTCTGATAGTCTTGTCTTTTTGAAAACGGTTAATCTTATCATAGATTGTAGAAATGGGCATTTTAATATCAAAAGAAATTGAAGCTAAACTAGAACGTGCATCTTTTCTTAAGTGTGAAATTATTAACCGCTCTTTTTCTTTCATTTTAGAAAATGTTAATTTTCTTTTTAAAAAGCGTTGTTATTAAAGTTCCGGAAAGTTTCCGAGAAACATTGTTTTCTTTATATGTCGTCGGAAAACGTGCGGAATTGTTACGGGATTTTTGGGGAAAGAGTAATTTAAAAGAATCATTTATAGTTACTTATGTACGAAACAAACTTAAAACAAAAAATAAGAAACCCATTAAATATTAGAAAGATCGAATCAAGAATTTATGTTTGTGATTTAAATAATTCACATAATAATCTCGATTTAGAAACAACTTCTAAATTACCAATATTAACTTATGGTGGATTAAACACAGATATTCTTGCAGACCTATTATCTGAAGAAGGCTATCAAGTACACCAAGATGAACTTTGTCCAGAAGATGATGAGGATATTGGATTAAGAATGCCTGATGTCTGGTATCTGAATAAAGGCGCAGGTGCATTAAGTATTCCAATGTATTATTCTTTCATGCAATTAAAAGCCAGCGTTTTAGATGGAACTGCATTTGAAGAAAATAAAGAAATTGTTGACACTTTTGGAAGAGTTTCATTAATTGAAGTTTATCATGAAAAGAAATTGTTCGAAAAGTTAGATGCAGAAGGCGTCAAATATTTTAGCACGCCAAGAACTTTAACTGAGTGTACAAGAGTATTAGAAGGATGGGATATTACGAGAGTTCCCCGATTAAGTGATTATGTGACTTTTGCTACTTTTATTAAAGATTGGAGTGAATCTAATTGCTCAACATATGATTCTAGAGAATGGGATTTAGGTGAAGAAAAAACAGCAGAAATAAGAAAGCTAAAAGGTACAACTAATGTTCGTGAATGCGTGAAATCTTTTTGGCAGAACTATTTATTAAATAAAATGCCGCGTGTTGGTCAAGATGATATTGAGATTGATATAATTGAACCAACATTTATTTCAACAAGATCACCAAATATAATATTAGTTGGCGAAAATAGTTTTGATTTATCTGGAAGCCCAACTAATTTGGATGCTCCCAGTCTATCATTAACATCATTTTCAAAAAGTAAAACAATTTATCTACCTAAAAAATACTATGATGATGGCAAATCATTAGCTACTGCAAGACTTGCTAGTAAAAGATTTCCTGAAAGTGATATTATTTTAATTCGTGCACCTGAAGGGGCACCTAGAGTTAGTTTAATGAAAGAAGATGAAATTAAAGATAGTGTTGATTCAAATGTTTTGTTATCGGAATTAGTTTTAAGAGAATTTAAGAAAAAATTTTAATTAATTTTATAATATTTTTTTAGTTCATTTAGATATCTAAAATCTTCAACTTTATTTACATTAATTATTTTTGCAGCTTCAACAAAGAAATGGTTATAACTTCTACCCATTTCTTTTCCTTTCTTAGTATGTTTGTCAAGTGCATAATCTGGTACCTTAACTTTCCAGCCATCTTTTTTCCTTAATTGTAGTACATCATATAATTCACTAATAATCCTGCCCTTCTTAGCTTCACACAGAATCTTTATAGCTTGAATTGCTTGCATATGTTTGTCCCAATTTTTTGAGTTTACTAAATCAAAGTAATTTTCTTTTAATGATCTAATGAGTGGTATTTTATTATCGTCGTCAATATCTTCAACAGAAATCACTAGTATTCTTTCCCAAAACTTGGTTTCAAATTCCAAACCAGATTCCAACAATTCTAATCCAAAGAAACATGCAGATTCTAGATTACCACGACGAATTTCTTTTTGTAATGCAGAAATAACTTCATCGGCAGCATAATTATTTTTAGTTTCTCTCTCTTTAAAAGATATGTATGTCATTTTCATGGTTTTAGTTTGATAAGTATATAAAATGGTGTTAAATATTAATTAAACTCAACAACTAGTTTTCCTTCTAATCCACCTTTTTCTGCATGATTATGAGCTTTAATCATATCTGAAAATACTTTTTCTACTCTTGGAACTATTTTTCCAGATTCAATTAAATGACATAAATTCTCAAGTATGACCCCTTGTTTTTTCATTTGATCATATAATCCCAATCTAAGAGGTAAAAGCATCATTGTAAAATGTATAGAAGCATTATTAATCATTGCACTACTTAAATCTAAACTTTCATCAAAAACATTTAAAATTGAAGCTATTTGACCATAGGGCTTAAGTGCTCCCAAACTTTCTTGGAAAACTTTACCACCAACAGTATCAAATATTTTTGTAAAACCACTCCCTGGAAGATTCTTTGCATACCTTACAAAACATTCTTCGGTGTAGTCAATACTAATGGCCCCCAAAGATTCAACAATCTTCTTTTTCCTAAGTGAACTGATGGTTGAGTAAACTTCTGCCCCTTTAAGTTTTGCTAATTGAATTGCAATTGATCCAACACCACCAGTACCGCCATGAATGAGTATATCTTCTTTTTCTTGAAGATTTAGTTTTTCGAATATAGCTTCATAAGCAGTAATTCCCACGAGAGGAATTGAAGCAGCTTCTACAAAAGTAATATTCTTTGGTTTTATTGCAGCTAATCTTTCATTTACTGCAGTGTATTCTGCATAAGATCCTCCTTTATCATGAGGATTAGCACCAGCTGAATATACCTCATCACCAATCTTAAACCGAGTAACATTCTTGCCAACTTTCTCCACAACACCTGAGAAATCATAACCCAAAATAGTTGGTAGATCAAGTGAAGGAATCATTCCTAATCTCATCTTAATATCAACAGGATTAATTCCTGCTGCTTTAACTTTAACAAGAAGTTCATCATCATTGATCTCTGGAGTCTTTACATCAATTGTTTTAAATGCTTCCTTGGAAGGCCCATATTTTATTAGTTGATACGCTTTCATATAACATTAATATTCTAATCATTTAATAAACATTTCTACAGACTTCTCGGATAATTTACGAATAGAATGTTATTCTTCTTATATCCATTTAAATCGCTCGGAAATATTACGGTTTTTCTGTAGAAATACACTTTTATATTGTCATCAAATTAATACTCATGACATTAGCAAAACAATTTGATGAAAGAGTAATAATGAGTACAGTCGCTGAACCAGAATTCTTTTTTAGAAAATCATTAGGCAAGCTATCTGAGAAAAAAGAGATTGAGATAAAACAAATTGAAAATTTTGATTATTCAGAATGGAAGGAATTACATAAATGTATTTATGAATCAATAGGAAATAATGCACGTAAATACAATGGAAACTTAGCTGAAAAGATTCTTTCCATATTTTTAAATCAGAGGATTAGAAATGGCCCTGCATGTAATTTAACTGAAAGCAAAGAATATTTCATCAATAATTTTAATAATTCAATCTCATCTAATGAACCTATAAAAATTATTATCCCTTCATTTCCATTTAAGTTACCAAATCCTTTACGGAACAATTCAAGAATTGCGGGTTTAGCTGAGATTGCTTCAGTGACCCAATTATCGGGAATTTCTGATTCTATACAAAGAGTTTATGAACCAGGAGTAGAAATAATAATTGCAAGTGATGGGATACTATATTCTGATTTATTTGGTGTTGATAAAAGTTGTGCAAGAAATTATCGTGATGAATTAAAGGAAATTATAAAACACCTAAAGGCACCAATTAAAGTATATGATATTATAGAGGATCTAGTATCTCCATTTAAAAGTCAGTGGGATGATTGTTATAAAAAGCATTTGAGTAATCTTCATGCATCATGGGAAACCATAAGAAAAAAACCAGAAGTTTGTGAGTTGGCTAGAAATTCAAAAAGAAATCTAAATTTAGACACACTTGTTGGCAATAACTTTGTTCCAGTTCATGGAGAATCAACTCAAGAAGAGTTTGATTATTTTCATGATTTAGTATATGGGGAAAACATAAGTAAAGATGAAAGAAGAGAAGTTATAGATCAAAATATTGAAGACTTTACTGTAGGATACTTAGCTTTAAATTATACACTTAGAGAATTAAAGGTTTTGGAGAAGTATTTTTCTGAACATCTAAGAGGAACAGTTCATCCAAAAAGTGGACAATTAGGGATTCATTTGGTAAACAAAAAAACACAGCCAGTTCCTTGGGCTGGAATGGGCGTAATTAGATGTAATGGAAAAGCAAAGAACGGATTCAGCAGAGTAAGATTCTGGTATGACATAGCTAGAGAACCAGAAAAATATGTTGAATTAAGAGATAAAGAAAACCAGGTTTTAGGATATAAAGAGATTAAATGAATTTAATATTCAATCAACCACAAAACCTTCTCTTTTAACTTCATCAATTAAATAATGAATTTGTTTGTTTTCAATATTATAATTATCTTCTAACTTCTCCAGAAAAATATCTAATTCTTTAATATTCTTATGTACAGTTTCAATTAAAAAACTCCACCCATTATTAATTTTGTAAATTGTGTTCACATTGGGATTTAAGTTCAAGTGGTTTTTTAATTTCTCTTTATTCTCATTACTTACTTTCAGAAACACTTTTGCTCTAGCATGATAACCCAACTTAGAATAATCTAATAAAACAGTACTTTTGAGAATTAAACCCCCCTGCAACTCTTTCAACAGATCAAAGAGGGTAGAGATCGGGATATTAGTTTTTTTACTAATACTTGTAAGCTTCTCTCTAGAGTTCTCTCTTAAATGCATCAAGAGTTGTAAGGTTTTTGGATTCATTTTAATTCACTGTGTCTGGTGTATTAATTACCAAAGTATTTGCATAATCAGTAACCATTTTTTCAAGTACTTCAGTGTATTTTTCTTTTAATGGATTGCCATTAAATACTTCTTGATCTAAAGGTACAATCCCTGCTGTAGTTAAGAGAAAATCCAACACATTGTTCATTTCATCCCCATTAGTATTTACACCCATAGCCATTACTCCTTCAAGTCCATATTGATCACCTAAGAAATCTAATACTTGAACTTGATATATCCCACCATTAACAGGTATTACATATTGTTCCATGATTTGATTTTTCTTATACTGAAAGTTCAATCCCGCTTTTGCTAGATTCTTTGAAGAATCTGTATTAGGGTTCTTTGCAGCCATAATTAATGCACCATAAATCCCATCTTTTTCAACCATATGTTTTTTCATTTTTTTGCCTCCAAACGGAAATTGTTCCGTTCTTAACTATTAGTAAACTTAAAGAGGAATATATATTTAATGATTATATTATAATAATGCATTATAATATTATAATTTTCCGAAAAGTTTAAATATTATCCGAGATTATTGGAATTATGAAGCGAAAAGTAGCTCAAATTGGTCCTAGTACGTTAATGGTTTCCTTGCCTAACAAGTGGGTTAAAAAGAATAATGTTTCTAAGGGAGATGAATTAGACGTCTCTTTAGGGGAAAAAGAAATTAATTTCTCTTTAGGAGAAAGAAAAGAGAAAGAAAAAAAGATTACGCTGGATATTAGTGGTTTTAATAAACATATCCTGGGAAGATATTTGGAGACATTATATATTACCAACTATAATAAAATCACACTTATGTATTCTAAACCTGAGATCTATGATGGTAAAAATAATAAAAACATTAACATTTTATCTTTAATCAAAAAAAAAATGATTACCCGTTTCATTGGCATGGAAATAGTTTCTCAAACCAAGAACAGGACTGAACTCCGTTGTTTCCTAACAGATAAGGAAGAAAATATTAATATAATTGAAAAAAGAATATTTTTTCTTTTTAAAGAAGTAATGGAAGAATATTTAAAAAGTATAGGAAAAGATTTCCATTTATATGCTGAAAATGCTTATGATTACCATGATAATGTTTGTAAGTTTATCACTTATTTTCTGAGAGTCTTAGATAAGTCAGATAAAAGTCAAGAAGAAAAGGCACAATTATTCACTTTATATCTGATTGTTGATAAAATGATGGATAAATATAGACATTTAGTAGAAAAAACTGCTAGGTTTGGTTGCACACTAAGAGTTAAAAATATTCTTCAAGAAATATTTGAACTAGTCTATGAACACTTTCTTCACTTACATAAAGGTAGTTTGGAACATAACTTAACCAATAAGAGGTACGAGTTGATAAAAAGAATGGAAAATATTAATTTTGGTTTAAATGAATTAAAAGTAATTAATGAAGTGAGTCCATTTTTAGATTGTATCAATGATTTTGTTAGAGCCACTATTATTAGAGAACTAGGAAAAAATAAAAGCGAATCACATTAGTCTATCTTCAAACAATATTTTCAAACCTCTCCTCTAATCTCTGATAATCTTCTTCTGTACCTTTTGCCGTCAGACATAATTTTATTAAATCTGCCACTTTATCATCTGTAACAGTTTCATTAACTATTCTAAGATATGGATCTAACCTTTCATCTCCCCCATAAATCCAATCACGATGATCTTTTAACTCGTCTGCGTAAATCGTTCTTTCCATAGATTCAGATTCAGCAAAAATATGTTCGCCAGTAGCCATCTTATACATCACTTGTCCGAGAGAAACTAAATCGTTTGGGCCGCCATATCTGCGGTTATCTTTAGGGGGGTCTAATGGGTCTGTTGTAGCAATTCCTAAATCAATTATTATTGCTCTTTCTTTTTCTTCGTCAACCATAATATTTGCTGGACGAATATCACGATGCTGATAAATCCCTACTTGGCGAAGTTCTTGAAGACCGTTGAAAATACCTGAAGAATATTTCTTTATTAAATCTAAAGATAATTGATTAATATCCATTAATTCTTCAAGTGAGTGACCATGAATATATTTTAATTCTAAAGTTATTTCAGTATTGCTTTCTTTTACTGCCGAAACAACATTTATTGGATTTTCTAATTTATGATGTAATTCTGCTTCATATGAGATGTCTGATGAAAACTTACTGATAGAATCACCAGAAAAAACAACAATTGAACGTATACCCGTAGATATTAATTTATAACCTCCCATATGGGTAATTAAACTTTTGAATGCTAATTCCACTTTGTTAATATCAACAGCACGAATTATCATTTCAGAAGCAGTATGGACATAATCATCAACGGCACTTGGATTTAATTGTTGTATTATTGGAAGGCCCATTGCAAAAGCACCAACAATTCCATTGTACTTATCAGCTTTTGAATCTATCTCTTTATATTCTACAGATTCAAGATAATCTATGTTGTTTGTTAATTGATTTCGTTGATTACAAACAGAGTCACATTTTTTAGCAAAAGCGATTACTTTTTCAAAATGTAAATCAACTGTATCGTCATTAAGTATGTCTTTTAAATTTAAATCTTCTTCAAATTCTTTAATATATGTTGGCCCTGCCAAAAAATTTAGACCTTCAATATATGTTTGTGCAAGTGATCTAACAGTTTCTGGCATCCCTTGGACAGAGGATGAATTCAGATGGGGGTCATCACCCAATTTGTCCAGTTCACAAATATTTGACACTATTTTTTCTAAAGGATATTCTTTTTCTTGATTCTTTATTAAACAAGAAAGAAGATAATGTGCATCGGCAATAACATCTGGATCAACAGCTTGTAGTTTATGTAGAAGAGAAAAGTATTGTTGACGTTGTTTTTTATATGGCAAAGTATTACCCCAATTTTTATTATACGGCGTTTCAAAAACGTAAGCTAATTTAGAAAGATGATTAGTTTTCTTATTCACTTGAAGGATTATATCTGAAATGACATCTGAAAACTCTTCTTCTACTTTAGAAAAAGCCCTAGTGTAAAAAGGCAAATCCATACTAAACCAAGCATAATGAGCAAAAGCGATCCCATAATTAACAGGAGGATCATCTAAATAAGCACTCCACTTTTTTGATAATAAATCAACATGTCCTAAATAACGTTTAACTTGATGAATACCCCTAATTTTCTGAACTGCTTCTTTTATTTTATCCCCTAAGAAATCATTCGATCTAATTATTCTTCGATAATCTCTTGCCAGTTCTGTTTCCGCAAGTATTCTTTCTAGTTTCATTTTTATGTTGCAAATCTCTCTTCTAATCTCTGATAATCTTCTTCTGTACCTTTTGCCGTCAGACATAATTTTATTAAATCTGCCACTTTATCATCTGTAACAGTTTCATTAACTATTCTAAGATATGGTCCTAATCTCTTATCTTCCTCGTAAATCCAATCACGATGATCTTTTAACTTGTCTGCGTAAATAGTTCTTTCCATAGATTCAGATTCAGCAAAAATATGTTCGCCAGTAGCCATTTTATACATCACTTGTCCAAGAGAAACTAAATCGTTTGGACCGCCATATCTACGGTTATCTTTAGGTAAATCTAATGGGTCTGTTGTAGCAATTCCTAAATCAATTATTATTGCTCTTTCTTTTTCTTCGTCAACCATAATATTTGCTGGACGAATATCACGATGCTGATAAATCCCAGCTTGACGAAGTTCTTGAAGACCGTTAAATATTTCCAATGAGTAATGGTATGTTTTATCTAATGATAATAGTTTTTTCCCCATAATCGTTTTTAGTGAGTCGCCCGAAACATATTCTAATTCCAAGGCAACTCTTTTTTTTGGTTTATTTTTTATCCCTATAACATTCTTAGGATTCTCCAGCATTTTAAGTAATGAATATTCATAATCAATATCCTGACTAAACTTCCAAGCACTTTCATTCTTTAGAATCACAATCCCTTGTGAACCAACACCTAAAAGATTACTATCTTGATCATCATCAGTATCATCTTCTTCAAAGTGAGTGATATCTTTTAAAAGACTGTAATAAATCTCAGAATTCTCACTAAATATTCCTGGGAAAATACCAACGCTAGATAATAATAAAATAGCTTCAGCATTTAATCTCTCATCGTAAGTATTAGCAATCTTTGGATCACAATTAAACTCAACTAATTGCCTAACACCATATTCATCAAAACGCCCATGATAACTATTAGCTATTTCTGGACTAACTTTTGCTTCAATACAATCTACAATACCATCAGATCTAAAACGATCATCAAATTTGTTTGCTTCTTCAGGCATAATTCCGCTTCGATACATTTTTCCAATGTGCAAACCATTATTTTCTTTATATTTACGAGCAATATCAAAAGGAACATCAAAAACCCCAATTAATTCCCACTCGTTCCAATGTTTCAAATATTCCTCAGCTTTTTCAGGTGAAACATTATTTTTAATTAATGCCCTAATTATAATAGCAGGAATTTTAGCATTGTATTGAGTGATCTCTGGCGAATACACATCTTTTAAATTGATAATATCATTACCTTTAAACCTTGGATCAAATTTTTCTGCAAATTCTGAAGAAACATTAAAACTAGCTAACCACGATATATCCTCTTTATCAAATCGTTCTGAATATTCAGGAATCTTTTCTGGTTCAATCTTGTATTCAACTAAACGAGAAATCTGTGAACCGTTAAATCCGTGATATTGGTTAGCAAGTGAAGAGGATATTGAATTGTAATTTAGTTGAATAATATCATCAAGACCCAAAGAAGAATCATATTCAGCAATCTCTTCATAGTTTTTAGCACGATTAATCAATTTTATTAAAGATTTCCAATCTACTTTATGCCACTTTTCTGTATCTACAAATTTTTCTCCATAAGGTCTATATTGTTCAGCTGAGATTCCATTTTCAACCAATAAACAAATTACCGAACTTGGAAGTTCACCATAATCTTTAACATCTTTATCATTAAGACCATATTTTACAAAACAGGTAATGCTTGTTCCAGAATATCCTTTATTCAAGTATGTTGGCATTAAAGGCTCGCCATATGAACCAGCAACTTCTGGAGAAATATTCTCATGAACTAAAGCAGATATACAACTACCATCAAAATGTTCAGGATAAATAATTGCTTCTTCATTCTTTACTCTTGCCATTTTTAGATGTGCAATATCTAAGCCTCCAAAACGAACGTCGTAAGTGTTAGCTTTTTCTGGAGAACAATCTGCTTTATGTAAATTAACAATATCCAAAGCACCAAAACGACCATTATATTGACTAGCAAGTTGAGGATTTATCCCCGAAAGGATTAATTTGCAAACATCGTAACCATCAAATCTTTCACCATAATCTGCAGAAACAAGAACCTCTAATGCGTCATATGATTGATAAAGAATATTATCTTCTTCATAATCTGAATCTTCTACCATCCCCGCTAGTTGAATTATACTCCCCTTACCTCCAACAGAATTAATAAATTTATTGATCCAAGTGACCATTCCAGTTGTATCATTTTCATCACTAAGAATATCAGTAAGAGCATCATGAGCTAACCACAAACTTTTATTCCAATTAAGAGATTTCCATAAATATTCTTTTGCTTTTTCATAGTCATTTTTTTCTTTAGCAATAATTCCGAGATTACAAAGTATTCTCGCATCAGAAGAATATTCTTCAAAAGCAAGATGATAATACTGAGAAGCAATATCATTAGATATTTCATTCTCATAAAAAATATTGCCCATTTTTCTTAAAGCTTCTGAGTTGCCCGGATGAGCATGATCTGGATTATTAATGGTCAATGGCTTTAATTTGGATTCTAAAGAATTAAATTCCCCTAATTGCTCTTGAGAAAGTTTCTTCTTATGTTCTTCAACTTCTGGAATTATACTTTTAAGATCACATTCTTTACTTACATCGTACTCTTCTTCAATTTTATCATCAATTGTCATTTTTTAGATTAATTATTTCTTTTAATTTAGCCAAATCATCTATTTTATAGTCAACACCACTTACTTTTTTTTTATCTCCAAATAAAATAGTTTTAAATCCTGCTTCCTTAGCAGGAAGTAAATCTTTATGGGCATTATCACCAATAGAATAGCCTTGCTCAGCCCCAAAATCCATCTTTATTCTCTCGAATATTTCCACTGATGGTTTAATAAAATTATATTTATCGATAGAATATACTTTATCAAAATATTCTAATAATCTTAAATAGTCTAAAGTTTCAATATTTGCTAAGTAAGGAGTATTTGTTAAAGCAACTAAAGTACAATTTTTGGATAAGTACTGTAATATTGTTTTAGCGTTAGGATTACAACTAATCCCTCCTTCAATAGGTACTGAATTCATTATATTATAAAATTCTTCTTTACTAATACCAAGATGAAACATTGTATCAATAGTAGAAAACTGATCTACAGCCCTTAGTTTTTCCCTAGTGGTAATAAATAGCTTTTTAGCCTCTTGGAAACTAATCAGATTATTATTAGCTACTGCAGTAATATGGGCAACATCTCTCTTTTCTTTAAGGATCTCAAAGTTTCCTAAAACCCCATCAACATCAAAAACAATTATGACTTTACTTTTATTTGAAGTGGCAATATACCCCTGAGTAAGGTTTATTTTATTAGAAGAATAATCTATGGGCACTAAAGTTTTCATCTCAAATGATCTTCCACCTGCTTCGCGAAGAATAATGTCTGGAGCAGAAGAGTCCCATAAAGAAGCATGAATTTTATTATTATCAAAATTAGTATGAACAAAAGAATTGTACTTACCTTCAGCAACTTGGCATACTTTTATTCCGAAACTTCCTACCTGACTAACTTCGGAAAGGGTTTTTGAGAATTTCGAGCTTAATATTTTTATTAGATCCTCATCAATATTATATCTACCCACAACAACACGATTAGATTGTTTTGTAAAAATTCTCTTAATACTAGTTCCTTGTTGCAAAAAAGCACCTTTGTTTTTAACAGCGTAATATAATTTATCAATAGCGGGTTGATAAACAACACCCATTATGGGACAACCGTCTTCCACATAAGCAATCTGGACAGCATACTCGGTGTACTTTTCTGGTTCATCAATGCAATTCAAGAATTCCTGTGTCCCATCCAACGGATCAATAATAAAGAAAGAATCTTTTGTAGGTATACTGATTAGTTCCTCACTGATTATTTCTTTATCAGGGAAATACTTCTTTAGTTCAGAAATAATAAAATTGTTAACTTTCAAATCTACTGTTGTAACTACGCTGTTATCTTCTTTAAGCATAACCTCATGTTTATTTTTTTTTTCTTGTTCAATGATTTCCCCAGCTGATTTAGCAATTTGAATAATTGTTCTTATCATTTAAACACCTCACTCAAATGATATATTGTTGGCATCTCAACATAATCTCCTCTAATTCTAAGAGGGTGATCTTTCCAAGTAACATGGATTGCATTCATTCCCAATGATAATGGAGGATGAACATCTTTAGTTAAAGAATCGCCAACATAAGCTATTTTATTAGGAGTAGCATTTGTTATTGTGATTATTTTTTGGAATCCTTCTAGTGAAGGTTTCTTTTCTTTTACGTTCTCTGAACAAAGAATTGGATATTCAGCACCAGTATTAACTACAAAATCATCCAAACTTAAACCAAGAACATTTGCAATAGTTGTTACTGTATCATATCTTTCTGTGGTTAACAAACCCAACTGTATGCCCTTCTGCTTAATTGTATCAATAGTATCAATCAATTTATGGTCTTTTGTTAGTATTGAAGAAAAATCTGTCTTTCCAACTATCTTTGCGAAAAAGCCAGGACTAGTTTCAAACTCATGGGTGAATACTTTCCCATTTGAACCATGTTTTCTTACTAAATCATGATAATGACGTTTTAGATTATTTGAAAATCGTGCAGTATATTCTAGAAGATTATTTTCATGAATCCTACAATGATATTCTTCAACAACCTTTTCAATTAATTCATTTTCATTAATTTCATTGCCTTGTTTCAATGCTTCAGTAAATGTAACATAACGAAAAAACTCATGAACATCTTCTATTGAACCGCTTCCCAGAATATATTCTTTTTTCTTATTAAATAGCGTCCCATCAACATCTAGGAAAAGATGAGTTATGTCAATCTCTTCAAATCTCATTTTTTAATCACCAGATTATCCTTTGATTCTAGCTCATGGATTCTTGCAATTAAATCAGTCTTATCCATTAAATAATAACGTAAGTCATCTCTTGTCTGTTCAAATGCTTCTTTAACATCCTCTACATTCCCAATAGGATTTTCTAAACAAGCATAAATTATTGCTTGTAACTCTTTTGGGATGTTCCCACAAATTTTCTCTTGATATAAAGATGCTATTTGATTATTTTCATAAAGTTTTTCTTTTAGTATGGCAACCTCTTCTGCATGAGAATAACTACTTCTGTCCCTCTTTTCTAAGATAAGATGGTCACCAGAAGATAACTGATAAAGAATTAAACCTAAGGAAAAAAGATCGTTTGATTTCATATCTGAAGGAACACCAAAACGTCTAGCATCTTTTCCTTTAGGTTCATTTTCATCAGTAGCAATCCCCAGATCTAATATTTTAACAACACCATCACTATTAACTTTAATATTCTTCAAATTCAAATCTCGATGAGTTATACCATAAGATTGTAGGCTTAAGATTCCATTAAATATTTGTGTCCCATATTCTAAAACTTTATCTTTAGAAAGTGGTCCAGCATCAACTAATTCACGTAAAGTCTGTCCATCAATATATTCCATGACGATCGCGTATTTTTCTTCACCAGCGACAACAGCAATATTCTCTCCAGCCTCGTGAATCTGAACAATGTTATCAAGATCTTTTCCTTTCAATCTTGCCATAAGTTCAGTTTCTTCTTTTCTATGTTTCTCCTCCTTAATTATCTTTAATACTCTTTTCCGTTTCATATTCTTTGAATTGATTAAATAAACAGACCCACCAGATCCAAAGCCTAATCTTCTGATGACATCATAATCACCAATTTGCATATTAATCTCTGCACATTCACAAATCTCATTGATATCATTTAAATTACCTAGTAATCTTCTAAACTTCTGGTTATATTCTGGGTCTTGGAAAGGGCTTAGAGAAGAATGAGCTTTTATCTTTTCTTCAATAGAAAAACCACCTGCATATAAGCAAGCAATAATATTTAGTTCTTCCTCAACTCTATTATTCTTATCTTTGGGATTCCAGGAACTCAAAGAGCGATTTGCCATTAACATAGAAAGAGGGTCGTGCTTCATGATTTCTAAGTCAAACAAACATTGTTTCTTTTCGCTTTCTGTACGTGATAAATAATAAAATGATAAACTATTGAAGAACCAGAACTCATCATATGGTTGTCTTAGATCTTGATATTTAGTTAAAAGAGAATCATCAGGGTCATTAACAGAATCAACAGAGAGATCTATATTTAAATCAATATTTAAATTATCTAAGAAATTAGATAATGGTAAAACATCATCAATATCTTTATTAAAAATTTCTTCCAAAGCTGATAAATCACAACCCTGTTTATCATTTCTAAAACATTGAGTAAAAGCTAACCTCATAAATACCCCATAATAACATTTTGAATTAATATCTAAAAGTTTTGGCAAATTTTCATCAAAAAACTTTGTACTATCTTTAATTAAATAAGTACGCTCTTCAGGAACAGACTTTTTACATAAATAATTATAGAAATAAATTAAGTAAGGTTTAGCTTCTGAACTAAATGGATTAATTAGTTCTGCAATCTCTTTCCTAACTATTAGCTCACGTTCAACTTCGTCTATGTTACCAGACGGATTTTCCCTTAGGAAAGAACCAAATGTTGACTCAAAAGCATTAATTGTTTGAGGGTCATCTAATTGTTTTACTATTGATAAATAATAGGAAATTGCTTCTCTGGAAGTTCTGATAGTGTCCCAATCATTCTCAAGAAGATATTCTGGAGATAATGGAAGAAAGACAGAAAGCAGTTTAGAAATATTTCCTAAAGTTTTAGGAGTTAAAGTTAAAAATTTTTTAATTATATCTCTAACAGAATAAAGACTCGAAAAAAAACTTTCTTGATTACAAAAATAATTTTTTTCCCTAAAAGTATTAAATGATTCTATTAATCCAGAAAATCTATCTTCAAGAGATGTAGTATCATCAAAAGAATTAGGTTTATCTGATTCTTGTTCTTCACAAATTTCAGTGATAGTTAAATACTCATAAATTAATGTTCTTCCGATCCTTTCTGGATCGATTTTTTTGAACCGAGAAAGATTCCTCAAAGAGTTTAATAAACAAACATTTGAGATCTGATTATAATTCCCATTAGAAAAAATTCTTTTAATAAAATCTGGTAATTCTTTTTTTACACCATCTGGGAAGGATAATACTTGAGTAACATCTAATACTTCTTTATATCTTAACTCTTGTTCTGGAGCTAATTTCAGATTTACTTCAGAATTAAGTATTTCTTCCAAATCATCCGTAATAGGATCATCTAAAGAAAAAATATTATCAAATTCATCATCAAATTTAGTGCCAGACGCCATAATCTCTACTTAAAAGTAATAAATATATAAACATTTCTAAGAAAAACGCAAGATTTACGGATTTCAAACAATTCTCTTCTTACCAAAGACAAACTCCCTTAACTCGTCAGGCCAAACTTTCTCAACTTCTTCTTTATGATTATCAATTTCTTCCCAAACTTTTTTACCCATATTACCAGTTTCAACTAATTTAACCAACTCTTCTTTAGCGTAAACAGGTACACGTTTCAGATTCCAGATTTGCATTTTTAACTTTTCTTGAAGAACATCTTTACGTTCTTCTTGCTTCTTTTTCTGTTCATCCCAAAAACCAACATAAGAAAACTCTTCTTTCTTTTTCTTAATTAGCTTCTTACCATCCTTAAGAGCAATCTTGGCCAGAACCATTTGATGCATTCGTTTCAAGAATTCTTGTTTATCTTCAATTTTAATCACATCAGAATAACCACCGATGATTAAACCAAAAGCAAACGGACTAGGCATCAGATTATTTGTTTCAACTAAAGAAACAGTTCCATCAATTACACCATCAATTATTACTTGCGCATTCTTATAATCCATTAAGTCTTCAAGAACTTCTCTTCTTGCTTCTTTCAGAATAGGAAAATTATTACCAATTCGTTTAACTGCATTAAATAAAATTCTACTACCAACTTGCATTCTTCCAGCACTTTTCTTTCGTCCCATATATGAACGAAGAATCATTAACGAACGTACAGCACAATGTCTAAACCTTCTGGAAAGCACTTCGCTTCTTTCGATAGCATTCTCTAGTATTGACCTAAAGTCTTCTGTTTTTAACAATTCAAATGCACGTAAAGCATTAAACAGTTTATCAGAAGACAAATAAAAACCATTATCAGTAATTCCTATTTCTACATCTCGATGTTGTGAACGGCCAATGGCATAAGCAAGAGATCTAGCAAGACAATCATTAACTCTTCTTCCAAATAAAGTATTAAAGATAACATAATTCATTCCTCGTTCTGAATATTTCTCAACCACAATCTTTTTACCAGAAGGAATTTCAGAGAACTGATATTGTTCATAAAAAAATTGATAAATTGAATTTGCAGCCTTATCATCAACATAAAGATATTCATTGATAAATTTGAGCATTTCTTTTTTGTTAAGATTTTGTTTGAACTTATCTTCCATTAAAAATCTGAATTTATTAATTTCCATCGCTAAATCAAAACTTAAAGGTAACATTTCTGAAAACCAAGATGGAACTGTTGGTGGTCGATTTACAGAAGTACTAACTTGTGCAGTCATCCCTCTACTAAATTTAAACATGTAAACACTTCCACCTAAAACAAAAACATCTCCTGGTCTTAAACGTTCTAAGAAACCCTCATCAATAGATCCTACAATTTGTTCGCCAACTTTAACTTTAACAAAAGTTTCTTCGGGGATTGTTCCAATATTTGTCATGTAAATTACTCTAGCTAGTTTACCCCTCTTACCAATATTACCAGTTTCTTGATCGTACCATATTCTGGCATAAACGTATCGTTCTTCTAAAGAAACATATTCTCCAGAGAGATATTTTATTAATTCAAAAAAATCATCCCACGTTAAATCATGATAACAATAACAATTCTTAATCAGATGAAACATTTCATAAATATTAATAACTCCATTAATTGCGATACCGTAAATGTGTTGCGCTAAAACATCTAAAGCATTGATTGGAATATGAATTCTGTCAATCTTTCTTTCTTTAGCCGCTTTTAGTAACAGAGAACATTCAACTAAATCATCTCTGTCCATAACAATTATTCTAGCTTTTACTGTAGAGTGTAATTGATGCCCTGCCCGACCAGCTCTTTGAAGGAAACGGGCTACAGATTTAGGACTTCCTAAACAAAGAACTATATCTACATACCCAATATCAATTCCTAATTCTAAACTTGTTGAAGAAACAACAACTTTTAGATTTCCTTCTCTTAAGTCCTGTTCAGTTTTGAATCGCGCTTCTTTCCCTAAACTGCCGTGATGAGCAGCTATGTTTGTGTCGTTGTATAATTTTGGAAATCTTTCTTTAAGATTATGAACAACCCTTTCTGTAGCAGATCTAGTATTTGTAAAAATTACAGTAGTACGATGTTCTTGTACAAGTTTGTGCATCAGTTCATACATCTTGTTATGTTTCATCATATAATCTGTATCAACAAGACTTTTTACTGGACTGAGAACTTGCAAATCCATTTCCTTAATGTGCTGACAAACTCCAGGAGTTTGTGGCACGCCAGAAAAATCGTTGTTTTTCTGAGCGAACTGCACATCAATGATACCACAATCTCTCAAATCATCTCCTTTGTAACCAACTAAATATTTTGCAATCTCATCTAATGGTGCGATTGTTGCGGATAATCCCACTCTAGCCATCCCTGGAGAAATTCTTTGCAATCTTTCCATGGTCAGATTAAAATGTACTCCTCGCTTATTATCTGCCAAAGCGTGAATTTCATCTGCAATTAACCATTGCACATCTTTGAGTTTCTCTTTAAATTTTGGAGAATTAATCATGATTGCTAAGCTTTCGGGAGTTGTGATTAAAATATGAGGAGCATTCTTCAACATCTTTACTTTCTCATAAGCAGTTGTATCACCCGTTCTTACTCCAATTCTAATACCTAATTTATCTTTGTTAAGTTCTTCTAATTCTTGTAAAGGTTCAACTAAGTTTTTTGCAATGTCGTTGTTTAACGCTTTTAATGGAGAAACGTAAACACAATAAACTTTATCTTCTAAAATTTGTTTCTTAGCAGAATCTATTAATTCGTTTAAAATCGCAAGAAATCCAGTTAACGTTTTAGTTGCTCCCGTTGGTGCTGAGATTAAAACGTTTTTTCTTTTATGGATCTCCATTACTCCGTATAATTGAGGGAGTGAGAAATCTTTAAATTTCTTGAAGAACCATTTATTGATAAGTGGATGAAGTATAGACTTCAAATGTACAGATTTATATGGGTCTTTTATTTTGGTTATCATTGAACTAGAACATCTACTTAATGTTTATTTGAGGAGGTACTTTATATATCTTTTCCGAGGTTGTCTAGTGCGGGAGTGGGTCCGATAGAATTAAACAACAATAAACTTCAATGCAACCATTAATCCAACCCCTAACAACAATGCAAAGATATGCCAGAAAGAATCCTTAGGCCCACATTCTTTATGTAATTCTGGAATTAAATCGGAACCAGCAATGTAAATAAATCCACCGGCAGCAAAAGGAATGATTAAACTAATGAATGTTTCTGAAGCAAATGTTAAACCAACAATAGCTCCAACAATAGCTAATAATGCAGAAAGTAAATTGTAAAATAAAGCTTTACTTTTCTTTAATCCAGAATATAATAAAACACCAAAATCGCCAATCTCTTGCGGGACTTCGTGTAAAATTACAGCAATAGTTGTAGCAATTCCAAGAGGGATACTAGCAATATAACTAACAGCAATAATTAATCCGTCAATGAAATTATGTACTCCATCTCCAACTAAGTTCATAACAACTAAATGATGTTTATGGCCACCACATTCTGGATCGTGACAATGATGCCAATGAACATACTTCTCTATTAAGAAGAAAACTATTATTCCTGAAAGAACTGATAATGAAACTGTTAAAGTGAAACCAGACTTCTCAATCGCTTCTGGAAGCAAATGTAATAATGCACCACCGAATAAAGATCCAGCAGATAAACTGACTAAAAACAATAATGTTTTCTTTAATGTTGATTTTTGTAACAAAAAGAATACAATCCCCAATAATGAGATTAGAGAAACTATAATTACAGATAATATTGTATAAATGATTACTCCCATTTTAAGTTAAAGAAAAAAAAGAAATATATAAATGTTCCCTTAACCGAACAAAGTCCACAATGTCCAGACAGATAATACACCCCAAATTAAAAACACTGGAATCAATGCTTTTCTGTTCTTAATGATGTCTTTTCCGAACTTTAAGTAAAGTTTTGGAGACATTAATAAAACTAAAGCAAAAGTCATCATTCCAAACAAAGATGCCACGATTAAATTGACAACTCCTAAAAACATCACTAAATAAGCGCCTAATGCCAAAATAAAGATACTTACAGACACAGCTTGCAAAACAATATATTTATGCATTGATTCTACTAATTTCATTAACCATCTTGGGTTAAACAAAAACACAATTATTTTCAACAAAGTTAATATTGAAACTACTAATGCAATTATTTCCATTGGATTCATTTTATTTTACCTCTTTTTATTTTTTTAACATTGCCATCATTGGTTTAATGAGAAAAACTGCAAATACTATTACATACCAATACCAAGCTAAAGAGGTTACACCCATCCAATATTTAGCTATTAGGAATGCTAAAGCAAACATTGCAATTTCATCTGAAGCAACTTCCAATAATGTAAACCGTTTCTTTTTATAATTAAATAATTGTGCTAATCCCATTTTAATTTACCTCTTTTTTCTTTTTATTGAACCCTTACCAACAACAATCCATTTATATGTCCACCAAAATATTGCTGAAACAATAAATACAGCCACTGCTAAGTATACTAACTTCAATAATCCCCAGCCAACCATCCAATGCCCACCTTTTGATCCATAAAAACCGCACGCACCAGTCTTGTTCCAAGTACCTGTAGCAAGAACTGCAGGTAAAGCTAAAATTGTTGACAGAACACTTATTATTATTTTTTTCATTATTAAACACCTCTTTAATGTAAAAACTATTATTTAGAAGTATTTAATATTTTCCTCAGATTAACAACTGTAATAAATTAAAAAAATATCCTGTAAATATGATTGCTAAAGTAACAACTCCAAAGAATATTAAAATTAATTTTAATTTCATTGCTCTTCTTAGAATAATTGCTTCAGGTAAACTTAAAGCAGCAGTAGCCATCATAAAAGCAAGAGCAGTTCCAATTGGAACACCTTTCTGAAATAAAACTACTGCAATTGGAACTATTGCAGCACAACTTCCGTACATTGGCACTCCCAATAAAACAGCAATTGGAACAGTAAAAATGCCACCAGATTCAATTACTCGTTGAATAAACTCTTGAGGGACATAATTGTGAACGATTGCTCCAAAAGCAACTCCAACCAAAACCCAGAGCCAAATCTTTTTGGTAATAGATAAAGCTTCATTAATTCCAAACTTAAATCTTGCTTTCAAATTAGAATAAACAATTTCTTGCAATTGTTTCCGAGAAGCAATCAAATCCTTTTCCAAATATTTTTCTAAGTTTAACTTTCCTAAAATAAATCCGCCTACAACACCGATTGTTATTCCACTTAAAACATAAGCAGTAGTAATTTTCCAACCAAAGAACCCCAACATCAAAACAACCAGATATTCGTTAACTAAAGGAGATGTAATTAGGAATGAAAACGCTACACCTAAAGGAACTCCCCCCTCTAAAAAACCAAGGAAAATAGGAATCGATGAACAAGAACAGAAAGGAGTAATTGCCCCAAATGAAGATGCAAAAATGTTACTTAATACAGGAAACTTTTTACTTAACCATTGTTTAACTTTCTTCTGTGGCAAATAAGTTCTTAAGAAACCAACAACTGCAATTAAAATAATTAGTAACAATAAGATTTTAACAGAATCATAAAGAAAAAAGTTGATAGATTGTATTACTTTTGAAGCTGAATCTAGATTAAAGACACCATACAAGAGCCAATCAATAATTACTTGCAACATTTTTGTTTGCTTTTCTGATCAGAACAACAGCAAGGTTTCTCTTCGGATTTCTCTTTAAGTCTTTTATCTAATTTATCCATTAATTTCTGGATAAAACTTTTCTTTTTCATAAATGAAAAGATTAAGCAGAAGTATTTAATATTTTCCTAACAACTTACATTCCCATTAAAGTCCTATAAGGAGCAAATTTTTGTTTGTCAAAATGGTTTGCAATCTTCTGAAGTTCTGGTTCTGTAAGATCTTCTAATGTCCACGGTGAAGGCACAGGATGATGTGTAAATTCATGTAAGCCATTAACCTTCTTTGATGTAGATTTCCCAGAGATCATAATTGAATCTAATTGTGGACAATCATCAAAATCTTCTTTAAGTCTGTCTAAAGCGTCTTCCCCACGATACGTTGCAAATTGACTAATGTAAACGAAAGGGTCAACATCTACTGTGCCGGTTTCTGTTGCATTGGGAAAATCACATCCAGTAACTGTTTTTCGCCCATCATTAAACCAACATTCTGCTTCAAAGACTTTTTTATCATCATCACGTTCTTCATATTGTAAATCACAATTTGCTGCCCATTTTCCCGTTTTTCTTACTTCTTTTGGATCATAAATGTTTCTTAATGGTTCAACATATTCTTCATCAACCATTTCATAAACTGCAGGCATTACTTTTTTGTGAACAAATGAATCTATAGGTTCTTTAAATAAAGTATAATTAACTGCACCAAGAGATGCTAATACTACTGTACCTACAAATGCCCCCATACCAAAACCTGGCTTTCTCCAGAAAGGCGTCTTTTGTTCAGGAACATAATGTGGATTGATGGGATTATTATTTTTCATAGATTTCACATTTACAGCAATCATTAATAAAGTTTTAGAAACTCAAGACCACATTTCAATTAATTAGTTTCCTAACAACCATAGTGGCATAAGAACCTTTACCTAATGAAAAATAAACCTTAACTTTCTTCTTACCAGTATTCAGTTCATCTTTTTCTGTTTTGCCAATTTTTAAATCCTTAACATCAACGAAAGCATTTCTTAAATCTCCCTCTAAAGACAATTCAGGGATTTGTTTAATGATAAAATCAGAATGCTTAAGTTTTTCTTTTTTCATGATTTCATCTATTATTTCTTTAACTTCTTCTGTAACTAAACCATCATTAAATCCAATTAAAGGAATTTGTAAAAATTTCTTTTCAGAAACAAACACGAACTCACCAAGAGAATATTTCATTTTATTAACAACCTTAGAATTTTCTTCTAAATAAATTCTTAAAGTTTCATTCCACAAATAACTCTGATAAGAATGAACATACATCATCAACAATCTTTTAGGCAATTTCTTCATGGCGCCAATGGAATCATTCTTATGTTTCTCTAAATGTTCATCCGCACGAGTATCATTCATTAACTTAACAGCTTCCTTAAACTCTTTCTTAATCATATTTCTTCCAATAGCAACATTGTGAACAGAGAACCTTTGTTCATCAAAGTAATTGGCAACAAAGTTAGTTTCTTGAACCTTAACAGAATCTAAGTCTCTAACAACAATCTCAAATTTGTTTCCTGATAAATCACCTAAAGAGATTGGTTTGTTATTATATCCAACTATCTTTAGAGAAACATTATCAACATTAATAGAAGCAATCTTTTCTTTAGAAACATTCTTAATAGAAATTAATTGTGAAGTAACTGCGTTCTTATCTTTACTACCAGCAAAACCAACATCTTTTTCTCTAATGTTAAGTTGTTTTGCTATTTCCCTAACACAATCTAAAGTATTACGGTTAGTCTTCTTCATTAAAACATAAGCAAACTTACCATTATCTAAAACGTTAAGATTACTGACTTCTGTTACAACAAAATCTTCTGGTATTTGTTTTAGGATATAATTACTCATATTTCATGCTCCATAAAAACAATCTTAGCTTCTTTTGAATCATCAAAGAAAATTTTACTTTTACAATTATTAAAAAATTCAAAAGCTCTGCCTTCATTACTCTTAATCTTATTCTCATGAACATCTTCAGCATTAAATCCTTTACCCAGCTGTTCAACTGCAACAATGAATCCCTGTTTACCAAACCAAACGTGAAACTTATGAGGTGCTTTAAACTCAGAATGATTCAATGAGTTTGAACCAACCTCATTAATGAAATAAGCAACTTCATCTTCTAAATTTTTATTGATCCAATTGTGATGATTAAAACTTTTATTATAAACTTGATTAATCAATTCAACAATTTCATGTTTAGCATTTCCGTACTTCTCTACAATATCACAAGAATTCATATAATCTTTAGGTTCTTCTTTATCATGCACAATAATCTCATGATAACCTTCTGCTTGGATATTACTTTGTGCTTCTTGCAGGTTATGTGTGAAGTGTAGGGTCATTTTAGAAGTAAAAAAGAAAGGTAATATAAAAATATTTGTTAATTAATTGGTAAACACTTGCGCATGGAAAGATTAGGGTTTATATCGGTCCATAGTTCTCGGAAACGGAATAGCATCTTTAATATTATCCAAACCACAAACCCAACGAACAATTCTTTCTACTCCAATACCATAACCAGAATGTGGAATTGAGCCATACTTTCTTAAATCAAAGTACCAACCATACTCCTTAACATCTTCACCATCTTTCTTTAAGCGTTCTTCCATATCTTTTATGTCAAGACTTCTTTGACTGCCACCAATGATTTCTCCGTAGCCTTCAGGAGCTAACATATCAAAACATAAAGCTTCATCAATCTGTTCAGGATCTCTTGGTTTGTAAAAAGCCATTACTTCAACAGGATAGTGAGTAACAACAATAGGAACATCAAAATGCTTCATCAATTCTTCTTCTTCTATGGTCCTCAAATCCTTACCAAAAGGAACATCCATTTTACATTTCGTTTTAAGAATTTTTAGAGCTTCACGATACTTAATAGTTGGCCATTCTGCCTTCACCATTTTAAGAATTTCTTTAGCATCTTTCCCTAACTGTTTTAATTCTTCTGCTCGTTCTTCAGCAACTATTTTAAGACAATACTTTAATTCTCTTTTTGCTAATTCGCTGATATCGTGCAAATCTGCCCAAGCCACTTCTGCTTCTGCCATCCAAAATTCTGAAAGATGCCTACTGGTTTTAGATTTCTCTGCCCGAAATGTTGGACCCATATTATATATTTTTTCTAATCCAAAAACTCCTGCTTCAGCATAAAGTTGCCAAGATTGAGACAAATATTGTTTATCTTTGTAATATTTAACTTCAAACAAAGTACTGCCACCTTCACATTGCATTGGTTGCATAATTGGTGCATCAAATCTGTGGAATCCTTCTTTTCTGAAAAATTCATCTCTTGCCTGAATGTAAGTACTTCGAACTTTCATAATGGCAACCATTTTTCTACTTCTCAACCATAAATGTCTATTATCTGCTAAATGTTCTACAGAAAAATCTTTAGTAATCGGATAACTATCACTTTCTCCAATAATATGAAACTCTTTAACATTAATTTCGTATCCATTAGAAGCCCTTTTATCTTCTTTTAGATCTCCAGTAAGTTTAATAGAAGTTTCAACTTGCATTTTATCCAAAGCATCCCATTCCTGCCCAAAATTCTCTTTTTCAAAAATACATTGAATAACATTAGTAACATCTCTTAAAGTAATAAATTTAAACTTGTTGCTGCCTCTTTCTCTGTGGACCCAGCCTCTAACTGAGACTTTACCTTTTCCCTTTTTAATCGCTTCTTGTATTGATACGTATTTCATATTAAAAGTTATTTTATTATATTTTATAAAGCTTTCTTAGGAATTAAAGTTTAAACAAATTCATGAGAAAAATGAGAAAAAAGAAAAAATTATTCATTCACTTCTAAAATCCCAGTTACTTCTTCTGACCATAAGCCATCATTATCTTGTACCTGAAGATAAAAAACATATGTACCAGCTTCAAATTCAGAAGCACCAAATGAACATTGATCAGAGATTACGCCATAATCATCCATTCTCCAACTACAAGCAATTATAACACCATCACTATCTTCTCCATTAGCAACAAACAAAATATCATCCACTGTGGTTGCAGGATTAGGTGATATCATATCAATATAAGCTACAGGTGAAAAAGTATTTTCTACCACTAATGTGGAACTTGCTTCTTCTGACCACACACCATTATTATCTTGAACCTTAAAATAGATGGCATGGGTTCCCGGAGACAATTCTGAAACAGTTGCTGAACTTAAATCACTTAAAACCCCACTAATATCAGACCTCCATTCGTAAGCAACAATTTCATTATCTCCCTCACCATGTCCACTTAAAGAAGCTTCTTCAACATCTTTAATCAAATTAGGAAATATTGAATCAATATGTGCTGAAGGTGCTGTTTTAGTTTGCTTGATTGTTATTTCTTGGCTTACTTCCTCTGACCAATCACTATAAACTTTTCCTGTTTTTCCATCCTTGACTAAAACTAAGTTATAACTTCTAACTTTAAGATAAATAGTGTGGGTTCCTACAGATAACGAAGAACTACTAAAACTGCACCCGGAACTTAACTGACCATCAATATTAGATCTCCAACTACAACCATGTTTAGGAATGGAATTTTTTGAAAGGAGATTTTTTTCTTTTTTATCTCCAGAAAATTCAACTTTATCTCCCATCTCTGCTGAGGTTGGTGTAATGTAATCTATTTTTGCCTCTGGTTTAGTAGGAGCTTTTGTTGTTACTGTTGTTGCTTTTTTCTTTACTTCTAATTTTGTATTAACTTCATCAGACCACTTATCCCCAAGCCCGACTTTAAAATAAATCAGGTGGATTCCTGGCGACAAATCATTTGTTACAAAGATTTGATTTGAACTCAGATGACCATCAATACTAGATCTCCAATTATAAACGTCAGACTTACCAGTTAGTTCAGGCATAAAACGAACATTGTCTCCTTCAGAAACAAAATTTGTATTGTAAAAATCTTTTTTTCCAGCAATAGTCGTAAACTTTTCTGTTAATATATTGTTAATTTCGGGTACTAATATCTCTTCATCCGCTTCAGCAACAGAATCTTCTTCAAATTCTTCCACAACAATTTCTTCAACTTCATTAAATTGATTAGTACATCCAGCTAACAAAAAAATAGTTGTTAGTAAACATAAACTTATTAATAATATATTTTTCATTTTTATCTCCATTCCTCTTTTTTATTCACTAAATAAACTAAATTTAATGATTATATTGAATTTTATAAAGCTTTCTTCCTGGCTTGAAGATATTTCTGAAATAATTCTTCAGTAGTTTTCGTTACGAATGGTCTCAAAGATAATTTTTCATTATTTTTAAGATATTCAATCATTTCTTTTTTATTCTTTTTAAGAATTTTCATTAAAGCAGGAAAACCTTTCTTAGTTGTCATCCAGGTAAAATCTAAATCCGTAAAAGTTCCCAGAATAATATCTTTTTTGTAAATTTTATTATCCCCTAAAGCCCAATTATCATGTACAGAAACGTAATAAGATATTTGTTCAATTTTCTCTTTTGGATAATCTACTTTTTCTAAAATATCTTTGGCAATCTTCTTACCTGCTTTCATATGCGCTTTTCTTAAATCTAAATTGTAAGGGTTATCTTTAGGAACCTCAGCGTAACCAACATCATGCAGAATTACTAAAGGTAGCAATAAAGTATCATCCAATCTTTCTTTCTCAGAAACAAGTAAAGCATCTTTCATCATCCATTCAATGTGATCAATGTCCATCGGACGGCCTTTCTGGTAGTATGGTTTAGCTAGTTTCCAGATTTGCTGATATATCTTTTTCATTTTTTGTAAGTTATCTTTATCCACAATTTCTTAAACCAGGTTAAGGTTAATGTTGATAATACAAAACCCAAAGTAGGAACAATAGAATTAACAAATGGTTTTGGCAAATCAGCAAAGTAAAAAAATATTACAATAACAGCATAAGTTAGAACAGCAATAACAAGTTTCCTGCTCCAACTAGTTTCCCAGGCTTTGTCTGCTTCTACTTTTTTGTTTCTTTCTTTGATTTCAGTTACTTCTTTTTGTAAGTTCATATTATTAATTAAAGAAAGAAAAGAGATATATAAATGTAATTGTTATAAGATAATTAGAACCTACTTAAGCCAACCTTTCTTTTTATAGATTTGCAAGATAAACTTAACACCATAATTTCTCCCTTTCTTTAAATCAGAATGTTCAACTGCCTCTTTTGCATCATGTTTATTTACAACTTCATGAAATTCATGATTAACATCAATACATTTTTTCCTATGGTGACAAAGCGTACAAAGAGAATCAGAACCAGTAACATATTCAAATTTAATGGTAGGATCATCAAACATTTTTTTAAATATTTCTCTCATTCCTAAAAACCATTCATCAGAATAAAAATCATTAGGATAATTAGGATCATTTTTCATGACTTCATGCATCTCGGCAAGATATTCAGCATCAGATAATTCAAAAACTTTTGGAGACAAGTGATATCCAAGAATCTTGCCAACATGGTGTGCTCTTAATCTTATTTGTGATAACTCTTTTTCTTCAATTGCCCCAATCTTTTGCACTAACTTTTTTGCTTCTACTAAATTATCAAAATTATTAACATTTTGTAATGCCCTTCTGGCTTGTTTTAAAACAATTAAGCATTCATCAATTACTTCTCTATCGCCATTCTCTCTTTGCAATCTTGTTAATTCATCCATATCAAAAGCAATAATATCGTTTAAATGCTCTTTAGCTTTCTTAAGTTTTCTTCTTTTTAAATCTAAAAGTACCTTTCGAGATAATCTTTTTATTGCTTCTATGTCTCTAATTATCTTATTCATAAGAAATGACAATAATAAAAGAATATAAAAAGTTATTGATTACAACAACACAACCTTCTTTTTAGCGAACTCTTCTTCAACTTCATCCGGCCAAATAGATGCTTGTACTTCTCCAACATGAGCTTTGTGTAACATAATCATACACAGCCGAGATTGTCCAATTCCGCCACCAATTGTTAAAGGTAGTTTCTCTTCCAGAACAGCTTTATGGAAAGCAAGTGATTTTCTTTCTTCAAGACCCATATGTTTCAATTGAATTTCTAACGATTCTGCCGCTACACGAATTCCCATTGAAGACAATTCTAAGACATCATCTCTTACAGAATCCCAAACTAAAATATCTCCGTTTAATCCTTTTCTCTCTTTAGAAGTTTCTGTTGACCAATCATCATAATCTGCAGCACGAACATCATGCGCTTCTCCAGACTTTAAAGGATGACCAATACCTATTAAAAAAACTGCACCATGCTTTTTAGCAATCGCTTTTTCACGTTCTTTCATAGATAATTTTGGATATAAGTCTTCCAACTCTTGAGCATGTAAAAATTTAATCTCTTTTGGCAATTTAGATTTCAAACTAGAATACTTTTTCTCAACAACCTTTTCTGTTTCTAAAATTGCAGCATAAATTTTCTTAACAACTTTTTTCAAAAACGGAATTGTTCTTTCTTCTTTAGAAATAACTCTTTCCCAATCCCACTGATCAACATAAATGCTATGTATTGGCGAGATATCTTCATCTTTTCTTATTGCATCCATATCTGTATATAATCCGGTGCCATGTTTAAAACCATATTTACCTAATGCATGCCTTTTCCATTTTGCTAAACTATGTACAACCTCAACTGGGGTTTTACTAAACTTAACTTTAAAATCAACAGGAGTTTGTGTTCCCGCAAGATCATCTTGTAAACCTTTACCAACCATTAAAAATCTTGGTGCAGTAACTCGATGTAAAGATAACTTTTTAGACAACTGTTTCTGGAAAGTGTCTTTAACTAGCTTAATCGCTTCTTCGGTTTCAAAGAAACTTAATTTTGATTTATATCCTTTTGGTAATATTTCCATTTTATCTGAACCTCCTTTGATAGGTTAACCTAACAACTATCACTATTTATTATTTCCTATTTAATCAATAAAAATATTTACTTCACATCTTTTTTCAATGCTTCTGACCTTCTTCATAAATTCGAAGATATTTATCAAGTACTTCTTGATCTACTTTATGAGAAGTATGTTGACCTGGGCATTCTTTTTTATTACCTTCAGTATAAAGACAAGTCATCTTATCTTCAGAGACACAAGGTGCAGTTACACTGAGTAATTTATCTCCCTTAAAAGTAAAACGATAATTGTGCCAAGAGCATCCTTTAACAGGATAAGATACTCCTTCAGTCCTATGATCATTACAACCAGCAGCTCCAATACTTAAAGCTGCAATTAACCCACAAATTGTTTTTTTAAATTTCATTTTTATTATTCCTCCATTATTTCAGTACAATCAATACCTAAACTTCAATCCCATCTTTTTCTCCCATTCGATCCGTTTCAATTCATATTCTAATTCTTTATCAGCAGTCATTTTAGCTCACCTCCAAATACATAGCAGCAATTTCTTCAGTCCACTCTTCACCTAAGATATGACGAATTACCGCCTCTTCAACAATTACAGGGACTTTTCGCAATTTATTCCCTAGCGCATCCGCTAAAAGAACGTGCATTAATTCATGAGCCATTGTTTTGGCGAATTCTTCTGCGAAAGTTTCTTCTTTCTGAGTCATTTCCCAAATTAGTTCAATGTTGACGCCCACTTGTCCGCCCTCGGCAAAACCAAGGTCCTCTTCCTGTAATGTTTTTAGGTGTTTCATTTTGTAAACATCTCAAACCTCTTTTTCCTAATATCTCAAGAGAGGAGTTACTATATATAGTTACTCCAAAAATAATGGAAAAATAGGCAGTATTCACGAAACATTTATATAAAAGTGGGACATTTGTTCCATTATGACTTACAAACTGGACGAGAAAGATAAAAAGATTATTGAAATATTAGAAGAACACGGAGATTATACTACTCGACAGATTGCTAAGAAAACATTACTTCCAGCTACAACCATACATAATAGAATCAGAAAATTAAAACAAGAGAAAATTATCAAAAAATTTACAGTTGATTTAGATTATAAACAAATTGAGAAAGGTTTCTCAGTAATGGTTTTAGTATCAGTAGATTACAAGACTTTACGAGAACTAAAGAAAGACCAGCACCAATTAGCTAAAGAGATTAAAATGCTCCCAGAAGTCTCAGAAGTGGCCGTAGTTACAGGCGGAACAGATATCATAATGAGAGTAAGAGTAAAAGATGTTGAAGCATATGATCAGTTCTTACTTAAGAAATTCCAAAAAATTGCAGGAATTGATAAAACCCAATCTTTGGTAGTTATTCATGAAAAATAAGATTTAATTCACAAACTTTAAATATCATTTTTTCTTGTTCTTATTAAATGTACAAAGGAGGATTAAAATGAAAAAAATCATTATCACCATTTTAGTAGTATCAATGTTAATCTTAACGGCTTGTCAGGTGACAGAAGCCAATGATGAATGTATTTCTTTAGAAGGAACTGCAAAAGACAATTGTTATGACGAAGCAAATCAATGTAGCAAGATTTCCAGTCAGGTTTTAAGAGATCTTTGCATCGTAAAATTAGCTGAAACAAAAAAAGATTTAGAAGTTTGTAATTTGATTGTTACTGATAAAGTCAAAGGAAATTGTCACACCCAGATTGCAAAATTAACTAACAATCCCGAGACTTGTAAAGAAATTGGAGACCAATATTGGAAAGATAATTGCCATTACTATTTTGCTATTAATAGCAAAGATAATGAATTCTGTTCAGTTATTGATAACTCAAAGCAACAACTAGAATGTAGACATGAATTAGCTATTGTAACAAATGATGCCCTGTTATGTGAATATTTGAATTATGTTGATAAAGAAAAATGTATTTTCCAGATTGCTAAAACAACATTAAACATCGAACTATGTTCTTCTTTAAAAAATACAATTTCAGAGGGTTCATGTATTTTAAAAATAGCAAAATTGAGCAATAATGAAGAAAAATGTGAATTAATCAAGAGTCAAATGGTAAAAACAAGTTGTGAAGATTACTTTAAGGAAAATTAATTTTTTAATTTTTTATTATTTTTAGAAAGTTTAAGAATAAAATAAAAATAAGAATTAAGCAGAGTTTTTCTTGTTCATAAAAATTAAAGGATATTAATTTTCAGAACAGAAAAATTTAAGCGGAATTTTTCTTGTTCCAAGCGTACTTTCTCAACTTAGCTGTTTCTCCGTAGCCACAAGAAGCACATTTCTTTTTACTCATGTGATATGCAGGCTTACCGCATCTTCTACATCTCATGTGGGTCTTTTTTCCAGACCGTTTTCCCATGCTTGGTGTTCCTTTAGTCATTTTCTAATTCCTCTACAATAATTTAAGCAGGAGACAAAATAATAATTGTATCTCCTCGAATAAAGACGGTTCCTAATTTTCTTTTAACTTCGCCATCTTTGTGTTCTTCTGCTTCATCTAAAACTACGTTAATATGAATATCAAAAGCTTTTAGCTTACCGACAAATCTAGTGCCGTTCTTTAAGTCTACTAATACTGATTTTCCTCTTGCTGCATTCAATGCGTCTAAAGGTCTTGAGTTTTCTTCCATTTTAATTATTACACCCCATTATATGAATTATACTAAAAGCACTAATGTTTCAAACATTTAAGTAATGCTTTTGTATATACCAGAGCAATTATTTAGTTCAATAATTAATTGCTCTCAGTTTAAGTTAAAATTAGAGGAGGGTTATATAAATGTTTTGCTTTGAATTAACTTTTTTAGTTGAAATATTTTAACCAAATCAAAATCCCCAGAAACCCTTATAAAAGAACATCTATTTTAGAGTACTATGGTAAACTTCAAGAAATTAATGAAACAAATTCAAGATTATGACTCAGAACGAGAGAAATTAATCAAACAAAGCAGAGTAGTTCTTAAATTAAGTAAACAATTAATTTACGCTGTACATCGGGATGAAATTCTCGAAGCTGGAAAGCTAGTTAAACAAATTGAATCTGAAAAAAAGAAAGTGGATGCCATTGCATTACATAGCAAAAAGATGTCCACTGAAGGAAGCTATAAAGTTGCTATTCAAGAATATGTAGAAGCAATTCTATATTACAATTTTGTTAAGAATGGAAAACTAATTGACTTAAAAGTTGCTGCGGATCATTTTGTATTAGGATTAGCAGATCTTCCCGGTGAGTTAGTTCGAAAAGCAGTATTTCTAGCTGGAAAAGGTCAAGTTGCTAAAGTGGGTAAGATCAAAGACGAAGTGGATATGATTTATGGCGAATTACTTAAATTTGATTTCCGAAGTAATGATATCCGAAGAAAAGTTGATGCCGTTAAATACGATCTTAGGAAGTTAGAAGATCTGGTGTTGGATCTAAAGTTGAAGAAAAGATAAGAGTTCTTGGGTGTTTGGAGATAATAAAATGGTTAGAAGTCAATTGGAGAAAAGTATTGTATTTTGTAATGAAAGAAACGGAATGCCAGCATCACTTGCAGGACACTGTACTCTTTCTGAAGGAAAGCAAACAATTTCGTGCCCCTATTTAGACATTGAAAGAAGTGAAGTAAAAGAATGGCACAAAACAGGAGTAGGGACAGTAACTGCAGAATGTTACGGTTGTAATCGGAACCAACAAACAAAAGGTCTTGGCATTGCAAAATATATTCAATAATAAAAATGACAATTGATTGTATAACAGAAAATGGATTAGCCAACTGTCGTATGTATGACAGGTGTCTTTTATCTGCAGGATTGCAAGACGTTGCTTGCGAACACATCAATGTTTCTAATACACGAGAAGTCACTTGGTTAGATTTTGATCAAAACCCAGCATCACAAAGTGCAAAATGTTACGGATGCAATTATGTTGAACCTTGGAAAGAAGTTTAAAGACAAGTTTTGTTATCATAGGGACATTTAGATACAAAATCACGATACATTGCAGCTTTCTTAGGATCTTGAGAATGAACAATATAATCTAATCCAGTTTGATCCATCATTGAAAGAGTTCCTGCCATTGAAACCCCATCAGCACTTAAACTCATTATTGAACTAACCCCTTCTCTTTCCGCCATGTAAACTAAAGCCCGATAATCAGTTTTAGAATTCATAGTAGATAATAATTCCCTTGCAATTTGTTGATCAGAAATATGAGCCATTGTTTGTGCTAAAAAACAAAAAGTCCCAGCAACAAAAAGAGTAGCTAAAGTACCAATTTTAGATCTTCTTTTACATTCTGTGTTTCTAGTTTGATCAACTTCATACTTAAATCCTTTCCCAGTTGATACAACAACAACATCATCAGATTTATCAATTTCATGCTGATTACAAAACTTTTGATCATAAACAACAAATCCTGCTGCTCCACTTGGTTCGCATTCAATATTTCTTTGCTTTGCTTTATTATATGCTTTTTTTAACTGCCTTTCAGAAGCTTCCGCAACAATATGATTTGGGGATTCAGCCAAAACTTCTTCTCTCAAGTGAGTATAAGGGGCAGTTAGTTTATCTGCAACCGAATCTAAGTTTCTGGTTAAATTATTTAAGAAAAAAGCATTTCTCCCTTTGGGAGTAACCCCAATAACTTTAGTACTAATGTCTAAAGACTGAACTTTTCTCACAATGCTTAACCATAATTTACCTGAACCAATTGGACACAAAACATAATCTGGTGTTGATGCTAAGATTACTTCTGCATGTACGCCATAAGCATTAGGAATAAAGTCGGTGTAATCTTGTATCTTTATGTTTAACCCTGTAGCATCTCTAACAACAGAAACCCTTTGTTCATTAGTTTTAAGAATATCCCCATTAGGAATTTCTATCTCAGAATTTGATCTTGATTTCCTACCAACTAAATTGAATAATTTTAAACTAGATTCTCGGCGTGTAATTTCTTCCTGAATTGCAAAAGAAAAGTTTCCTGAAGAAATCACCACAATTCCTTCTAAGTCCTTACTAAGAGCATTGTCTACAATTTCATCAACCCCTAATTCTTTATGGGTCGCTCCAGTTATGTCAGCAAAATTATATGTATGAATAGACATAAAATTGAATAAATAATCTTTATTTATAAACTTTATGTAAGTCATCACTCCCCAATAACAAAACCAAAAGATTTATAAAGTAGAATTGCTATTAGATTTATATGAAAATACTGGCTTTAAGCGACTTACACGGCGACAAACATCTTGTTAAAGAGATGGCCGAGAAAGCTGAAAAAGAGAACGTAGACTTAGTTTTATTAGCTGGAGACTTAGTAGATGATGAAGGTAGCGTAGAAGGCATGGTTGGACCATTTAGAGCCAAGAATCTGGAAGTGGGATTAATTCCCGGAAATTGGGAAGGAATGACAGAAATAAATTTCTTAGTTGAAAAGTATGGTGCAAAGAATATGCATGGATACGTTTTCAAAAAGGGAGATGTAGGGATCTTTGGTTGCGGTTATGGTAATATTGGGCCACACCAATTAAGCGAAGAAGATGTTTTCAACACTTTGAAAAAAGCGCACGATTCTTTAACAGATGTGAAAAAGAAAATCATGTTAACTCATACTCAGCCAGAAGGTAGTATTATTGGTTTAGGATTATTTCCTGGAAGTGAAGGAATAAAGAAAGCAATTGAAGAGTTTCAACCAGAGCTACACATCTGTGGCCACATCCATGAATCTGAAGGAATTGAAGAAGTTATTGGTAAAACTAAAGTTATTAATGTTGGTAAGAAAGGTAAAATCATAGAAGTTTAAGATCTAATCTCTTTTTCCTAGCTAATTCTTGAGAAATTTGAAGACTTGAATTCTCATCATACATTGGTTTTATTGGTCCAGGAGGTCTTGTTCTTCCAACTTTAAGTAATCCCCTTGCTTCTGCATGATGAACTTCTAATTCAGTGCCGTTCCACCTTCCTAGAACATTATAAACGTCAATTACTTCCTGAGTAGAATCATAAACAGATTGATCAATTGTTGCAGGTACTACTGCCCCTTCTCTTGCTAAAGAACAAATAAAACCACCATTATTATCTCTCATGCCAGAAAGTGGCATAGCCTCCACCATAACATGAATTCCAGAACCAGCTTGTTTCAAATTCCTTAATGTTGTTGCTTGGTAGCCTTTCATTAAGAGAATTAGATTTTCAAAGGTTGTTTATAAATTTTTCTTACCACTAGAATATACGAAACATTTTTAGAGTAAACCCCGAATTAAACATAAAAATGAATAAAGAATGTCATACTGGAAGAGAATTAGATTGTCCGCTTTATTCAGTATGTCAATATAATCATGAAGAAAGAATTATTGCTAATATTGACCCCTTAAAGTTAGATGGTTCTTGGGGATATGAAGGCAAAAATTATTCCTGTCAAAAACGAGAGGTTGAATTTGTTAGTTTATTAACAGAATGAAAATGGAAATATTAGCACCAGTAGGAAATAGAAGCATGCTTACCGCAGCTGTTAAAGCTAAAGCAGATGCGATCTATTTTGGAATTAAAGATTTTAACATGCGTGTAGCAGCAGGAAACTTTGAACTAGACGAAGTTAAAGAGATTGTAGAATATTGTCATGAGAATAATGTTAAAGCTTACTGTACAGTTAACATTATAATTTACGAATCAGAGTTAGAACAATTAAACAAAGTTCTCACAACGTTAAAAGAAGCTAATATTGATGCAGTTATCTGTTGGGACCTAGCTGTAGTTAAGAAGTGTAAAGAATTAGGAATCCCAATCCATTTATCCACACAAGCATCTGTAAGTAATTCAGAAGCGGCATTATACTGGAAAGAATTAGGAGTAGAAAGAATTGTTCTTGCCAGAGAATGTTCAATCGAAGATGTTAAAACAATAAAAGAGAAAACTGGAATGGAAATAGAAGTGTTCATTCACGGAGCAAGATGTATTTCTTATTCAGGAAGATGTTTTATGTCACAAGAGTTATTTAACAAATCTGCCAACAGAGGAGAATGTTTACAACCTTGCAGAAGAGAATACAAAGTAACTGATAAAGAAGAAGGACACGAAATGGTTATGGATAATAACTTTGTCATGTCTGCCAAAGATTTATGTGCACTTCCAGTACTAGACAAACTTACTTTTGTTGATTGTTTAAAGATTGAAGGTAGAAACCGAGGAGCAGATTATGTTTCCAAAGTAGTTTCTGTTTACCGAAAAGCGGTTGAAGCGATTAAAGAAAACAAATTCAACAAAGAATTAGTAACAGAATTAACTGAGGAACTTAAACAAGTTTACAATAAAGATTTTTCAACTGGATTCTTTATAGATTATCCCCACCATCAAAGAGCTGATTTATATGGGAGTAAAGCAACAACCAAAAAAGTTCAGATTGGTAAAGCGAGTAATTTTTACAAAAACATTTCTGCTGTAGAGTTTAAAGTTGAATGTGACAAAGTTAAAGTAGGTGATAAAATTACTTTCATTGGTCCAACTACTGGTTGCGAAGAAATGGTTGTTTCTGAAATGCATGATCATTCTGGAAAGATTGAGAAAGCAGAGAAAGGAACATTAATTACAATTAAAACAGATTTCTTAGTAAGAGAAAATGATAAAGTTTATTTAGTTAAAGAAAGATCTTAATTAAAATGCAACAAACAAATTGTCCAGAATGCGATAAACTATTACATGTTGGCCAGCATAAGTTCGCTGACGGCATGTACGATGTACATTACTGTAAGAAATGCGGTTACCGAAAAGAGATTGCCATTAGTTAAGACTTTCTAGCTGGGATCAATTCACCAATAAAGATTTGTAAGTGTAATGATAAGTTTTTTGTTGATTTCTTAAATTCCCTAAGCATTATAGCCCAACTTCCCGTTTCAAACTGTTTACCTTTTTCAGTAGCCTTAACGGCCTTCTTTATAATCTCCAACTCACTAACTAGTTGATTAATTTGCATTACAATCTCACTTTCTTCTTTTTTTAATAACCTAAATACCCTTGCTGGATCAACAGCCATAATAATCACCTCTTTCCTTAATAAGGATGTTTTTTAATAATAATTTCTACTTGTATTAAAAGTTTAGTGTGAAATTTTATTGCACATTGCCTGCAAGGATCTTGAAAAACTCAAAACAGGTTCTTGTATCTGACGATAATAATTAGCTTCTTTACTAAGAGTTAATTCAAGAATCATGTTTTTACGTTCTTGATCCAATTTCAGATAAGCATTAATAAAATTCTTACTAGCTTTCTCCACACTTGAGAACCTTTTTCTTATAGTATCCATTAAAAAAGGAAGGGTTCTTTCAATTTCTCTTAAAACTTTAATTAATTCTGCTCTTTCAGTCATATGTTCCAATAGAACCTCCAACAAATCCTGGAGTTTTCCACCTACAACTTCTACATTTTCTAATCTTAAACTCATTTTATTTCACCTCATTTGAATGTTAATTAAGTATGTTAAAACTACAAAACAAAGACTAAAACTTCATGCCACCAGGCATTTTGCCTTTCATCCCCTCCATCACAAACTTTTACAAAAGTTTGATCAAAAGAAAACAAAGACTAAAACTTCATACCGCCAGGCATTTTGCCTTTCATCTTCTTCATCATCTTGTTCATATCTTTTTCGCCCTTAAACATTTTCATCATTTTCTTACTTTGACGATGCTGTTTAAGCAACTCACGAACTTCTTTAATTGAACTGCCTGAACCAGAAGCAATCCGGTCAACTCTATCTGCACCAATCTTATCGGGTTCTTCCAATTCTTCCTGAGTCATTGAATCCATAGCAATCTTCCATTTCTCTAGTTTCCCTTCTTGAACATCCAACATTTCTTTCGGCATGTTCATATTACTCATGCCAGGAATCATACCCATGATTTTCTTAAATGAACCCATCTTCTTCAACGACTTCATTTGATTATAAAGATCAAGTAAATTAAAATCTCCTTTCAAAAATTTATCTTGCATATCTTTAGCATCATCTTCATTCATAACTTCTTTAGCTTTCTCTAATAATGATTCTATATCTCCAAACCCAATAAGCCTACCAACAAACCGTTGCGGATGAAATATTTCTAAATCGTCAACCTTTTCACCAATACCGATAAACTTGATTGGGGCATTAGTTACAGAACAAGCAGATAAAGCACCGCCACCCTTAGCAGTTCCTTCTAACTTTGTTACAATTACACCATTGACATCAACAGTATCATGGAAGGCTTGCGCTTGTTTCTGGGCAGCTTGCCCAATGTCTGCAGAGATAACCAATAATCTTTCATCTGGTTTAACCACAGAATGAATTTGGTTAAGTTCCTCAATTAAATCTTCTGATAAAGCATCTCTTCCAGCAGTATCAACAATAACAACATCATAATCTTTAATTTTATCTTGGAAAGCCATGTAAATATTTACTGGATCTTTTTCTCCACGAACACCAAAGAATTCTACTCCAACACTTTTAGCTAACTGTTCTAACTGATCATAAGCTGCTGGTCGCCAAGTATCAGTTTGCATTACTGCAACTTTGTAACCACGTTTCTTGTAAAATTTAGCTAGTTTTCCAGTAGTAGTGGTTTTACCGCTTCCAAATAATCCCACTAACATAATTTGTGTTGGCTTTTTTTCAATCTTAAGTTCAGAAGTTTCCTTTCCCAAGAAATTTGTTAATTCTTCATAAACAATCTTGACTAACTGTTCCCTTTTTGTTATTCCAGGAGCAGTATCTTCTTTAGCTCTTTCTTTAATTTTCTTGCTTAAATCAAAAACAAGTTGAACATTAGTATCTGATTGTAATAAGGCCCTTTGAATATCTTTTACTAGTTCATTGATTAGCTTTTCATCTACGAAAACGGACTTGGCAATCTTGCCTAAAGTGTTCTTCAATGAATCTCCTAGTTTCTCAAGTACCATATGTTTAATGTAGAAACTAATTGGTTATATAAAAGTTATTGATTTTAAGCTAGTTTTCTTCTTCTTAAATCTTCTAAAAAATCTCTAGTTGTACCTAATTTTTCCGCTAAACTAACCTGGACCGGTCTTTTTAAAGAATAATCAAAATATTCCTGTAATCTCCTAATATTTAATCCCTGAAATGCCAATAAAGCTTCTTCTGGAACACCATAGGCCTTAGCAGTCTCAGGCAATCCTTTTTCTTTTAAAGATGCCAAACAATCATCGTTTGATCTTTGTTCATAACCCAAATATTCTTTTGCTGCATCAACACCAGAATCAAGCATTATTTCTAATCCAACTCTTAGTTCAAGTCCCTCTCTTTCTTCAAGAAACCCTCCTGGCATTTCTGGACATTCAGAATATATAAGACCGCCAACCACCGAATATTCTACTTCGACTCTCCATTCATTAGTATCTGGATCATGAACAAAATTTCCTTTCTGGTGATACTTCTCATGATATTCAGCACCACGCACCAATTCCTGAACTTTTTTTGATAATCCAGAATAAGTATCATCAACTAAAGAAATCATATCCACTGCTTTAAAAGGTTGACCCCCCATAATGATTGTTTGAGAACAGAAGAATATAAACTTTATCAAACTACAAAAGAACGTTCAAAGAAACAAAACAATTAATCCCAAAATCAACATCACAACCGCAACAATAAAATTCATAACTTTAATGTAATGGTCATCCCAAGCTTTTGCTTTCCGATCATGTTGTGGATGTTTAACTTTAGCCTTCTTAGAATGGTGTTCCTTCATTAAGAAAACTGTTATCAGAACAACTGACATTAACAGAACAAATAATACCAGAGAATAAAGTAAGATTGGTAACGCAATTAATCTAGTTGAGCCTTCCATAAATAAATATCTCACCAAGAGAAATGTTTTGCTTAGGTTAGTAAGTGTAAATAATCCTAAAATAAAACCCATGAATAATATTGTGAAAGGTAACAAAACAAATTCTTTAATTTCAGCCAATTTTTTCTTAGTTTCGTTCTTAACATTCTTAAATGTAACTTGCCAACTAACAAAGAAATCTTTAATCATTGCTAAACCAAAGATGATCGCTAAGATAGCTAATACTTTAGCAATAAATGTTCCGATGTTTGAATAAGCAAACCAAGCAAACAATCCCATCCCAAATAATAAATAAGCCAAATAAATTCCCAGAATAAACATAAAACCTTTCTTCAACATTTCATCACGATCTTTAATAGAATAAATTAGTAGTAACAAAACCAGAAATAAAGCTAGACCGCCCATGTTAACAGAACTAAGTAATGCAGACCCAGTAACTAGAAAAAAACTTAATCCATCCATAACACTTTTTGAAGAACTTTCCCCAACAATTCCAATAACTTCCTTTTTATCTAAAGAGGGACATTCATTATTATCATTATTCTTAATCCGTTCTTCTAATAAACCTTTAATAGATTCTTGTCCCAAGAAATAACTATGTGGCATAAACACAATTGGAAGACCTTGTTCATCTTCAGGAACAGAATAAGCGTCAAAGAATTGTTGTAATTGTTTCAAGTTATCTGTATTATAATAAACTTCATTCTTTTCTATGTTCAAATCAGGATATTTGTCAGTTAACTGATCTAGGAATAAATTAACTTCAGGACAATCATCACAACCATCGCCATAAAAATAATAGATACAATCTTTCTCTGTACTTTCTGCAGCAAAAACTAGAGAACTAAGTAAAACTAGCATTGCAATTAATAGTACACCTCTCTTATACATCTTCACCATTTTTGGATTTCTTTTCCTACTGCTACCTTAAAAGACTCAAATATTTTATAAACTTTTTCTTTCAGTTCAGATTTTGCTTTTGGAGCATAGACAAAAACATAACCGCCTTTATCAAGATTTATTTGCCTTCTCTTGATTAATTCTTTCTCAAACAGTCTTTTTACTGCCCTTTGAATTGTTGTTCTGTCACGTTTAATCTTTTTCATAATTTCTTCAATAGTCAGTTCTTCTTTTCTTTCTAATAAAAACTTCATAATTGCTATTTCTGTCTTGTTTAAACCGAAGGAACATCTAAGAATATCTTCCAACGTAATTATCCGACAAACAAAGTTCACACCCATACCTAGAAGTAATATTTTAAGGTTTATAATGCTTTTGCTTTGCAGTAGTGCAGAATTCTCTAACAATCAAACATTATACCATTTGATTTATATATTACTACCTCAACTTAGCATTTACAATTGACAGAGGTATTAAACAATACCCTGAGAAATCAAAGAGATTTCTGGGGTATCAAAAAACGCGGAGGTTTTTAATATGTTAGAATTAAATGGAGAAAATTTTGAACAAGAAGTTGTTAAATCAGAAATGCCAGTGATTGTAGATTTCTGGGCAAGTTGGTGCGGACCATGTAAAATGTTAACACCAGTATTTGAAGAAGTTAGTAAAGAGTTTGAAGGAAAACTAAAGTTTGCTAAACTGTCTACAGAAGAATCACCAGAATTAGCACAACAAAATCATATTACTGGAATTCCTTGTTTAGTTGTTTTTAACAAAGGAGAAGAAGTTGATCGAATTGTTGGTTTCAATCCTGCACCACAGTTGAAACAGAAGATTGACGAAGTCTTGAGTAAAATTTAATTTTTTTCTTTTTTATATTTTCAGAAATGTTAGAAGTTTTGTGTATAATTGTTCCTTTTCTTCATTTTTTGCAGAGATTGCAGACTGTTGTGCGCTTGGAAGACGTCCTTTCATTTCGTATATGTCCATTGCTTGACTATAAAGCTCAACCCCATGTGCATAAGCAGCTAAGTTCAATAAAGAGATTTTAGATTCTTTTCTTTCTGAATCAAGAGCATCTGATATCAATCCTCCAACAATTCCTTGAGCTCCATGTGCGTGAGCAGCTAAGCCTAAAGTCCCCTGATCTTCTTCCCTTTCTGAATCAAGAGCGTCTGATATCAATTCTCCAACAATTCCTTGAGCTCTCTCTAATTGATCAGACTCTTTGCAAGTGCTTATTATGTATTCAAGAGCATGACCTATATCTTTTTGGTAAGCAGCTATTGCTTCATCTACTTTTCCCAGGCGTCGGTATATATGCCCACATGAAACATGGTCTCCTGCTTTAGAAAAGTTTTCAATTGCTTGTTCTTCCATTCCTTTCATTTGGGAACATAAGTTGCCCGCCCTATAATGAGACTCCGCTTTTTCAAAGTAACTTATAGCTTGTTCAGTTTGCCCTAATTTCTCAGCATAGACTCCAGCACCAAAAAAATCTCCCTGATGTCTCAACACTCCCATTAAATTTTGATGTAACCCCGTAACCCGTTCTTCATCTCCTGCTTCTCTTGCCAATTCCACTGCTTCTTCCATAAATTTAACATAACTCTCCTTTTCTGGAGAAAGAACTCTTAAGTCTAAAGAAATTCCAGATTCATGAGAATCAGAAACTTCAACATGAGGAAATCTTCCTGAAGCAACTAATTCCTCTAAATCTTCTACAAACATTTTACAAGTAGAAGGAACTGGGTCTGAAGTAAGCACAGTCATACCTTCAGCTTCCTGTTGAGCACTTAATCTAGCATACAGATCCTTAGCCTTCTCTGGAAACCTTCCTTTTAACAATTCTGCTGCAAATCTCAAATGGCCATATTCTTCTGCAAGTAATGCTGCTTTTTCTAAAGGTAATTTATCTTTTTGTAATAATTCATAAGCATAAGTATTTGAACGCCCATGACCAGAGTCCAAATAGGCCACAAATAAAGCTTCCCATTCTTCTGGTTTCTTAATTCTTTCTTCTACAGAGTTTAAACGCCAAAATTCATTTTTATCACTACAAGTTCGAATATAAATAAGAGGATCTTCTAAAAGATAAGAGAAATTTTCTCTACACCCAGGAGAAATCTCAGTAAAATGGTCTTTAGCCAACTGAGCAACATATTCTCGAGATTCTGGTGTTAATAGTTTTTTAGATTTTACGTCCTCACCTGGGAAGCCATCTAAACTTTTTTTTACCCACTGACTAAGAACACTTGCTTTTGCTCCAGGAGAAGATAACTGATCAACTAGATCTATTAATTTTCTTTGTTTTCTTGCTTTGAAGCTGAATACCATTGAAGTTTAGAAGGAATGATTGTTTAAATATTTTATTATTCTCTAAAAGCAAGGTTAGACTTGATAATTCACTCTACTCCTTTATCAAAATGGCCTTTAGTATAACCACGAATGTTAATAGGAAGAACTTTTCCTTTCAATAAAGAAGAATAAAACTTAGCCATATAATCAACATCATCATCTAAATCTAAAAAGAATTTTTTGATTCCAATCTTTCTTAAATCATTAACCAATTCAAATAATCCCAATTCTTTACTATTAAGAATTTGATAATAATCATGTTCCTTTCTTACGGGGAAACTATATTTCTTTTCGTCTTTGAGTTTGCTAGGAAGTAAAGAGTATTTAGTGTTCATCATTACAACTCTGCCGTGCACAAAAGCAGCAAACCCTTTAGTACTAAACTCTTTCAGTTCCTCAGAAGATAGTTCTGGAGAAATTATTGGAGTACAACCATTAAAGAATTCTAAATCTAAATCATTGAAAATATTATTTGAATAATCAAGATAAATATTTAATCCTTTTTTACCTTTTAGTTTAGCATAAACACCTAAATCGCCAACTAAAACATTTTTAACTTTATCTTGCTCAATCAACTTAACTGCTTCCTCTACATCCTGATCATTTAAGATTCGAGGAACATAAGCAGAAAACTTATTAGAAAAGTCTTCAGCAAAAATGTCATAAAAAACTTTATCAGTATAACGTAAAGCTTCTTTACCGTCTTTAACATTATAAACTTTAATTAATAATTCCTCTTTTGTACTAAGGCCCTTTATTTCTTTAACATCAGGCAAAACAATATCCTTAACTTTCCTTCCTTTAACAACAATTGGTTTATTTTTAACAAACTCAATTTCTTTTGCTTCCTCAACAGAAGAAGTTTTGTAAATCTTCGTTCCAGGTTTAGCAAAAATATCTAACTTAACTAAATCTCCTTTCTTAGCAAAATTAACTTTCTTTTTCTCACCAGTCTTTGAATCAACTAGTTCCATCTTTCTAAGAACTGCACCGTCAACTTTGTTTGGCAACCAAATTCCTAAACCATCTCCAAGAGAAACTTCTTCTTCCAACTTAATCAATTTCTGTTGATCAATCTCACCTAAATAAAGACCGCGACCCATTGGTTTTTCAGGAGAAACAACATCTTTTAGATTAGCATAATAACCCCAAGTGAATTCTCGGTTGAAAGCAAGTTTCATTTCTTTAAACAAATCTTTATCAACCTTAAACTTTTTAGCATAATAAGAATCAATTGCATCTCGATATAATTTAGTAGAAGCAGCAACATATTTAGCACTTCTTAATCTGCCTTCAATCTTTAATGAAGCAATACCCATTTCAATTAAGTTAGGCAATTCTTTAACTAAAGAAAGATCTTTCATGCTTAACAGATATTTGCCATTATATTTCTTTCTGCAAGGTTGGGCACACAACCCCCTATTGCCCGAACGACCACCAAGGAAAGAAGAGAACAAACATTTACCGGAATAAGAAAAACACAAAGCTCCTTGAACAAATATTTCTGTTGGCAACTTAATTTTTTTAATAAAATTTTTAATTTCATCTTTAGAAGCTTCTCTTGGCAAAACAACTTTATCTGCTTCTTTAATTAAATCATAGAAATAAGTATTTGTAATTGTAGTTTGTGTACTTAGATGCACTTCCAAGCCCGGAAAGTTTTTCTTGATAATTGGTAAGAAAGAAATATGTTGAATAATAACAGCATCCATTCCTGCAAGATATAACTTTTTAACAGTTTCAAAGAATTCTTCTATTTCTTCATTCTTGATTAATATATTCAGTGTACAATAACATCTTACTCCATTCTGATGGCAATAATCAATGACTTCTTTGATATTTTCTAGTTTAAAATTGTCTGCTCTTCTTCTAGCATTGAATTTATCAATACCTAAATAAACTGCATCTGCACCATTTTCTACTGCTGCTGTTAGGTTTTCTTGGTTCCCTGCTGGTAAGAGTAATTCTATCTTTTTCATTATTATAGCTAATTATTTACTCATTTAAAAACATAATCTTTTTAAATTCAAGTAATAAGCTAGGTACTATGATCAAAATTGGACAAGGAGCGGAAGCAGTAGTTTACAAAGATGGTAGTAAAGTAATGAAGGAAAGAGTTAGTAAGAATTACAGGCTACCTCAAATCGATGATTCTTTACGTAAGTTCAGAACTAGAAGAGAAGCTAAAGTTCTCAGTAAATTACAAGATATGAAATTCCCGGCCCCTGGTTTGTTAAATTTCTGTGATAAGAGAATGCAAATAACTATGGACTTCGTTCCCGGTGAAAAATTAAGAGATGTTTTAATTGCAGGAGACGAATATCAACAATTTGCTGAAGAAGTTGGTAAAAAAATTGGAGTATTACATGCACATGATATTATTCATGGAGATTTAACTACTTCTAACATGATTAAAGACAAAGAAATTAAGTTTATTGATTTTGGGTTATCCTCATTTTCTGACAAAGTTGAAGATAAAGCGGTTGATTTGTTTCTTTTAGATAGAGCTTTAGAAAGTAAACATTATCAACATTATCCTGAAATCTTTGATAAAGTTCTTGAAGGATATGGGAAATCTAATCCTGACGCTAAGTTTGTTTTGGAACGATTTCAAGCTGTTAAAAAACGTGGCAGAAACAAAAATAAATAAATTTATAAACAATCTTTCTTTACTTATCTTTGATGGATGTTAACCAAATAAAATTATTCTTTGCTGGGCTTTTATTTATGGTAACTATTGACACAATATTTATCTTTGGAATCATGGGTAAATTCTATAAATCACAATTAGGAGATTTAGCTAGAAAAGCAGCAGTTACAGCTTTACCAATTATTTCCGCTTTATTGGTATGGACTTTGATTATTTTAGGGATCTTAATTTTTGTTTTACCTAAAGCAAACTTATGGTGGCACGCAACAATATTTGGAGCTATTTTTGGGTTAATAGTTTATGGAGTTTATGATTTAACTAACTTAGCAACATTACATAATTGGCCAATCGTAATGACAATTATGGACATAATCTGGGGTGGTTTTATTTGTGGGTTAACTAGTACTGTCTTGTTCTTTGTAAATAAGTTGTTTTGAATATATATTAGAGATTGCAAGTTTTTATATAGTTTATTTAATTCTAAATTATTATGGCAGATGACTCTTTAGTTGGATTAGTAGTAATGGCAATGGTCCCAGGTTCTATTCACGTGGGAAAATTAGAAAAGAATGACCCACCAACTTTAGCAGCCCCTTATTTGATAATTAAAGGGGGATCTTTAAGAGATTCAGAAATTGAAATTAGTGAAAGTTCTGGAATAGTCAACACCACTTTGCAAGCATGTACCCCAGAAATGGTGGAAGAAAGATTACAAAAATTCCGATGTTATTCACCAATGTCAGCTCAGGCAGTAGGAAAAATGGTTGAAGGATTATACTTTTCTTAAATCCATTTAGTAGCGATTGTTCCTGGTCCTCTGCGACCAATAATAGGGCCATCATCATAAACTAAATCTGCTTTAGAAAGATTGTCTCTTATAATTCTTGCACAAGAATAAGTTGCCAAAATCCCAGAATCTTTCATAACCCGATACATTTCTTTGAACAATTCTACTGTCCACATATCCGGTTGGGCTTTTGGAGAAAAGGGATCATAGAAAATAGCGTCAAAATACTTTTCAGGAAGTTTCTTAGCCGCCTTTTGAGCATCATCAACAAACAAAGTAATCTTAATATTATTGGCCTCATAAATAAACTTTTGATTCTCTTTAATTTCGTTACCTCTAACTAATTCTTTGTATAAAGTATAAGATTTAATTGGTGGTTTGACTTCTAAGATTTTCTTGATAATCTCAGGATCATTTTCAACAGCAACAATTTCTATCTTACAATCAGGGTTACTTTCTAAAGCGACATCAATTGCCATCGCGGAATTGTATCCAATACCAAAGAACATATCCAATATCCTTACGGTCCCAGTTTTAGCTACTTCTGCAATTTTACAAGGAATAGCATATTTCTTAAGAGCTTCTTCTACTGCTCCAGTCTGTGAATGATAAGTTTGTTGCACTTCACTGTTTAGAAAAGTTTCAGTGTTGTCTAATGTTAGGAATCTAGATAATTTCATTGTTCTTTAAACCGATTATCAACTTTCATAATTTTTTTCTTTAAAGCTTCTTCAATATCAACACCCATATTCTCAGCTAAGTTACAGGTTGTTAGAATAACGTCAGCAAACTCTTCTTGGAGGTTTTCCATATCTTTGTTTTCTAGCTTTTCTTTTCTTTGTAATCCTGAATGTGCTAAAACATCATCACAAAGTTCGCCAAGTTCTTCCATGATTTTTACTGTCATTGGTAAATTTAACTTCCTAGGGTCATCAAAGTCATAATAACTTTCTAACTTTTTGTGCATCCGTTTTGAAAAATCTTTTAAATCTTGTATTTCCATAATTGTTAAAAAATAGTAATTGCTATAAATAACTTTTGTTAGAAAATTTTATATAAATCAATCTCCATAAGCTAAATATGGGAGGCTTAGTTAGAAAAGCAGTAGGAGCCATGGGTTCGTTAATGTTCTTAGCAACAGTAGCTTGGGCAGTAGAATATGTTCCAAAATATTTAGAAGAACCACAACCTATACCACAATCAGTGCTAAAAATTGAGTTTATTGGACCAAATTATTGTACTCCTGGTCTAGAAGCTGATGAATATAAAATTGGGATAGAAAATACAGTTTATCGTTTATTGATAAAGTATGATTTAGAAGTTTCAGACATTGAAAAATACAATTCTAAATTAAAAGACATTACCTCTATAACTACGGGAGGAACACTCTGTTTACCGCCTGGAACTTTAGAAGAAAAATTATAATCTTTCAGAACTTTTATAAAAAACACATAATCTGAAGTAAATATGATTAGAGAATTAGCATATAATATTGGAATAACGTGTTTAGGATTATCTTTGACAGCTTGTGCTCCTGAAAGACATCACCAACAGATTTATGGTAATGAAAGAACAGCATTAAACACCCCAATAAAGATGTATGAAATCCAAGAGGGAGATACGTTTAATGAACTTGCTAGAATTAATGGAGTAACAGCAACAGAATTACATCAAGTTAATCCTAATCTTGAAGATAGAAGCCATATTGAAGTTGGCGCAATTCTTTATATTCCTTTAGAAGAAAGAGTGGTTAAAAATAATTCTAAAACATCTTCCAAATAAACAGATTACTCATCCTCGGCCTACTTAGATCATTCCACAATGGAATTACTCCAGGATTCTTCATTGGATCTTGAGACTGTCATTTGAAAATGCGGACCTGGGAGGACTTTCGTAATTCTTCTTTGAAAGAACTGCTTCGAACCCCCGATCTATTCCTTACTACTAATGCGAAGCTTTTGTCGGATTAAAAAGCTCTGCTTTTAAATAGGAGGGAATCGCCTTTTCTGGTCTTTTCAGATATCCAGGCTGGGCCACAGGTCCACTTATGGTAAAATGAGAAGTTTCTTTTTATAGTTTTGTGTTGTTTAGAGTAAAATGATTAACACTCAACAAAACTTTCTTTAAAGTTATCATAAACATTAGGACATAGTCCACAATAATATTGAGCATCTTCTAAGTTAGTTTCACTTACTTCAGGACAATTATTTATACCATAATGATCATATTTTCCATTTTCACCAAACGGATGCATCAGTTCATGAACAAATAATGACCCCATAAAGTTAGCTGGGTTAGAATAAAAATTTTCTTGAGCATTTTCACAAATATAATAATCTCCATTAAATACGCAAGGGGTTCCTGGTTGATTAGTACATTCTCCGCCAATAGAAATGTCAGAAATATGTTCGCCGTCTTTGTAACCACAAATGGAATATTTGTGTTCCCAATCCATATAAGCATAATAGATTCTATTTTGTCCATATTTAGACTTAAATCCGTTACAGTAATCAGGAAATTCATAAGCTACAGAAAAACCACCTTGTTCCTCAGTATTAAATTCTTTTGTTAAAACAATAACACCATTAACCGATTTATCATTAAGAATTTGTTTATATTGAAACATTTTCTTAGGATTGTTTGTATTACTTCCTTCTTCTCTAAGCGAGCCTAAGAAATGAATGTTTCTTAACTCTAGATTTAAATTAGTTAATTGCTTAAATTTAAATTTTGCAACTTCTATAACTTCATTAATTTCTTCTTCAGAAGGATTAAAAGATTCTAAATCAACAACAATATCAATTATGAAGTTATTTTGATTATTCATTAGAACTGGTTCACTTATAGATGGAACAGGTTCAGACAGAGAAGGAACTTCTCTTGGAACAGTTGGTTCTGCACTACACCCCACTAAAAATAAAGATAATACAATTAAGACAACCAATAATCTTTTCATAAGAGAAGTAGATTTTTAGGTTATTTAAAGATTACTGATTAGCTTCTGCATAAACCTTCTCAAACTCTTCTTCAAATTCTTTAGCGATATCTTTATCAGTAATAATCAGAACATTCTCATCATTCCTAGTATCTCCACCACCAGTTGGATTAAATGATCCAGTTACAACAGTTTCTTCATCGATGACGAAAACCTTATGATGCAT
>JABHQW010000002.1 GCA_018696595.1 Candidatus Woesearchaeota archaeon | reverse complement strand
AGCTTTTTGAAGAGCGTAAGCAGTTCCGATACTAATTAGAAAGTTTGCTGTGTTAATACCACCAACTAAAGAAAGAAAACCTTCGTCCCCAATATCGCCAACAATGTTAGTAGCAACAATTGCTGCTTGCGAGGAACCAAAACCAGGTAAGAATGCTGCAATAAAACCAACGCCTGAAGCAGCAGTCACTGATTTGGCAACATTCTTTTTAGAGATTGTTAATGGTTTAGACAAATCCTGTTTTGGGATTTTAGATTTCTGTAATAAACTTAACAATAAAATTGAAAAACCAAATAGCCCAGACAGAAGCGGAAACAACGGCTGATTTAATGTTGGAATACTAAAAATAAGTAATCCCAAACAACCAGCGATTAAAAAAAGAACTAAACTTTTTAATCTCTTACCTTTATCTTTACCAATCATAAAAATCATTATCAAAGCCAAAATATAACCAATCGCTCCTTTAACCAGAGGATAAACTTTTGCCATGCTGAGAATAAATAATGGAAACAAAGCAATTCCCAATAATAAACATCCGAAGGAACCAATTACAGTGTAAACAATTGCATTGTGTCCTTCTCCTCGATGTAATAATCTGTGTCCAGGAAGAACATTAAGAGCTTGAGCTTCATCTGGGGCTCCAAGATAAATACTAGGAAGAGAATCTAAGAAAGTATGTGTTAAAGCCAATGAAATGATGTAAACTCCGACAACAACTGGAGAAGTTATCGCTAATAGTAACGGAGAAACTGAAAGAACGATTAGAGAAATTAGGTTTACATGAATCCCAGGGATTAAGCCTGTGATGACTCCAGATAAAACTCCGATGATTAAAGCGATGATAGTTTCTACGAACATAGACCAGATTATGGCTTGGTCATTAATAATAATTATTGCTCTTCAAAATAAATGATGGAAGTACAAAACAAAAACCTTTATAAAATACTTTTATTTACTTTAATACTTAAAAGATGGTAATGGATGGAGGAAATATTTTCTTACAGATAGGAGCAATTACAATTATTGCTGCTTTAGCTGCATTTGTTCTACGTTTAATTAAACAACCACAAATCCTTGCTTACGTAGTTGTGGGAATATTAATCACTCCAGTATTTCAGTTAGTTACAGACACAACAATTATTGAATCCATGTCAGTTATTGGAATTGCCTTCCTACTTTTTATTGTTGGGATGGAGATGGAACTAAAAAAGCTAAGAAATGTAGCTTTAGTTTCTAGTTTAGGTGGAGCAATCCAAATATTAATTACAGGAGTATTAGGTTACTTAATTGCGATCTTTTTAGGTTATCTTAGTTTAGAAGCAGCTTACATTGGTTTGATGTTAGCGTTCTCTTCAACAATGGTAGTAATGAAACTATTATCAGATAAAAGAGAACTAAACACATTACACGGAAGAATTGTAGTAGGAATTTTGTTAATGCAAGACATTGTGGCAATTATCGCAATTTCATTAATGACTTCAGCAAATGGTTTTAGTGCCGCCTTAGTTGGAATTGCGTTATTAAAATTCTTAATTATTATTGCAGTAGCATATTTATGTGCTAAATTGATTTTTCCAAGTTTCTTTAGGTTCGCTGCCAGAAATCAAGAATTATTATTGATTACTTCTTTAGCCGTTTGTTTTATCTTTTCTTTATTAGCAGATAAGATTGGAGTAGTATTACTTTATATTTTTCAAAATCCATTATGGACATTAAACTTATCCACAGAAATTATCGCGTCTATTAGTCCGGGCTTTTCTTTAGCCATTGGAGCGTTTATAGCAGGAGTCGCGTTAGGTAATCTACAATATAGTACAGAAATTATTGGTAAAATTACAAGCCTAAGGGATTTCTTTTCATTACTATTTTTTGTTTCATTAGGAATGGCTTTATCTCCAGAAGTTATTGTGAAAATGTGGTTACCCTTCACAGTATTATTGCTTGCAGTAATTTTCTTGAAACCATTCATTATCATGTTCATTTGTTCATTGTTTAAGTACACAAAAAAACCGTCGTTCTTAACGGCATTATCCTTAGCACAAGTAGGAGAATTCTCATTAATATTAGTTGCCCAAGGTTTAATTTTAGGCCACATTTCACAAGAATTATTTTCTTTAGCTGTTTTAATTACATTAATTTCAATCACATTAACATCTTACTTAATCAAATATGATCATTGGTTATTCAAAGTCATGGAGAAACCATTAAAACTTTTTGATGTCTTTACAACCGAAGGGTTAGAATACTTACCAACAGAAGTAAAACCAAGAATTATTCTTTGTGGTCATAATAGGATTGGATATAGCATCTTAAAAAGTTTAAGAAAATCTAAGAAAAAGATTTTAGTAGTAGATTATAATCCAGAAATAATTAACAAGATGGTCAAAGAAGGTTATCATTGTATTTATGGAAACGTTACAGATAACGAGATTATTGAAAAAATGAACTTAGAAGGAATAAGCATTTTAGTCTCAACAGTTCCAGAAGTTTCTGAAAACTTATTGTTAATAAGAAAAGTAAGAGAGGTTAACAAAAGAGCAAAAATATTTGTTGCTGCTAACGAAATTGATGAAGCATTACGCCTTTACAACAATGGTGCAGATTATGTAATTTTACCACATTTCTTAGGTGGAGAACATGTTGGAAATATCATTTCAGATCATCGTAAAAGGAAAATTGATCTTAAAGAAGAGAAAGAAAAGCATATGGAACATCTTAAAGAACGTAAAGATGTTGGACACGAACACCCTAAAACATAAATTTTTATATTAAGTTTCAAAAGGAAATTTGTCGAACTGGGCAAAGAATTCCTTTCTGCCAAACCTTTCTGGCTCATCTCTATCCAATGAAGGATAATCAATATCTTTTTCAAAAACCTTCAGCAAGTAATGAAAGAAAACACGCTTATCGTTTGGAATATGGGCCACTTTTTCCTCTGAAATTAAACCATTAAAGAACATCAACAATTTCTCAACATCACTAAACTTAAGTCCATAATTTGTAACTTGTTTATAATTTTCTTTCTCTAATGAACTATTAGAAGTTACTTTCTTAATAAATTTCTCAGGCAAACCAATTTTCTTAGCAATAGCATAAACTTCTGATTTATACAACCCCCCGAAAGGATAACAATGAGCAGTAGCACCCCCAATAATGTCACCTCCTTTAATGGCCCATTCCGAATAAGGGCCTGCAAAAAGTAAACGTAAATTATGTTTAACAGATAACTCACAAGCAATAGCAATTCTGATACGAGAAGCTAAATTATCTTTTGGACAATCATTCAATCCATTAAAAGTTTTCTTTAATGCTTCAACAGCCTTTGTAATATTAATAAAATGATATTTGACACCCAATTCATCACATAACTCCTTTGCATCGTTAAGATCATTAGGATTACTAAAGTCATCCAAATTAGTAATTAAACAAGTAATACTTTCTGGTCCATAACGATCAACAATCAGTTTAAGTAAAGTGGCAGAATCCACTCCACCACTTAAACCATGTAAAAATCCTTTCTGGCGGTAATGATTGTATTGCTTATCTAAAAACTGATAAAGATAAAAAATTAAATTATCAATATAGTTACATGATAATTTCTGTAATTCTTTCAAGGTTGTCATCTTCTTTGGTTGGAATATTAACTAATGAACCAAACTTCTTCCTCTGCCAAGCAAGATCTTTACTCAGTTTCTCAGACCCGTTTAGTTTCTCATTATAAGGGCCAAAATCAACGTAAACGACATTGTCTTCAGTTTTAGTAACTTTTAGTTTTGCTGCAAAATGTTGTTTTGCTTTCTCTAAGTCTCTTTGATAATCCGCACCATACAGTGTTTCTAAAGTTTGGTAAACTTGTGGTCTAAAGTCTCTTTTGACTATTAAAGCCCCATACTTTTGTGTTTTTTTCATTGCATATGTCATTTCTTAACCTCCTTAATTATAAAGAACAATAGAAGAACTATTTAAGCCATTTGCAACTCTTGTCGTAACAACAGTAACATTTTTAAAGAATAAATAATATTAACATTAACATGGACAATATTATCAAAGCATTAAAAAGTTTTGGACTAACTGAATACGAAGCCAAAGTTTACAATGCCTTACTTAACCAGAATATATCCACCGCTACAGAAATTAGTACTGAATCGAAAGTACCTCGTGCTAGAATCTATGATGTTCTTTCTTCTTTAGCCAGAAAAGGCTGGGTACAAATATTAGATACAACACCAATCAAATATTCTTTAGTAGATATTAATCATGTGAAAAAGAAGTTAAAACAAATTGAAGAAGAAATGAAAAAAGCAAGTGAGTTTGTGATTGAAGAATTAGCTTCAAAAATCAAAAATGAGAATGAGCTTTCTTCTGAGATAGGATCAGATTTATTTGTAGAAACAAAAAGAACATTAAATTTACTGAGTAGAACAATTTCTTTAGCAGAAAAAAACATTTCAATACATTATTTGAACAAGAAATGGTTAGAAAAACTAATGATTGAATTAACTAAAGCTAAGAAAAGAGGAGTGGAAATAAGAATATTACTAAATAAAAAAGATGATTCTTTAAGCTTTAAAAGAAAGTTATTAACTTTTGCACAAGTTAAAGTAAGTAAAGAAAATGTGATTCATGGTAACATATTAGTGGATTATAGTTTTTATTGTAACACTTACTACAAAAGTAGTGGATTACAAGCACAAACAATAGGATATAAAAAATGTATTCATTGTTTACATGCTTGGATCAAAAGAGAATGGGAAGAAAGTTAGAAAAATAAATAAGAAAAAAACAAAATTAAAAAATCTAAAGACTTGCTTTAGCTTTTTCCATTAAAGGCATTACTGCTTCAACTTCTTCTTTTGTCATTCTACCTAACTTAGCAAAAGAGAACTCACCTGCAGCATTCTTATTTTCTCGAGTAATTTGTAACTTAGCTACCCCTTCGTTATAAGCGAAAACTGCAACATTGATTCTGCACCTTTCGAACTCAACCACTTCTGAAAATAATTCTTTATCTAATTCCTTGTCATATCCAGCCATTTTTTCATTGAACCCCTCAAATTTATGTTTATAATATTATTTTATTATTATATAGCACAATTATATTAAAAGCTTTCGGAAGAAAATTAACAATTTAAACATCTAAATTAACTACATCTTTAGCATGCTTCTGGATAAATTCTCTTCTAGGGGCCACTTCGTCACCCATTAGAACAGTAAACATTTGGTCAGCAGAAACTGCGTCTTCAATATTAATCTGTTTCAGAGCCCTTAATTTGGGGTCCATAGTAGTGTCCCAAAGCTGCCTAGGATTCATTTCTCCCAAACCCTTATACCTTTGCAAGCCCACATTCTCACCCATCTCAGCCACTAAACGATTTTTCTCAGCATCGTTATAAGCATAAGATATTTTTTTACCTTTCTGTACCCGATACAAAGGAGGCATAGCAACATAAATATGACCATTCTCAATTAAAGGTTTCATGTGACGGTAAAAGAATGTCAACAACAAAGTCATAATATGAGAACCATCAACATCTGCATCAGTCATAATAATTACTTTGTCATATCTTAATTTCTCAACATTAAATTCATCTCCTACACTAGTTCCAAGAGCGGTAATCATAGCAATAACTTCTTTGTTTTCCATAATTTTATGTAAACGTGCTTTCTCAACATTGATGATTTTACCACGTAAAGGCAATATTGCTTGAAATTCTCTGTTTCTACCTTGTTTAGCCGAACCACCTGCAGAATCCCCCTCAACAATGTAAATCTCACACTTTGCAGGATCTTTATTTGAACAGTCAGCCAATTTACCTGGTAATCCAGCGCCGTCTAGTGCGCCCTTTCTTCTAGTAAGTTCTTTAGCTTTTCTTGCTGCTTCTCTTGCTCGAGCAGCATCTAAAGATTTTTCAATAATAATTTTCACAACATTTGGATGTTCACCAAAATAAGTTTTAAGATCATCATTAACAATTGAAGAAACAATTCCGAAAACTTCACTATTACCTAACTTTGTTTTAGTTTGACCTTCAAATTGTGGTTCTGGAACTTTAACTGAAATGACGGCTGTTAAACCTTCTTTAATATCCTCTCCAGATAATTTAACATCAGATTTAGATTTTATTTCTTTCACATAATTATTTAACACTCTTGTTATTGCCGTCTTAAATCCAGAAAGATGAGTCCCCCCTTCAATAGTATTAATATTATTAACAAATGAGAATACATTCTCTTGATATCCAGAATTGTAACGTAAAGAAACTTCAACTTGTACATCATTCTTTTCTCTTTCAATGTAAATAACTTCATGTAAAGGATTTTTGTTTTTATCCACATAACCAATAAACTCTTTAATTCCGCCTTCATACTGAAAAACATCCTGTTTATCCTCTTCTCTTTCATCAACTAAAGAAATCTTTATTCCTTTATTCAAAAAAGCCAATTCTCTTAATCTCTTAGCCAGAATATCATAATGAAAAACGGTTTCAGAAAAAATCTCAGAATCTGGTATAAATCGAATCATAGTTCCAGTTTCGTCAGTATCACCCTTCACATCTAAAGTAGTTAATGGTTTTCCTTGAGAATATTTTTGATAATGAATTTTTCCGTCACGTTTTACTTGCACTTCTAAACTGATAGATAACGCGTTAACTACAGACAACCCAACACCATGTAAGCCGCCAGAAACTTTATAAGAAGATTTGTCAAATTTCCCACCAGCATGAAGTTTTGTTAATGCAACTTGGACAGCAGGCATTTTTAATTGTGGATGTTCCGCCACAGGAATTCCACGCCCATTATCCATTACACTAACAGAACCATCTGTGTTGATTATAACAGTAATATTATCACAATGACCAGCTAAAGCTTCATCAATAGAATTGTCAACAATCTCATAAACTAAATGATGTAATCCCCTAACAGAAGTATCTCCAATATACATACCTGGTCTTTTTCTAACTGCTTGTAAACCCTCTAATACTTGAATTTGAGCAGCACCATAATCAGCTTGCATTTTTGGCCGAGATACTGGTTGAACCGCTTCTAAAGATTGTTCTTCTTGCTGTTCTGGTTCCAATACAGGCTCTGAAGGTTGTTCTTCAGATTGTTTTGGTTCTTGATTCTCTTGTTGGTTTTCAGTCTGGTTTTCTTCCATTTTTAGTAGTTAAAAATAAGCTTTTTTAATCCTCTTTTAACGTCGATAAATTGATAATATTATTAGGAAGGGAGGCTTTATAAACATATCGGTTTTAGAGTAGAAGTTTATTTTAAGAACCAAGCTTTTCAGTTAGTTCCTTAGCTTCATCAAATGTTCTTTCTTTATGACAAAATAATTTTTTTTCTAGAATCTCCCCAATATCTCTCTGCACTTCTTTAGCAACATAAGAACTGGAACCAATTTCAATAATATCAATTGAAGCATTGCGAACAGCCACGAGGTATTGTGAATGACAGGCTTTTACAACTGAGTCATCAGATAGATATCTTTCGGAAAGATACATATTAAAAATCTGTGTTATTGGCACGTATCCTCTTAGTTTAATAACCTCATTTCTTTCATAGACCGTTTCTTTTAATTCTTTTAAGTGAAGATATCTTTTAACATTATTAGGACGCGTCCCCATAAAACGCCATTGATCTAAACGAGTAACTGGAACATTGTAATCTTTAAGAATTTCTTGTCCTTCCTTACGCGAAATAATCCCAGAGTTTACTTGATCAATTACTGACAAGACCATTTGAGGGGGCATTTCTGTTTTATTGGAAACCGTTTTAAGTAAATCTTCTAAAAAAACTTTCTTTCTCGCATTAAAACAAAGTTCTTTAGCTTTTATTAAATCACTATGATCACAAATCTCTACTCCTGTAACAGAATGGTAAGGTAACATCCCTAAATTAAATAACAAGACAGCAAAATCTTCTCCCAGGTTTGGACTATTCCTAAAAATAAACCGGGTTCTTATATTTGCACCCGCAGATTGCTCTTCAACAGCAACAGAACCAACTCTAGAGAAATACCATTTAAATAACTCTTCTTGATCACCAGTTGAAGAAAACAATTCCCAGGGTAAACTTGTTCCTTCTTTGGTATAATGATTATAAGTTTCCTGTAAATCATCGTTATAAAATCTAAAACGAAACAAATTATCCGCATAACTAGAAATAGAAATATCACAATCAAAATTTCTTAAAATCAATGCTAAAGCATTTTCTACTACATCTAATTCTCGAGCAGCAGCACCAAAATGGTTATCTTTAGCTTTACCTTTGCGAGCAAGAAAAAAACCAATTAATCTAACTAAATCTTGAGAATCATTTAAATCTGTAGGTTTTAACAAAACCATTTTCTAAACTTCATCAGTCCGCCAATGTGGATTAACTTCTATATCAGAAGATTCATCTTTTCTAAGAAAACCTTCCCAAGCAATCATTGCTCCTTGATCACCAGCAAGATCCATTGGAACTTTATAGAATTTAGCACCCCGTTCTTTGCACATAATGTCGAGCATTTCACAAAACCGTTTATTAGCCCCTACACCACCAACTAACAACAATTCTTTTTTATCAATATAAGCCATTGCTCTTTCAGTAGCTTCGGCAAGAATAGCAAAACAAGTTTCCTGTACAGAGAAACAAAGATCTTCTTTAGAAATGCCCTTCTTCAATAATTGTTCTGCTTTAGTCAGAATTCCTGAAAAAGAAAAATCCATCCCTTTCACAGTGTAAGGTAATTCAACAAACCCCCCATTCTTAGCCAGTTCCTCAACTTTTGGACCAGCAGGAAATCCCAAACCTAAAATACGACCAAACTTGTCTAACATATTTCCTAAACCAAGATCTAAGGTTTCTCCAAACACACGATATTTTCCGGCTTCATAAGCAATAATTTGAGTATTTACACCAGAAACATAAAGATAGCAAGGATCTTTCAGTTTATTCCACACTTTTCCAATAGACAAATGAGCTGCACAGTGATTTACACCCACCAATTTTTTACCATTCTCTTCAGCCCATTTCTTAGCAATATGATACCCAGCCCATAATGCAGGATCTAAACCAGGACCAGCAGAATAAGCAATAAATTCAATATCGCCCCAAGACACATTAGCGTCCTTCAAGGCCTGTTTTAAGAGCTTCTCAGCCACTTTATTATGATGCTCCGCCATCTCGTGCGGAATCATCCCAATGTCCTTAGAAGTGTAACTATCAACAGCATTCGCTAATACTTTTCCCTCATCTGTTACAATTCCCACACCAAATGTATGTGCAGTTGATTCTATACCTAATATGTTCATAAAAGAAGTAATTCTAATGTATATTTAAAAGATTTTAGTATAAAATTATTAAAATCTCAAACATTGCAAAAGAGGATTCTCGAGAGTTCTTGAAATCCCACCAATCTCAATAGAAATAACTTGTTTTTCTAACCGAGTCATTCTTCTTAAATTGCCTTGATCTTCTGCTGAGAATTGATACATTTCTTCAGGATGAGCTCTAAACCGCAACTCTGATAAGTTTCCATAAACTTTATGCCATTCCATAAAGGTTGGTTTTCTATCATTTGGATCACTAACATTAACTTTTCCTGTTTTCCAAGCAAAGGGCCATTTAATTGAAGAAACATCTAAACTATCGTCACCCAATCTTTTACGAACATCATATTTGAAAATTTCTTCCTCTACAACCCGCCTACTTGGAGCTGGAACAACAATTTCATTTCCATCATAATCGCAAGGAACTAAAAGTTGAGTTGGTTGTTCTTCTTTAGAAAAAGCTTCAACAAAGTAATCAACATTATGATCATTAATTCTAAAGTTCAAACAATGATGTGGTTCGTATGTCATAATAAAAGAAAAGATAAGAAATATAAAAAGTTTTTGTAAATCTACTTACTACTAGCAGCTTGTCTTTCAGTATCACGTTTCTTAGCAACTGCATTACTCTTTCCAGAACTTTGGTAAGCCGCAATAAGCTCTTCAGCTAAAGCTTCTTCAATTTTCTTTTTCTTATTAAAAGATTTAGTGTAAGCTCCCTGAGCCATGTATCTCAAAGCAATGTCAATTCTTCTTTGAGGAGCAACATCAACCGCTTTAGGATAACGAGCACCACCATACTCAATCGCGATAACTTCTTCACGAGGAGCAGCGTTTTCAATTGCTTTTACTAAAATAGCCAAAGGATTTTTCTTCAACTGTAATTCACATTTTGCTAATGCGTTTTCAATTACTTTTAGAACTTTATTTTTCTTACCCGTATTGTGGCCAGAACTCATAAAGTGTTTCTTACTTTTATGACCAGAAACCATTAACTTACTAGCTAACCGTTCAACAATAAAAGTATAAGATTTATGAAATCTTGCTCCTGCATATCTTGCACCTGTTTTTGGCATGATTCTTGGACTTAAAGTAATGTAATTAATCAAACCAGGATCTTCTACTTTAACTCCTTCTGCAGTCCATCGATTGAAAAATTTAATTTCGTCACTCATTTTATGTTTACCTTCTTGCTTTCTCTAACTTACCTTTTAATAAAGCATTTAGACTTTGATCATTAACCTTAAGAACTTGCCATCTAACTCCTGGGATATCACCTTTTGCTCTTCCCATCTTTCCACCAATACACTCAACAATAACTTCATCGTGTTCGTTAATTAGCTTCTGAGCGCCATCTCCTGGCATAAAAGCAGTTACTTGTTTACCATTTTTTACTAATTGAACTCTAGCACACTTACGCATAGCTGAGTTTGGCTGCTTAGCTTCAATTTGAATTTTTTCTAATACAATAGCTTTTGCTTGAGAAGCTCCTGCTAAGGGATCTGATTTCTTTTTTAAGATTGACCTTCTAGCCAATTTGTAAGTCTTCCTTCTTTTCTGCAATTTCTTTGCAGCTCCTAATCCTCTTGATTTGTTAGCCATTTTTTATTTTTATATAACTTTGACATCATCAACACTAAAAAAGCGTTTGACAGCCCTATTTATTAATTTTAGATTCTTTCCATCCCGTCCTATTAATAAACTTTTTGTTTTTTTATTAGGATCTTTAATATAAACAATATTTTCTTCCTCAACAACTTCCGCCACCTTTAAAGGATAAATGACATTTTTAACAAAATCTATCATATTATCCCGAAACTCAATAATTCTGATTTTCTTACCAAGTTCGGTTTGAATCTTTTTAATATTTGCTCCACCCTTACCAATTGCCTTCCCCAAATAACCAGGAGAAACAACAAAATAAAGCACATCTTCGTCCCTAAAACAATCTTTAACCCTAACACCAGAAATTCTTTCCATAAGTAAAGATAACCCCAAAGTTTCCTGATCGAGTTTTAACCTTACCAATTTATTCTCCGCTAATACCTAAAACAGAGATGAAGAATTCTTTTTTACAAACAACTCCTAGTTCTTCGTTATTCAAATCTAATTGAACAACTGGAACCTTCACTAAATCAGCGTAATGTTGAATATCACTTTTAGTGTTATCAGGACAATTACTGGACAAAAACACCTTACTAAGGCTTTTCTTTCTTAACTCTTTGACTACTCTATCAGTCCCAATAATTGCTTTATCCTCTTGAACTTTAGCTTTCAGTAATTTAATTTCTTCATTAATTTCTTTTTTCTTTGCCATATAAACTCACCGTCATTATTTCATCTTTGTTATTAATCCAGGTAACCCAGTACCAATTGGAACTGGCTGATTAATCATTACATTTTCAACTACAGAAGTCAGGTCATCAACTTCCCCTTCCAATGCAGCATTAAATAAATGTTTTAATGGAGTTTCAAAAGATGCCCTTGCTAAAACACTAGCTTTCTCACTAACAACACCATAACGAGTAACTCCTTTAACCACACCACTAGCACACATCACGTCTGCTACAAGCATAATATGACGAATATTAACATTCAATCCTTGAGATTCAACAACTTTGTAAACCTCATTAATTATTGCTTGTCTAGCCGCTTCAATGCCCAGAACTTTATAAATTTCATAGATGTCGTTACTAGTTGTTCTATTTGAATCAACCTCAGGTAAAGCCAAAACATCTTTCAAATTATTTCCAGAAGTTAAAACAACATATTCTTCATTTCGCTTTACTGGAAGAACTTGTTTCAAACCCTTGACTCCGCCAACTTTAACATCTTTAATTTTTTCCTTGATTGCATAAAGATCTTTAATTTCCTCAGTTTTACCTTTATGAGTAAAAAGAATCTCTTCATTTTGACTTGTTAAATTAAATCCCTTTGCTTTAGTCTTAATTAACTTGATTAAGTCTTTTGCAACTAAAGCATTGTCATCTAACAAACCTTTATTTAAAACTACTTTAAGAGTCTGATCAAAGATACTTAATGAATATTCGGAAACAAATTCTTCAAATTTCATCTCTTTAATATTAGCAGCAAACTTACGAACTTTTTCCATATTTTTATTATGTGGACTTTTAAGATAAATCTCCATCATTGGAGTTTTGATTTCTTTTCTTGCATCAAAAACTTCAATAATCCTTGGCAAACCAGTAGTAACTTGTACTTCAGCAACCCCAGCCAAGTGAAACGTATTCAAAGTCATTTGTGTACCAGGCTCACCAATACTTTCAGCGCCAACTAAACCAACACTTTCACCAGGATGAACTTCAGCATATTTGTAAGCTGCAATAACTCCTTCCATAATCTTAGATAGATTGCTAGCACTAATATTTCCAGGAACTTCTTCTTCCACTGTTTTCAATACTAATGGAGGTAATTTATCAGCATAGCTATTAATTATTTTTGTGTGTTCTGCTTTCATTTGCTTGCACCTATAACATTTTGAATGACACTTTTTACATCAACAACACCATTCTTAGTTTTGGAAACATCTAATCCGTCTTCTCCATAACTAAACTGGACAATCCTACTACTTGCATCTCTAACTGTGCCATCATATTCAACTTTAAGATCTTGTAAAGCGTTAGATAATCTTCGATAAAGATAACCGGATTTAGGTGTTCTCAAAGCAGTATCCATTAATGCGTCTCTCCCAGTCATCGCTCCAAAAAAGAACTCTGCAGGGGTCAAACCGCTTTTAAAATTATTTTTAACAAAACCCCTAGCCTTAGGACTAAGATCTTTATTTCCAAAATAAGACATGGTTCTATTTTTAAAACCAGACTCAATTCTTTTACCTCTTAAAGCTTGCTGACCAACAACAGCAGTCATTTGAGCAATGTTTAAAGGATTTCCTCTTGCACCACTCCGAGCCATAGTAATTGCTGCACTATTTTGTACTTGTTTCATAGCAATATCTCCGCTCTTATTTCTTGCTTTGTTAAGTGCACCAAGAACATTAAGTTCAAGAGTTTCAGCAACACTTCTTCCAGGCAATGCATCCAATTTTCCAGCATAAAATTCATCAATTATTTTTAGTGCTTCATCTTCGGATTTCTTTACAGTTGCCCTAATTTCATCTTGTGTTTCTAATGGTAAGTCCATATCCCCAATTCCAATCGAGAACCCTCTTCTTGCCAATACAGAAATACCTAATTTTGAGATCTTACCTAAAAGTTCAGCAGTATAAGCAGGACCATATTTTTCATAAATGTTTCTTAACATCAGTCCACTTTCTTGACCTAAGTTAGATTTGTCCATGTAACCAGATTTTAGTTTTCCATTAACAATCTTAACGTCATTACCACTCTTATCTTTACCAATGAAACTAAAGTCGTTAGGTAATAAAACAGAGAATACTTCACTACCATCAACCTTCTCTTTCTTAGGTAAAGGGGACAAATCAGTAACCCCGCAATTATATAATAAGTCAGTTGCTTCAGCCCTACTTAAAACTAATTCTTTAGTTAAAAGATAATTACCAGTAATTGCATCTTGGATACAACCCACAACACTTAATCCATAACGGGGACTAATTATTTGAGTATCAACCAACATTAAAATTTTTGCTTCTGCTCTTGCTTCATCGTTCTGTGGAATATGTAAGTTCATTTCATCCCCATCAAAATCAGCGTTATAAGGATTACAAACTGCAGGATTCAAACGGAATGTTTTACCTGGAAGAACTTTTACTTTATGACACATCATGCTCATTCTGTGCAAACTTGGTTGTCTGTTAAATAAAGCAACATCACCGTCAAGTAAATGTCTTTCTACAAGATAACCTTCTTCTAACTCTTCTAAGATTTCTTCTTGTGTATCTTCAGTTATGGATTTTCTTTTTCCATCAGGCTTGATAATATAATTAGCACCAGGATATTTTTTTGGTCCGTTCTTAACAAACTTTAACAGGTATTCTTTGTTCCATTCAGTAACTCTTTCTGGAACTGTTAAATTCATTGACATTGATAATGGAACACCAACTTGGTTCAAATCAATAAAAGGGTCAGGACTAATAACTGTTCTCGCTGAAAAGTCAGTTCTCTTACCAGCAAGATTATGTCTTAACCGACCTTCTTTACTTTTAATTCTTGCAGCTAATGTTTTTAGTACTTGTCCGCCCCGATGTCTTGCAGGAGGTAGTTGAGAAACTGCATTGTCAAAGAAAGTTGTAACATGGTATTGTAACAGATCCCATAAATCTTCAATAATAACTTCAGGAGCACCAGCATTAATGTTCTCAAATAAACGCTGATTAATTCTAACAATATCACCTAACTTATGAGTTAAGTCGTCTTCACTTCGTTCTCCAGATTCTAAAGTAATGCTTGGACGCATCGTAACTGGAGGAATTTGTAAAACAGTTAGAACCATCCATTCTGGACGGAAACCTTCTACGTATCCAAAGATTTTAAGATCTTCTGAAGGTACTTTTTCTAATCTTGCTCGCACTTCAATTGGACTTAGACGTAAATCACTTTCGTAATAAGTATAAGGTTTTTCAATTTTAATTTTTTCTTGTTTTTTCTCACAATGAGGACACTTTTCTTTAGTTTTAAATTTATTAACAACTTCCTTAATTTTTCTTCTTCTTGCTTCAAAACCTTCTTCCTTACCCACTTTATCAAAAACATCGGTAAACTTGCTAATGTTATTTTCAGGAATAAGAACCTGACCACAATATTTACAAGTAGATTTTAACAAATCAAGAACTTGTCTAACAAACTTAATATGAATTACAGGTCTTGCTAATTCAATATATCCAAAATGACCAGGACATTCTTTAAGCTTTTGACCACAGGTTTTACATCTTAACCCTGGATCAATAACCCCTAAACGAATATCCATTAAACCACCGTCAACAGAATATCCTTCACGATCATATAATTCAGGAGTAACTACTTTAGCAGCAGCTAGATCCATAATTTGTTTTGGAGAAAACAAACTAAAGTTAATATTACATACTTTTTTATGCACTTGTCGATCCATTTTTTTTCCTCAACATAAGTTTAATACTTATTTTCTAAATTCAACTTAGGGTAGATACCTAAGCTTCTTATTTCGTCTAACAGTAATTTAAATGCGTAACTCATCTCAACATAATTAATGTTAACATCTTCGCCACACATCAAACAGTACTTTCTATTCTTGTATTGGTCTTCAACTGCCACTAGGCCACACTTTTCACAAACTGGTAAGTTTGTTTTATCAGAATCAAACCTTTCCTTCAATAATAATGAAGCACCGTGAGCAATGAAAACATCCTTCTCCATCTCTCCCAACCTTAGACCACCTTCTTTAGCCTTACCCTCAGTTGGTTGTCTTGTTAGTAATTGGATTGGTCCTCTTGCCCGAGATTGCATTTTGTTAGCAACTAAATGTCTTAGTCTCAGATAATACATGTTTCCCACATAAATCTTAGCTAACATCTGCTTTCCAGTCCGACCATCATAAAATGTTTCGGTTCCATCTTCTTTAAAACCAAGATTTAATAATTCTGCTCGCATATTAAGTTCAGATTCTGCCTCAAATAAAGTCCCATCAACAAATCTTCCAGATAATGCACCAACTTTCCCACCAATTAATTCTAATAAATGAGAAATGGTCATCCGAGAAGAAATACCGTGCGGAGTGAAAATTAAGTCAGGAGTAATTCCATTAGCGGAAAAAGGAATGTCTTGCACAGGAACTAAAATACCTGTAACTCCTTTCTGACCATGACGAGAAGTGAATTTATCTCCAATCTCTGGAATTCTTTCCTCCCTTAATCTTACTTGAACAAGTTTGTTACCTTCTTCATTTTCAGTAATAACGACAAAGTCAGCCACACCTTTTTCTCCATGTTTCAAAGAAACAGAACTTTCTCTTCTAATGGCAGCAGATAAATTGTATTCATCCAAACTACTCAAGAATCTAGGAGGAGATGTTCTTCCAATAATCACGTCACCATCACATACTTTTGCTTCAGGATAGATAATTCCGTCCCCTTCAAGGAACTTGTAATCGGCTTCACTACGATAACCTTTAACTTCTTTATCAGGAATAGAAACTTCATCAATTAAACCACCAGAATAACGTAATTCTTCTGCAGATACTGGACGGAAATAAGTACTTCTTGCCAATCCTCTCTCAACAGAACTCTTGTTTAATATAACTCCATCCTCCATGTTATAACCATCGAAACACATTATAGCAACAACCATATTCTGGCCGGCCGGATGTTCATCATAATTAGTAACATCGTGTAACTTAGTTTTAACTAAAGGAAATTGTGGATAATGTAATAAGTTTGTATCCATATCTAATCTAATGTGATAATTAGCAGCATAGAATCCTAAAGATTGTTTCTGGTTCTTACTTCCAATAATTAATCTTGAAGATTGGTTAAAGTTTCCAAAAGGAACCAATGCAGTTGCAATTCCACTAATAGACCCAGGAGTAATTTCCATGTGCGTATGTTTCTCGGTTAATTGAGTTTCGTCGTAAGCCACTAATGCATTTTCTTCTTCACCAGCGTCCAAATATTCTACGACTCCTTGTCTCACTAAATCAGCCCAAGTGATTTCGCCATCTTTTAATTGTTTCAAGTGTCTTTCTGTTAGCAAAGATTTTCCTTCTTTAATAATTATTAAAGGCCTTCTTGCTCTTCCACCATCACAATTAACGTGAACTTCATTGTTTTCTATATCAGTATAAACATTAACATCTTCTGCCAAAGAACCTTTTCTTCTTTCATCTTTTATGTTCTCAACAAATAGATTAATGTCATCTACTGTTCCTACAAATCTTGAATTAATATAAACGTCTGCCATTTTATTTCCTTATTCGATAGGTTTTAAACCTAATTCTTTAACTTTCTCAAGAACGCTAGTTTCCCCAACGTCTTGTGAGATTGAACATAACATTGCCATGTTTTTTCTTAGCCCAATGTTTGTACCTTCAGGAGTTTCAATTGGACACAACCTACCAATGTGCGTACAATGTAATGCTCTTGCGTCAAAATTCTCTTGACTTGAAGATAACGGACTAACAACCTTTTGTAAATGTGATACCATTGCCAAAAAATTTGAACGATCCATTCTTTGAGATACTCCTTGTCTCCCACCAACCCATTCTCCGGTAGCCATTGAAGAATAAAGTCTAGAAGTTAACAACTTATCTCTAATAATAACTCGGATTGAAGGTAATTTTCCCCGTTTGATAATTCTTTGAAAGTTGTAAAGAATATCTCCAACCAGAATTTTAAAATTAACTCTAAACAAATCAATCATTAAGTCTCCACTAAGTCTCAGTCTTTTATTCATGTAATGATCCTTATCATCAGAAGGTCTTGTTTCTTTTCTAACATCAATGAATTTCTTTAACATCTTACAAATGTTTTTTGCTTTTATTGATTTCAAGCCAATATCCATACCAATATTAGGTAACAAGAACTTGTCTAAGATTTCTTTAGTTCTTTCAATTCTAATTTCTTTAGCTTGAGCGATTCCAATTCTTTTAGAAATGTAATCCACTGCATCTTCTTGAGTTTTGATATCAACAAATTCAAACAAGTTAAGAATTACTTCTTCATAAGTTTCATTAGCAGAGATTGCTCGCATGATATCTTCGTCTTTAGTTAGCCCCAATGCTTTTAATACAACTATAATGGGCATATTCTTAACCCGAGTAAATGTCATATAATAAATCCCATCTTTCTTCCTTTCAAAAGAATGAGGAATTTTGTAAGATCCTTTTGCTGCAAAGAATCTCCCATTATATCCTTTAATGGGATTACCTTCAACAATAAAATTGTTAGCTGCCAAATCTTCAACATTAACAATTACTCTTTCAGTTCCGTTAATAATAAAGTATCCACCAGGATCAGTTGGGTCGTCACCATGTTTAATTAGTTCTTCTCGGCTTAACCCGTCAAGATGACAATATTTACTTCTAAGCATGATTGGCATTTTTCCAATTTCTGCAACAAAACTTTCTCTTTGAACATCATTAATATAAGTACTAACTTCCAAATAGATAGGAGCATAATAAGAAATTTTTCTTAATCTTGCTTCAGCAGGATAAATTGGCCTCTTACTTCCATCGGCTTCAGTAATTTCAGGTTTACCAACAGTAATTCTTCCGAACCTGATTTTAAATTTTTCAATATTATGTGGGATAATTGCAGGCTCTGCTTCTTTATTCTCTTCAACAACTTCTTGCAAACCATTATCTATAAAGTTATTAAAAGACTGAATACTACTGTCCACAAATCGTTTTTCTTCGAAATATTTTTTGATTAAGATGGATCGGTCCATTTGATTTTTTCCTCCCTCTAGCTTTCCACTACAACACGATAATAGGATGTAGTTCCAGCAGTTTTACTGTCTCTCTCAATTTTAATTACGTCTCCAACTTTTGCATTAAATTTAACAATAGCAGGATCTTCACTAGTAATCTTAGGTAAAGAGAAAACATTGATTTTGTATTCTTCTAATAGCTTCTTTTTATCTGATTCATTTAATTTACTATGTTTCGGAATTAGTAGGTGTTTGTTTCCATCAAGAGTCATTTTTGATTTTTCTCCATTTGTTGAATATGAGCGGGCCGGAAGGGATTTGAACCCTCGACCGCCTGATTAAAAGTCAGGCGCTCTTCCAAGCTAAGCTACCGGCCCATTTCGTTTAATTCCCTAACCTAAGGTAAAGGAAACGCCCTGGCCGGGACATTCAGTGATTGTAAATAACATCTACAACCCATTTGAACCCGGGTCGAAGCCTTTCTAAAAACCTCACGAATTTTTCTTTTCGTAAAAGTTTCCGACAGGGCTTCATGCTAAACCTGGCTACACTACCAGGGCATTCATATAGCACTATCTACAAGTAAAATTTTTAGATTGTTACTCATAGAAAGATCTTTAGCCATTTTGAAAGATAGTTAAATGGGGGGTTTATAAAGCTTTTGGTAATTTCTAGTTAAAAAGAAGATTGTGCAATATATATGTTAAAAATAACAATAAATCATTGAGAAAAGTTTGGGAAGAATAAAACGCAATTCTTCCCAAATGAGTCCCCTCACCCGGACTTTCATGTTTAAAACAATTTGAACCGGGGATCTTCCGGTGACTACAGCTGATCGTTTTTCATTTCTAGCCATTATGGCAAAATCAAACGATTTCTACAGCCGGACGTTCTAGCCACTAAACTATGAAGGGTTACTTTTAGCAGAAACGCACCTAATTTATAAAACTTTTTATACCATAAAATAATTCTAGAGAAAAAGAGGTGAAATTTATGGTTAAAAGAAAGAAAAAAAAAGTTGCAAAACAGGTCAAATGTGAAGGAAGTTATTGCCGTAGAAATTTAGTTGGCAGTTGGTCATTCTTAATTGGGCTGTTTCTTGCTATAGTATTAGGATTGGGTTTTACTGGTGCTTACCAGAAAGAAATTTTATGGACAGTATTTCTATTAGGGATTATAGTAGGATTACTAAACATTGCAGTTGAAGAGATTTCTGGATTCTTAACTAGTGGAACAGTATTAGTATTAATCTCGTTCTTAGGAATTCAAGTGGGAATTTTTGATGCTGTTGCTCCGTCAATAACTAATATGTTGACAGGAATCTTAACATTGTTTGTGCCAGCAACAATAATTGTGGCCTTGAAAGCAACATTTGCTTACGCCCAAAGATAATTTCTTTTTATTTTTTTATTTATTAGAAAATGAAGTGCGAGAGCTGGGACTTGAACCCAGGTCACAGCGTCTTTACTTAGCGAAAAGCTATTGGCAACGCCGTATACTAACCACTATACTACTCCCGCATTAAGTTCTGCAAAAACTTAACTGATTTATTAAGATTGTGGTAAAAGAAATAAAAAATATGGCCCCACCGGGACTTTCATAGTTTTTCGCAGGGGGTTAAGCGAGCAACGCGAGATTACGCCGCCTCTCGCTCCCAGTTGGCGAAATAACTGTTTTGAACCCGGAACCTCCAGCTGTCTTGCGATTGTGTAGAACACTGCCATATAAGACTGGCGCTCCACCAGGGTAAGCTATGGGGCCACACTCAGAAGAATATGTTAGTTTATTTAAAAGGTTTTTCTTTAAGAGTCAAATAAATCATTCTAATAAATCTAAAACTTGTTCCAATTCCGCCAGATGTTCGGCTGAAATCGTTCCTTTAAGTTCATGCATTTCAAAAACTGCAATCTCTCTGAACCTTTTCATTTCATTTTCTTTATCATGCAATCCAGACATATATAAACCAAAACCAGTAGAACCAAACCGTGTTGACCATTCTTCATCTCTATCACCCTCTATAATTGCTTGTAATTTTTTAATGTCAGCTTCTAAGATCCTTAAGAAAGAATCAAATCTTTCAAACAATTTAGCTACTTGATCTGCCCAATCGCTAATCTTAGAAATGTGGGCATCGTGTAATCTTTTCAAATATTTTTCTTCTTTATGGTTCTTAATGAGCGTATCAAGAATCCCAATATACTTCAGAAGTTCGGTGCAAATTTTTCTAGCTTCTTCTTTCCTTTCTGGAGTTTCTATAGTCTGACGCGGACCACCACTAAGCAAATCCACAATTTTATCAATAAATACAAAAGTATGTTTCATTCTATTAGAAATCTAAAAGAAGTTTATATTGTTATCGTTCTTCAAACAAATACAAATAATAACCCTAAATACAATAAAAAAGAAGATTATCTACCCTTTAATAATTACAAAGATTAATAAACCTCAAAAACTAGCCTACTTTATAAATAACATAATTAAAAATCAAAGGTATTTAAAAAGAGGTAAGCAAAGGAACAAATTCCTTTTGACCTTTTTTTAAATCGTAGTTTAAAAAAGAGGTAAGCAAATGAATCTTAATCAAGTGAAAAAGTTAATGGACAGAAAGAAAAATTCTTCTAAAGGAGAAAATGGTTATGCCTTAATTATTGGCGGTTCTGAAGATTATGTTGGTGCTCCAGCCCTTGCAGGATTAGCAGCACTAAGAGCTGGTTGTGATTCAGTAACGATTGCAGCCCCAGAAAAGGTTGCTTGGATAATTAACTCTTACTCTCCAGATTTAATAACTCACAAAATCAAAGGCAGTAATTTTAATATTAAAAACGCAAAAGAAATGGTTAAGTATGCAGAATTATTTGATGCAATTTGTTTAGGCAATGGTATTACCAGAAAAGCAGACAAGTTCAGCCAATATTTTATCAGAAAATCACCACGATTAAAAGTTGTTGATGCTGATGCATTAAAATCAATGTCATTTAAAGATTTCAACAATTCTATCATTACTCCACACGAAGCAGAATTAGAAATGATGTTAGCTAACAGTGGCAAAGAGTTTCTGTTACCAAAACTAAAATCAGCTAATGCTAAAGAAAAAGCAGATATTCTGCAAGGAAACTTACGTTACTTTTTACAAAACAATAATGTTCTACTTCTGAAAGGAGCCACAGATATAATTATTTCAAGAAATAAAGTTGCTTACAATAGAACTGGCAATCAAGGAATGACTAAAGCTGGCACAGGAGATGTTTTAGCGGGTCTAGCAGTGGGATTTTTATCTAAGACAAGAGACTTGTTTAAAAGTGCAGTTGCGGCAAGTTATGTTAATGGCTGGGTTGGCGACCAATTATTGAAGAGAAAAAAAGGTTACTGTTTCATTGCTTCTGATATTGTTGAAGATTTAGAGAAATTAAATTTAGCTGCTAAGAAAAGTGTAAGTTTTAGTAAGAAAGAATCTTCTAAAAAGAAAGTTGTAACAAAACCTGTCAAGAAAAAGGTAGCTAAAAAGAAAGTAACAAAGAAAAAGACAGTAAAAAAAGTTGCTAAAAAGAAACCAGTAAAGAAGAAAACTCTCAAAAAGAAAACTGCCAAGAAAGTTATTAAAAAAAAAGTAGTAAAGAAAAAGAAAAGAAAATAAATTTCTTAAACTCTTTTTCCACTAATAATAACATAAGTCCATAATAAACCACGTTTTCTTTCTACTTTGACTTTGTAACCCGCTCGTTTGAATAAAGCAATTAGCTTTTTATCTTCTTCAATCCACTTCACGTTAGGAATAAAGTAAAAGAATTTATCATAATCCAAGAATACTACGTCAGCACCCCTTTTTACTCGCTTCGCTAAACTTGACAATACTTTCAAAGGATTCTGCATGTAAGATAACATCCCCACAGAGAGCACGTTATCAACCTTCTGAGGCAATTTCAATTTGAAATCACTCAAATGAGGATGATGATGAACAAAAACATGCTTGATTCGTTTTGTTCTTTGATCAGCAATCTTAACTTTGTGTAAAGATAAATCTGTCGCGTAAATTTTTCCAGTAGAAGTAACTTTCTTTGCCAACTTCCGAGTTAGTGTTCCGAAAGAACAACCATACTCTAAAACAGACTTCCCTCGCAAAGTTTTTAGGTCTTTAATCAATCTGTTTCTAATAGTAAAAGGAAAAAATAATTTTTCTCCAATAACTACAAAATAAGATAACCTTTCATTAACTGAGATGATAGCCTTAGGATTGTAAAACATTTCCACTAAGAAATAAAATGGAATTCCTAAAACAACAAATGACCCTGCCATTAAAATTACAGACGTTGCTACACCACCTTCAATTCTGATCCAATTAATAATCATGAAAACAAAAAGACCAACAAAGAATATTGGACCAAGCCAAGGTAATGGCGCCTTAAATGTTCTTTTCAAATGTGCTTCTTTCTTCCTCAAGATAGGAACTGCAAAAAGGACAAGTGATAGTACAATTAAACTTAGTAATAAGTAGATTAAGTAAATGGTCCGATATGGATCACCCCATTTAACAATATATCCACGAAAAATAAACCAAGCAAATAAGAAAATTATGATTGTTTGAAAATAAACTGCACGATAAGGAGATTTGTGTTTTGGATGTAACTTTGAGAAATGTTTCAAAAACAATTTATCGCTAGACATCGCCCTAATCAATCTTGAACTAGCAATTGGCCACGCTGCTGCCGCACCAATAATTACTAGGTACATACCAAAAACAACAAAGTTCTGTCCTAAACTGCCCATATTGTTTAATGCCTGTACTGCCCAAGGCCGAGCATCACTAACATAATCATGATAAGAAACTGTCCCCAACGAACTTAACAGATAAATCGTCATGATAACACCACAAATGACCATTGCAGAAATCATTATTTTTGGTAAATTCTTTTTATCTTTAACTTCGTTAGCCATATAACTTACTGTTTCAAAACCAAAGAATGCTTCCGCGATTAAGAAAACCGAGAGAAGTAAGAAACTAAATATTCCTAATCCAGTATGACGGAAGAAAGGTTGCATCATTTCTAATTGAAATGGGCTGGTTAAACTTCCTTGAAACAAAGTAGGAATGTCAATGAAAGAAGGTAAGATCATTGCAATCACTACAACCACAGTTAAAATTCCGAAAACAACTAACATTGTTGCTCCCGCATCTATTCCTCTAAAAGCCATAAAGTTAAGAACAAGAATCCAGATTGCTGCAAAAACTAGTCGTAAAATGAAGTAGTAAGAATAAGTATCTGGGATAAAGTATTCAGAAGCCGCCACTACATTAAGAGCCATTCCGAAATTTCCAGCAATCCAAATAATCCAGCCAGCAAAAAAAGAGATTTGTCTTCCGTAAGCTCGTTTACAGAACTCGTAAGTTCCACCTGAGGTAGGATGTAAAGTAATTAATTCAGAAACGTAAAGCATCATAAATGTTGAAAGAGCAAATAATAGAATCCAAGCAATAAGTGATGCCGCCCCAGAAGAAACAACTCCTAGGCTGGGGAGGTAAAATAATGAGCTCCCTAAGATAGAGTTAATTAAAATAAATAGTACAACCGGTGATGAGAGAAGTCTTTTTGCGGTAGATTGATGCCTTTTTACAGTTACAGTTTTAGTAGAAATAGATTTATTAGAAGTTAGAGTTGTAACTTTCTTCTTCTTAGAACTATCCGTAACTAAATACTGCCAGAACTGTTTAAGTTTCATCTCATGCCTCTTTTCATAGTTAACTATTGTTCTATCATTTATAAAAGTTATCACAGGACAAAATTTATATACCTAAAAAAATTACTTTCTTCTATGAATAATTTTTGGGAAAAGGTTGAACATTGGAATGCCAAGTTAATTCCAGCAGCGATTGTGGGTTTGCTGATAATTATCGTTTTAGAAGTCATCGGGTACTTTAACGAATCAGTTCATCATTTTGTTGAACTTTACCATACACCGATTGTGGCATTAGATTACTTTATCATCGTCATCTTTGTCATTGATTTGATCTTCTTGGCAATCAAAGCTAAAACCTGGAAATTCTTTTTCAAAAGTTACTGGTTAGATATAGTCGCAGTTGTCCCCCTAGTGATTGTATTTACTATTGTAAGTCGAGTTTGGCGAGTCGCTGCAACTGCTGGAAAATACACCATTAGTCAAGCAATATTACATGAGTCATTAGAAGCAAGAAAAGGCATCTCTGCCTTAAGTAGAAGTCAGAAAATTGCTAAGTATATTAGATTAGCTGCTCGATCATTAAGAATTGTTACCAAATCAAGATTGTTTACAAAAGTCACACATCATGTTCATAGACACAAACCAGAGTATCAGAAGAAACATACAAAAGTTCTAGAGAAAAGAAATTTGAAGAAAAACAAAAATAAAAAGTAGATGAAAGATTACAATGGCACCATACTTATTCCTTCCATTAATTTATCAAGAGTTTGGTTTTCTTCTGGATTGAGATTAATTCTTTCATTTAATCTGTAATCAGCAACCGCAATTACTGGATCCTGCGGATGTATATTAGGGTTAAAACTTTTTTCTAATTTTCGTTTGATAGGAACCGCAAAGTAAGAAGGGAGAGTATCAACGATACCAGAAGAAATATTAAATCCTCTTTGATCATGACTAGGCAATAAATTATAAAAAGCTTCCAATACACCAGTAGCCTTAATAGCTTGAACTCCAGCGTCATAACGGTTGTTCTGAGTAAATCCTTTTTTTTCAATATAAGTTAATTTTACCATTTTTACTTCCCTCCACCAACATCAGAATCAGTCTCTTTATTTCTTAAAAACGATTTTATTTATAAAACTTTCATTAAACTTTTTTACCACAAATAAATATTTCTGTCTTAAACAATCTTCTTTTTTTGTTATAAGTTACCACTAATTTTTCTTTCTTAAACAAAGCCAGCATCTTTTTCTTATCTTCAACTAATAAAGCATTAGGAGTCATATTCAGAAAATTGTTTTTAACATAAAAACAGAACTTGCCTTTTTTATTAAGAACTTTCTTTACATTGTGAACAAACCCAGCTACGTCTTTAACATGTCCTAAACTATTAAATGAAACAAAAGCATTTACTTTCCCCACATTTACAGGGACACTTAATTTTCTCAACAAATGCACACCAATATGTTTTCTATTTTCAGAAGAAATTTTTTCTTTGAAAACTTTAATTTCTTCTTTTGACTGATTGGCAATAATTATTTTACGGAAAGGAATTTTAGATTTAACAATTTTTTGAGTAAAAGCCCCCATTGGAGAATTATAAACCATAAGAGAAGATTTCTTATTAAATGGTCCAACTAAAGAAATTATTTTATTAAATGTCATTTTAGTTAAAGGAAATTTATTATAATGATGTGATAACTTAGCCATCAAATTTCTTCTAAGAGTAACATATTTCTTATCATAAAATAATTCAATTGCGAAATAAGCAGGGATACCAAAAGCAACTAAACCAGCAGAAATCCTCAAGATGTCAAAAGCACTATGAGTTTCTTTAATAAACATTATTAATAGAAAAACCATAAACAGCATCGTGATAAGAGGGCCAACTTTTCCAAAAATAACTTTGTAAGGTCGTTTTAATTCTGGTCTTTTAAAACGTAAAATAACGAGACTTAACAAGACAGCAGAATAGACAACCAAAATTAAAGGAATTAGCATATGCAATAAAGTTTCATACGAACCAGCCCCAACAATAACTAAAGTTGAAACAACTAAAACTTGAAAAATTATTGAAACGTAAGGGCTTTTATGTTTGGGATGAATTTTTGCAAATTGAGTGAAAAATAATTTATCTTCAGCAATAGACATTAATAATCTTGGTGCAGTTACAATCCAACCTGCAGTAGCACCAATTACAGAAATAAAAATCAATATTGCAAAGATTATCCCCCCAATATTTCCAAAATGGACGCTTCCTAAATCTTTTAGTGGTGCTACAGATTCTGAAAATTCTGCCCAGGGAATAGTACCCATAGCTGTAAGAGCTAAAAAGAAAGACAAAACCGCAATAATAAGAGTTCCGTAAATTAACGCCTTAGGCATTATTTTAGAAGGATTTTTTGTTTCAGCAGAAAGAAAAATAGCACTTTCCCAACCAAAGAAAGTTTCCGCAATAAAGAATATTGCTAACAAGACATTCATTGCTGGGAAAACAAAGAAAGGATCAAGATTGCCCGGTTTAAAATTAATAAATCCAGGAATGATAATTGAAACAACCGCAGTTAAAGTAATGATTGCAAAGGTCACCAAAACAACGGTTGAAGTTTGCATCCCCCTAAATGCTACATAACTGAAAGCAATAATTAAAAAAATTGCAATAGGGATATAGGTAAAAGAATATTTAAGAGGAATAAGATATTGTAACGCACCTAAAAGAAGCATAGCAATAGTTACACTTCCAGCAATAGATGTGGTCCAACCAATAACGAAACTCCAAAATCTACCGTAAGCTTGTTTAGCAAACTCATAAACGCCACCTGCTTTTGGAAACATAGAAACTAATTCTCCAAAACACATCGCAATATAAACAGAAATTAAAGACAATACACCCCAAGAAACTAAAGAAGCGGGACCAGCATGTTTAGCTCCTGCAGAAGTAAGGAACCAAATACCAGTACCCATAATGGAGTTAATTGTGATTAGGAGGATTACTTTAAAACTCAATGTTTTCTTCAACTCTTTTTCGTGCGGTTGAACTTTACGAATTTTACCTTTTTTTACTTGCTTTCTTACCCTAATAAATCTCGGTGCTCTTGCACCAAATCTTAATAATCTTAATAAACGACCATAACGTGCAAATCGTGCAAACTTAACAATTCTAGCAATAATACGAACACCCCTTAACGCTCTTATTAAAGCGAGTGCTTCAATTCCTAAAAAAATTAAGTTGAAAGGGATAGTAGCAATAATATCAAGAATGTGTTTTTTAATATAAGGCCAAAAGCGTGGAGTTTCAAACCATCGGTAATACAAATCAATAGCAAAAATAATAATCACATAGACATCAAAAATATCAATAAATATTGACATAGATTTACCAACACCATAAAAAAGTTCAATGATAGTAACAACAAGAAGGAGAACTAATGAGGGAGGGATTAATAGTTGTATTATTTTGTCTAATTTGTTTCTCACCACTTTATTACCTCTTTTTGTAATAATAATTATTGTTTAATAGTATTTAAACTTTCTTACCATGAATAAAGATATGTCTCCATAACAATCCGCGTTTCTTAATAACTTCAACTTCAAAACTAGCAATCTTAAACATCTTTTTAAGTTTTTTCTCATCACTAATCCAGGGCACATTAGGAATAAAGAAAAAGAACTGATCGTAATCTAAGAATACAACTCGGCCACCTTTCTTGACATGCTTACCTAAATGGTTCAAAACATTTTGTGGCTTTTGCATATAAGACAAAGAACCAGTAGAAACTAAAGCATCCATCTTCGGCAATTTGATAGTTGTTTTAAAATGATCTAAATGTTTATGGTGGTAAAAGTTAACATGTCCGTGTCTCTTCATATGAGATAAAGCAACCCTAACATTATGCTCAATAAAATCAAAAGCATAAACTCTTCCTTTAGGTAAAACTTTCTGAGAAAGTTTTCTAGTTAAAGTTCCAACCGAACAACCAAATTCCAAGATGTTTTTATTCTTTACATCACCAAGCATCAAAAGAATTCTTTTCTTTATTGAGATTGGAAAGAAAATGTTTTCAAACAAAACCAAGATGTAAGATAACTTTTCGTTAACTCCATAAATGGCTTTAGCATCATGATACATCTCTACAAGGAAATATAAAGGAACACCCAAGAAAATTAGTGACAGAGCCACTTTAACAATATCTAATGCACCAGGAGTATGAGTCATCCACATATAAATTAAAAATAACATAAATAACGCAATAATTATTGGACCAACTTTACCAAAAGGAGCAGTATAAAATCTTTTCTGGTCTGGTTTTTTATATCTTAACACAACTACACTAACCAGAACAAATGAATATGCCACCAAAACTATGGGCACTAGTAAATGTAACATTGTAGTATAAGAACCCGCACCAACAATAACCAGAATTGTTGTCAGAATAGTTTGAAAAAGAATAGCTCGATGAGGTGTTAAATTCTTTTTATGAATTTTAGCAAAATGGTCTAAGAACAATTTATCTTTCGCCATTGCTAATAATAATCTTGGGGCAGAAACAACCCACCCTGCCACAGAACCAATAATTGCTAAGTAAACAAGAATCGTGAAAATATCTCCACCCAATCCACCATAATGTAAAATTCCTAAATCTGTTAATGGGGTAGCGGAACTTCCAAAAATGTTCCAAGGCATAACCCCTAAAGAAGTAACTACAAATAGAATACAAATTATGGCAATAATTACTGTTCCCCAAATTAATGCTTTAGGCATAACTCTCTGGCCATCTTTAGTTTCTTCTGCTAAGAACGTAGCAGTCTCCCAACCAAAAAAAGTTTCTGCTATTAGAAATATCGCTAGCACTAACGAAGATGCTGGGAAAATAAAGAATGGTTTAAAGTTTCCAACATTAAATTTGAATAATCCTGGAATTGTTAAACCTAGAATTGCTGCTAAAGTAATGAAAGCAAAAACTACTAACATTACTGCACTAGTTTTCATCCCTTTGAAAGCGATGTAATTGAAAGCAAAAATGAATAATAATGAAATGGCTATTTTCATCCAAATGGCCCCTAATGGAAGCAAATATTGTACGGCCCCAACCACCAGCATGGCAATCGTAACGTTTCCAGCAACAACAGTCATCCAACCAATAATGAATGAAAAGAATCTTCCGTAAGCCTGTTTACAATATTCATAAATCCCTCCAGACTTTGGAAACATAGAAGCAAGTTCTCCAAAACACATGGCGATATAGATCGAGATTATAGAAAGGATTATCCAGGATAAAAGTGAAGCTGGTCCTGCTGCTCCTGCACCAACTGCTGGCAAAAAGAAAATACCCGTACCCATAATCGAGTTAATTGTAATTAGAAGAATCGCAGGATAACTTAATACTTTTTTCAGTTGAGCCAATATATATCTACCTCTTTTATGTATAAAGAATTATTTTTTTATTTATAAAAGTATGTGATGAACTTCCTAAATCTTGAACTCTTCCAACTCTAACTTACCTTTCTTAACTTTCAAAGTATACTCTTTACGGTCATTGAACTTACATAATTTAGTAACAACTTCTGGAAGTAAAATCCTTTCTCCACGAAATTGTAAATTAGTAATAATTTCTTGCTGTGGCATCCTTTCACTCAAATCATCCAACTTCATTTCTTCCATTGCTCTCTTTTCTTCAACACGTTTTTTCTTTTTCACTATTGCTTCAGTTTCTAAAAATAAATGTTTAGCAATTTCGTTAGGAACATCTACATCAACAGCTTTACTTAACCCTTGCAATCCTGGAGAAATGTTCGCTTCAATAACTAATGGACCAAGAGGACTCTCTAAAATATCTACACCACAAACGTCTACTTTCAATGCTTTAGCTGTATCCAATGCAATATTAATTAATTCCCGTGTTAATTCAACAGATTCACCAGTGCCACCAGCATGAATGTTTGAACGTTTCTCTTCCTTCTGTGCTTTACGTTTCATTGCGGCCACTACTTTGCCACCAACAACTAAAGCCCTTACATCACAACCACCAGTTTCAATATATTCTTGAATAATGAACGGTTGGTTTAAAGCCACTAATGCATCTAACAAAGAAGCGGCAGAACTTTTAGAATCTGCAAACATCACACCCTTGCCTTGTGTTCCTTCAGGAAACTTCATCACAATTGGATAATTAACTTTGTCAAGTAATTCCTTAGCAGCTTCAACTGTAGAAGAAACATAAGTTTTAGGCATAGGAATATTATGTTGTTGTAAAGCCAGATGAGTTAATAATTTATTATGAACAATAGTGAATGCACTTCCTGCAATAGGCATGTAAGGGACTTTTCCTTCAAGTAAGTTAGCAATTGATGCCAATAAGTTAGCGTAACGAAAACTACCTTTAACATAAATACAATCGTAATTCTTCATAGGCTCGCCTTGATAAAGAATTCCGCCGTCTTTCCCCATGCTAACTTCAATTTCTTTTAATTGGATCATGTCAACTTTTTTGAAATATTTTTTCATGGATTCAGCCACCATTTGAGAACTTGTACTACCTAAAGAGATTACAGCAGCTTTCATTTTTTACCACCTTTATTCGGGTCAATTAAGAAATTCCCTTCCTGAAGAATATTTTGACCAATTAAAACAGGATAAGTCATATGTGCCCGATCTGCTAAAGTAAATTCGGCTTCAATTTCCTTCTTTCCAACTCTAACTTTAACAATGATAATTGGTCTTCTTTTAACACCAGAAGCAGATTTAACGATTTTTGTTCTTGTAATTGGCCCTAGACCCAGTTTTGCAGATAATTTGAAGTCGATTGAAGATGCAGTAGCTCCAGAATCAATTCTAGCGATAACTTTTTCTTCATTATTATCTGGGCCAAAGACTACTATTTTCTCAATTAATCCTAATACTGCTCGTTTCTCAGCCATAAGCCCAATATTCCTTTTTTGTTATATAAGTTTTTTGGTATAGTAAGTATTTCCAGAAAGGGATGATTTTTGTATACTGGCGCCCTGGCTTGCCGAGGTGCACGAGGTGTCGCAGACAACTTGTAATAGGCACCGTGCCCTAGTATACAATTTTATTCCTTTCTGGATCAGCGAATATTTCCAAAACATTTTTAAAGCCAACATATATTTTCAGTTCTACGCCCCGATGGTGTAGTCCGGACTATCATTCTGCCCTTTCGGCTTTCCGAAAAGGAAGATAGGCAGCGACCCGGGTTCAAATATCCATTTGGAGACCACAAATCTCCAGGATTTGAGAGTCCCGGTCGGGGCGCATTTTTTCAATCATCAAGACTTTCTAACAATTGATTTCTTGAACCAGTTTTTCTTTTTTCCTAGAATATAAATTAACGAAACAATAATCAGACTCCAATAAGAGATAAACAACCAACTTGTCCCCCAACTAATTCCTGGAAAAGCCCAATTAGATATTGGCCATAAAAAAGGGGTAGGTAAAAAATCCCTACTATGTGTAGGAATATCTATCAAAATATGTATCGGCCAAGCCCACATGTAAATTGGAATCTTTTTGTAAACTAAATAAACTATAACTGCCACTAACGAAAAAATAACCAAACTATGACTCAATCCGTAAAGTGTATCCATCCAAGCAGGAATGGTATTTAAATTAGGCTTACCAAAAGCTAAAGAACCAGTAAATATTCTGAAAAACATATAAATCAACCAAGAGAAAGTATCTGGAAGTATCCCAAACAAAATAGCATAAAGCGGTTTTTTTGTTTTATTGAAAAGAATATAACTCCATAATCCATGTGCAAAGTAATCCATAAAATCGAGTAATCTTCCAAGATTTAAAAAACTAACGCGATTTTATTCTTTAGAAACTTCAGCAACCAATTTGCGTCTGACAGTATGGATTGCAGGTTTTTCTTCATCTCTGAAAACTTTGTGGACAATCTCAACCTCATAATCTGAAATCTGTTGTAGATAAACGTTTAGTTGTTGCAATAAAGCGACCCCTTGTTTACTCTTTCTTAATCCAGAATAAAGTTGTCTTTGGATGTTCTCAGAAGAAGAATTTTCTCTTAATGAATCTACCCTTTCATTCAAACCTTTGTAAGTTGTTCCACCATTAAAACAATCTTCAATTCCTTCAGTAATTTTTTCCAAATCTTTTATAATCTTCTTACCTTGTTTCATCGCTTCAGATTTAGGTTCAATTCTACCTTCCCTGGCAGCTTTTCTAATATGAAGGTCAACAGATTTACGATATAAGTCTAATTGTCTAGGAAGATTAGTTAAAGCCAAATAACAATTAACTAATGAACCACAATCTTCTGGAGAACTATCAGAATAAGATTCAATAAACTCTTCTAACTGACTAAATCTGGTAATAAATCTAGACCAACCACCATCATGGCCTATTAACTCATCCGCTAATTTATCAGTCCACCTTCTTCCAGCACCAAGCACAGAATAAACCACCATAAAAAACAATCCGAAGAACAAGTTTATAAAGATTTATCGTTCCGAGAATAAAGATGCCAGAAAAGATATCTGTTAACAAAGCAATGGACTTAAAAGATTCAGTTTTTATAGATGTTAGAGCGCCAATTGAATTCGAAAAAGATCATATTCTAGAAGCAATTAATGTCCCAATCTTAACTGATGAAGAAAGAGAAATTGTGGGAACAATGTATAAACAAGTTTGTCAAGATAAAGCCATAGAAACAGGAATGAAATATTATGAAGATAAAATTCCCTCCATAACAAAAAAAGTTAAACCTTTTGAAGGGAAAACTTTAGTAGTTTATTGTTGGCGTGGCGGTCTTCGATCAAAAATTATGACAACTTTATTTGAATCGTTAGGGTTTAAAGCGTTTCAGTTGAAAGATGGATATAAAGCATATCGTGCTTCATTATTGAAAGAATTACAAGAATTTAAATTAAAACCAAAATTGTATGTTCTGCATGGCTTAACTTGTACCGGTAAAACTGCCCTCTTACAGAAATTACCGAACTCTGTTGACTTAGAAGGTCTGGCATGCCACCGAGGAAGTTTATATGGCGCCATTGGTTTGAAACCTCGTTCCCAAAAAATGTTTGATAATTTATTATTGAAAAGATTGAAAGAGTTGAATTCTGAAAAGTTTATATTTATTGAAGGTGAATCTAGACGAATTGGTAATTTAATGTTGCCAGAATTTCTTTGGAAAGCAATGTGTAATGGTGAAAATATTGAAGTTGTTCGAGATCTTGATATTCGTGTAAAAGAGATGGTTAAAGAATATTTTTTAGATGCAGAAATTGTTAAAGATATTAAAGAGATCTCTTCTAGATTGTGGAAAGTTATTTCTAAAGCTAAGAAGCAAGAGATGTTAGATTTTATTGACGCTGGCGAGTTTGAGAAAGCTGCAAAGATTTTATTAGTATATTATTACGATCCCCTTTATGATCATTCTTTAAGTAAATTAGATTATTCTTTTGAAGTAAATTGTAATTCTGTCAGTGAATGTGTTAAAGAGTTATTAGAGAAAGTAATTTAATTAAAAAGCAATTAAGAAGAAGAAATAGTAACAGAGTTCTTAGGCTTCTTCTTTTCTTTAATTATCCCCACAACTTTAAAACCATGTGCTTCCAAAGCTTTAATGTTGTTTTCTATTGTTCTGTCTATTGTTTTATTTGTTGTTTGTTCTCTTGTTATTTTTACTGGTTCTTGTTTTGCAACTTTTTCTTTTACTGGCATTAATTTTGTTTTGTTCGCACTAAAACCATACTTTTCTAATATATCAATATTTTTTTCTATTATTTCCTCATCAGTTATTATTTTATCTTTTTCATTAGATTTCTGAACTTCATTTTTACTTGAAATTAAATCTTTTAAAGGGAGTCCTATTTTTATCTCTGGTTTGATTTCCGGTTTTGTTTCCCGTAATTTCTCATCTGCCTTCGTTTCTAATTCAATTTCCACTACCCCTTCATCTTCTTTTTTCTTAACAATATTTTCTGCTACTTTATTCTTCTCTTTTTGTCTTTTCTCCTTCGCTTGATTCTTCTTTAGATGTTTCCTTACTTTTCTCTTTTTCCTTCTCTGTTTTCTTAATTCAAACACCCTCATAACTTCCTTCTTAGCTTTAGATTTAGGAAGAAGAATAATCCGATGAATAATTATTAGAATTAACAATGTAATAATTAAAGTACCAATGAGAAAAGAATAAAGATTTGCTGGTTTTCTTAATTCTGATTCAATTAATTCAACGGACATTTTACCACCGTCTTTCTCTTCAACGAATATTGTTCGATGAGACAATGCCTGATAGTTTTCAAAACTAACTTGAACATAAAAATCATATGCGCCAGAGATTAAATTTTGAGGAATAAATATTTTTGTTTGTTCTGTTTTTTCTTCAAATGAACCTAAATAAACCACATCTTGACCAGAACTAACAGTCTGATTATCTTTCTCCAGCCAAAAATTAATAATCACATCACTATTAATATCCGCCATACCTTTAATGAAATAAGTAAATCCCAATAACCCATCTTCCCCAATAGGAGAATCAACGTCAAGAACTTTTACGTCAAACAACTTAACACACTGATTGTGATAACAAGTTTTATCTGGACTACATTCAGCATCGGACTGACATTCAGGTTCTTTAATGAGTTCTAATACTTTTTTAATAATTCCAGCCCCGCCGCCGCCACTTCCTCCTCCTCCTCCACTAGACGAAGATGTAGTGGCAGGAGTAGCAACAGTTCCTTTAATTGCAGAGTATTGCAAATTATCAATTTTTATCGTTGTTCCTAAATCAGTACAATTAATTCCACTTGCACTAAGACTTCCCCCCAAGCAAGAAGTAAAATCAGTTTCATTATCCCCATCGCACCCAGAACTGACTTCAGAAATCGAACTTACTTCTGCATCTTTAACACATAAGGTAACAAAACTATTATCTGTAATATACAAAGTTTTATTCCCTTGCAATTGTCCTGAAAGATTTACAATGATAGAATTAGTATCTTTAATAATTGTAACATTACTTAAATCTAAATTTTTTGATGAAAAATTATGACTAAAATTAATCATTAACGTATTTTGGTCATAAAATAATATTTCTTGTTTCCCAGTATAAGTTTCATTAGTTCTATTACCGCCAACAGTAATGTTTAATCTGGTTATTCCTGATTGAGTCACGTTTGTTTCGTTGTAAAGTAAAGGATCAGTAGTATCTTCAATCCCGTCATTGTCTGTATCTGGGGTTGAATTGATAAGAATTGTTTTATTGATTGACCAATTACTATTACCTACAAAATCTTCTACAAAACAGTTCCAAGTATAATTCCCATTAACCAAAGGTAAAGTCCAGTTAGCAGAACCAGTTACCCCTGATAATGAAGTGGTCTGATTTAAAACAAAACTAGTATTCAGATTATTTGTGATATACAAACTAACATTAGCTAAATTGATTAAATCAATAACAGAACAATTAAACACTAAATTAACATTACCAACACTATTATCAATATAATTTGCTGCTGGTGTTTCAAGTGTAACATTTGGAACAGTAGTATCAATTGTAAAGGCCACGCTACTTTTATTTAAGTTTGCTGCCGAATCATTTACCCAAACAGTTACGTTATGCTGACCGTCAGTCCAAGTTATACTTATATTAGCACAGCTAGCTAAAGTTGTATTGCTAGTCATGGTATCATTACTATACCAACAACTTCCCAAATTTGTTTCAGTGTAAGTATAGTTTACATTCAAAGCATTGTTAGTACTATTTGTATTATTGCTTGGATATGCTATAGAGATTAAGGGAGTTATAGTATCAATTGTAAAAGTTACAGAACTACTACCAACATTTCCTGTTGTATCATTCGCATAAATTGTAACAGTATGTGCACTCTCACTCCAAGTTAAAGCTGAAATATTAGCACAACTTGCTAATGAAGTATTAGCTCCATTGTAACCATACCAACAAGAATCTAAAGTGGTACTTGTTGCAGTATAATTAATTCCAAACTCTGTGTTACTGGTAAAACTATTAGTCGTAGGATAAATTATTGTTATTGTCGGAGCAAGTTGAGTAGTGGTGTTAGAAATTGTAACATTCCAATGAGCAGTAGCATCATTGATTGATTGATCAGAAGTCATGTTAGCATAAATAAAGAAATCATGGGTTGTGTTCAGATCTCCTGTCGCATTAACAGTCCAAGAGATAGATGAAGACTCTCCTTCATTCAACGAAACATTGTAAGGATTAGTTGTTGAAGTCCAGAATGGAGTAGTATCCACCACCATCGAAACTAATCCAGATTTTGTTGCAGTCAAAGATGTAATAGTAACAAGACCATCACCTAAATCAGCCCTAATCGTATTATTTTGGTTAGTTCCATTATTAAGTGAACCGCCGCCGCCACCACCTGCGTCCGAAGAACTACCAGATGCTCCACCGCCGGAATATCCGCCGCCACCACCGCCACCTTCTGAATCAGAACCAGTAGAAGCATCACCGTCAGCACCACCACCACCAAATCCACCATCAGTAACTTTGTCGCCGCCCATTCCTCCATTTGAAGGGGTATGACCACCAGTACTAGCAGCACCATCAGCACCATCAGTTAACCATCCTGCACCTGCGCCCCCAGAACCTGCAGAAGATCCTCCTGTTCCATTAGTACCACCGGCCCCTCCTCCAGAACCATCCGCAGTACCACTTGTTTCATTAGAGGCATTCTTCCCATCGTCATTACCTCCGGCCTGTGACTGATCCCCTGTACCACCGCCACCACCGGCTATAATTAATGGATCATTTAACACGGAATCCCAAACATAAGTTCCACCGCCACCGCCTCCTGCTTCGCCAGAACCCACACTTCCTTTTTGCCCGACAATAATTGATAAAACTGTTCCCGCAGTTAATTCAAAATCACCCTTCATTCTTGCTCCATATCCTGGTTCTGAAAGCGAACCATCTCCCCCTGAAGCACCATAAGTTTCAATTGTATAGGTTCCTGTGGAAGGTACTGTCCAGTTTTGAATCCCTCCATTTACGGTCACTAGCCCATTAAGGTTTGTCCCAGTATAATTTGTATCACATTGAGATTGATTAGGGCCATCTTTTCCTGAAGTGCCACAAGTGGTAAAATTATATTGCGTATTAGCCACAGGATCTAAACTAACATTAACTTCACCACAATCATTATTTGTACAACTTACCGTCACTGAAACAGTAAAAGTTTCATTCTGAGTAACATTAATATTTTGGTTGGGAGAAACTGAACTTAAAGCAATCACTGGAACGGAACTGGTAAAATTAACGGTATCAGAACCAATATTGCCAGAACTATCATTACAATAAACAATCCAAATATTTTCACCGCCAGGACTACTTAACCCAGTGAAATTAATCCCAACATTATTGACAGAGGAATTAGTTGCTCCACTATCAGTACTATACCAACAACTAGTACCGTCATTAACATCAGAATAAGTATAATTCAAATCAGTAATAACAACAGCATAAGTTGTAGCAGCAGGATAAATTATATTGACTGTTGGAGAGGTGGTATCTTTAATAGTAACATTCCATTTTGTGGTTGTAGTTCCAATACTTAAGTCAGAAGTTTTGTTTGCATAAATAAAAAACTCGTGGGTAACATCAATATCTCCGGTGGCATTAACCCACCAGGTTATAGTTTCTGAATCTCCTGCATTCAAAGATAAATTATAGGGATTAGTAACATTAGTGTAAAAAGGAGTGGCAGAAATGTTTGTTGAAATAATGCCACTCTTACTACCCCCTGCTAAAAACTGAATAAAAACTTTTCCATCCCCACTATATCCAGTAGTGGTATTGCTACTTAAATTTACTAAAGTAGTATTAATAAATGAAGCACCACCTCTTGTTGCCACAACTGAATCAGCTCCTATTCCCCCTGTAAATCCTCCACCACCAGACCCATCTTCATTAGTGCCGCCGCCGCCTCCGCCAAAACCACCATTTCCAAAACTTGGGCTTCCACTTAGTGTTGTTCCCCCCGTTGCCCCATTTCTAAATGATTTTGCACCTGCTGCAACACTATTATTAAAATAAAAACCAGCACCATCATTCTGATTAGTACATGCTCCCCCTAAGGTACATCCAGAGCCAATTCCATCAGTTAAAATATATGCATTTCCTCCGTTACTATCCGATCCTGCCCCGGAACCCCCTCCAGCAACAATTAAAGGTGACGAAATAGTATAATTATTTCCAGAAGTAACAAAAGTTCCCCCTCCTGCCCCCGCTTCATTATCTGAGATGGCACTACTCGCTCCAACTTGACCAACAACAATAATCAGTTTTGTTCCTGCAGTAAGACTCACATTCCCAGAGATAAAAGCACCCTCACTTACGGGTGTGTTTTGCGGTTGAGTTCCACCGCTTGCACCATAGGCCCCAATAAGATATGTTCCAGTTGTGGGAACTAAAAATTCTTGATAACCAGTTGTATTTATTGTTACAAGACCCGCAAGAGTTGTTCCAGTATAATTGGCAGTGCAATTTGCTTGAGTGGGTCCATTTACCCCACTTGCTCCACAAGTGGTAAAGTTATAATAAGTACCAACCTCTGGATCTAATGTAACATTTATTTCTCCACAATTCACATTGCTACAACTTACTATCGTGGTAACATTAAAAAATTCATTTTGACTAACATTAATATTCTGAGTAGGATAAACTAAAGTCAAATTGATCACTGGAATTCTCTGAAAAGTAACACTACCTGTGCCTACCAAACTATTATTATCATCACAATAAACGGTCCAAGTATTTGAATCAGCTACACTTGTCAGACCTGTAAAATTAATTCCTCCAGCAACTTTACTTGAGTTTGTCACTCCACTATCTGTACTATACCAACACTGATTTAATGTTTGCCAAGCAGGATCTGTAGTAACCGTATAATTCATAAGAGTAACATCTGTATTGTAATTTGTACTCGCAACTGGATACACAATACTAACAGAAGGGGCTTGTGCACTAACAGTAAAATTAACAATGGTGACATTCCATTTAGCAGTAATATTACTAATTGTTTTGTCCGCAGTCTGATTAACATAAACAAAAAACTCATGAGTGACATTAGTGTCTCCAGTTGCATTAACTGTCCAAGTGATGGTAGAAGATTCCCCAACATTTAATGTTAAGTTATAGGGATTGGTTACAGACGTCCAAAATGGAGTAGCAGAAGTATTCATTGAAACCAATCCTGATTTCCCAGATGCAACAACTGTAAAATTAACATCATCATTATCAGAATAAGTGGTATCAAAACAGACATCATCTGTTGCATCATTAGGGTACAAATTATAACCAATGGAACATCTTGCTTTTTGTACACCAACAGCACCACTAATAACAACAGCTTGTGAATAATTCCCATCAGTGCAAGCACTATCTTGTCGCCAGATCTTATTCCAAGTCCCGTTATAATACATAATTGCAATATCGTTGAGGCTAGAAGAGGAATAACAATCATAATCACAGGTTATATTGATTGTATCCCCTATTGCAACAGTAGTGGCGTCAACGTGAACTTCATCAACCCAGAAACCATTAGAATAATATGATCCCGCTGCACAACTATCATAACTATAATCTCCTGTTGTTGGGTCCGAACCGACACAACTAGCGCCCCAAACTCCAGAACAAGTTCTGAGAGTTCTATCTGTTGCTGGATCTAAACTAACATTAACTTCTCCACAATCAGCATTACTACAACTTACCGTCGCAGAAACACTAAAAGATTTGTTTTGAGTAACATTAATATTACCCATTGGAGAAACTAAAGTTAAACCAATAGTGGGAGTAGTGTTTACTTCAACATACATTAAAGCTGAGTTGTTAAAATTAAAAGTGTCATTAACTGTAATGTTCAACCAATAAGTACCAACACTCAAAGCAGTATTGTTTTGTAAATAACCAGAACAATTAATCTGGAAATTAGTGGTGTCATTAACTGTAAAGCAACTCACCCCAACAACATCCGTTGCATCAACATCATATGCTAAAGAATTCTTGCTTAGAAAGCTTTGGTTAGCAATTGCAGTAAATGTTGGGGCTGATAAATCTACTGTAAATGTAATGCCAGAACTATTCTTGTTATTATAAGTGTCATTAACCCAAACAGTGATATTATGTTGCCCTTCACCCCAAACCACAGAGGTGATATTTGCACAACTTACCAAAGTTGTATTCACACTCATTGTATCATTACTATACCAGCAAGATAATGTATTTAAATCGGAAACAGTATAATTAACATTTAGTAAAGTATTAGTGGTATTAGTCCCATTAGTGGGATAAACAATAGAAATTGTTGGGGAAATAGTATCTGAAACATTAACCCACATAGTGTCATAATTTACATTATTTGAAGAATCATTAATGGTAAGATTTAGCCAGTAACGGTTAATACTTAACACGGTATTATTCTCTAAATAACCAGAACAATTAACTTTAAACCTTGTTGTATCATTTACTACAAAACAGTCAAACTGATTATTATCACTTGCTTCAATATCATAACCCAATGAAGCCCCATATTCTACAGTTTGATTTGCAATAGTAGTAAATGTAGGTAGAGTAACATCTGGAGTAATATTAACAAACATTGTTTGTTGATTAGTATTTCCTGCAGTATCATTGATTGTTATTAATAAATCATATCTTGCAACATCAACAATTGTATTATTCTCCAGATAACCAGAACAATTAATTTTAAAGTTTGTTGTATCATTAACAGTAAAACAACTTAACGCAACAGTATCTGTTGCATTGATATTATTTCCCAATGCAAACTTATGTTCAATTGAAACATTGTTAATATTTACAAAGGTTGGAATGACAGTATCAATGGTAATTGTTTGTTGTGTGCTAGAGGCCGCCTGATTGTAAACATCATTGGAATAAACCGAATAAGTATAAGCACTATCAGTTAATACCGCAGTAGAGTTCTTACTTTGGTTAACATAAAATTCCCAAGAGTCTAAATCTATTTTCCTAAGGTTTGATGCGTATTGTTCGTAAATCTCTTGAGCATTTAAACTACGACCCCAAATACGAACTTCATCAATAGTAACATCAGCATGTCTATTCTCAGCCCCAGAACCAGTATACCCACCAACATAAGTAATATCTTGTTGAGGTGCTGCCCCAGTTCCAGTGGTATCACTATAAGTTAAATTACCATCAATAAATGCTGAAGGATATCCACTACTATCAACAGTCATGGCAACATGGTGCCAACCAGTACCAATTGCATCATTTGTATCAATCCATCTTATCCCTTCGTAAAGAAGAATTAAATCATTACCTGTATCATCAAAAGTAGTTCCCCCAACACCAATCGCAAACCCTTGGTTTGGTGAAGTGCCACCAATTTTTACAAAAGCACCACCCTCAGAGATAGAATCCAAATTAACCCAACTGGAAATAGTAAAACTAGTAGTTCCAATTCCAAAAATGCTAGGAGTAATCACTTGATCATTAACGCCATCAAAGTCAAACGCACCTCCATATTTCCCCGAAGAAAAAGAACCAGCCTCATTAACAGAAGTCCCATTATTGTTATTCCCACTTACATCAAAAACATAGGTGTGATTTTCATTTAAAGCAGAAAGATTATCAAAGTTAAACATTAAAACTAAAGAATCGTTGTAAATGGTATGATTAGTTCCATTCCAATTATATTTTAATTCTTTTAGGTTTGCCTCTTCAATAGAAATATTAATCTTAACATTTGTTTGGGATTGTGCTGTCGCATCAGTAGGGGTTGGAGAAGTATAAGTAAATGTAGGAACATAACTATCACCGATAGTAAGACTTCTTTGTACCCCCCACCCTTCTAAACCGTTAATATCATAACTTAAACAATTCCAACTGTAAGTCCCATTAGATAAAGTCACACTCCAGGTGGTTGAATTACTAGTTCCATTAATGATAGTGGTTTGGTTTGAAGTTAAATTCTGGTTCGATGAGTTAGTAAGATGTAAACTCATATTGGCCAAACCAACACCACTACTTGCAGAACAATTGAATGTAATGGAAGCTATTTGAGTTTGATTAATATAATTGTCTGCAGGAGAATTTAAAGTTACAATAGGTGCACCACTACCATATTGATACATAGTGCTACCACTATGAGCATAAACAATTCCATTGGCAATTGTTGGGGAATTAAAATTACCCCCTGTACTTTCAGTAGTAATAATTTGAGCAATATTAGAAGCATTCAATTGATATGTCGTACCAGAACCAGCCGTAACGAAAACATGATTATTACTAACAACAGGGGTGTAATACACAGTTCCGGTATTAAGGCTAGCAACTAGTTGAGAAACATTAGAAGCATTTAGTTGGTATAAATTACCATCCCAACTACCAGCATAAACATAATCTGAAGTATAAGCAACAGCAGCTTCTACATCTCCACCAGCACTATAAGTTGCAATCAACTGCGAAACATTAGATGCATTTAATTGCCAAACCTTGTCATTTGTTTCTTCTCCAACATAAGCAAAACCACCACCAATAGTTATTCCACCCCGATTATTTACATGCCCAACATTATATGAAGCGTAAGTTTGAGAAAGATTAGACATATTAAGTTGACTTACAACATTCCCACAAGCAATATACATGAAATTATTATCAATAGCAATGTTAGAATCGCAATTAGTCATTGAATAACTTGCAATTGAATGACTAATGTTACTAGCGTTATTCTTGTATAACTTGTCTGTACTCGTACTAGCAAAATAAATTAGCCCATCATAAATAATGGGATTAGCCCAACTTTGACTACCAACAGAAAAAGTAGCAAGAGTTTGACTCAAATTAGAAGTGTTAATTTGATAATAAGTACCCCCATTAGTAACATAAACAAAATCTCCCCAAACTGTAGGGCCAGTGATGTATAATGTTGAGAGACTTCCCGAACGATCAATTTCTTGACTAACATTAAAAGCATTAACTTTGTAAAGACGAGCATTATCACCAATGTACATAAATCCACCAGCCACAGCAGCTTGAGCAGAAGATAAACTTAAACCCGTTTTAGTAATTTGGGTTTCAGTAGAAATATTTACTGGTGTAGATCCAGGATAATAAGCAGTACGTTGTAAATCTCGACCCTGCATCCTCCATTCAGCAGTGTTTTGAGCATCGGAAGATTGGGTATTTCCCCCACTAGTTAAAACTAGATTTTGAGATCCTAAATCAAGTGGAGTAATTGCATTTAATTTTCCTAAAGAATTAGTTGTGTTAATTTCTCCCACCTTTTTATTTGTTTCAAAGGTTTTGTTAACAGTTGGTCCTTCAATTGTTTCATTAATAATTAAAGGTTCTTCAATGGGCAGTTCAACAATTTCATCAGAAATATTTTCAATGGGTAAATCAACAGTAATGCCCCCGGTAATTTCGTTTTCAGTTGATTCTTCCCCCGAACCAGGAATTTCTTCAGGTTCATCAATAGGCAATTCAATAGTTTCATTAACAAAAATCGTTTCATTTGTTCCCAAAGGCAACTTTTCAGTTACATTTTCAATTATTGTTTCATTAAAATCCAAGATTGTTTTTTCGGAATCCGGGATTGTAATAGTAACATTTTCATCCACAGTAAAGTTTTCTTGATGAATCCCAATAACCGCACCAGTAATTGCGGTTTCTGTTTGGGAGATAGATAAAGCTAAGACTACTACGATGAATAAAAGTACAATTCCTGCAATTATGTTTTTCTTCATTTTTTCCAATAATGAAGTTTTGCTTTACCAACTGGCCTAATACGAATCTTGCCTTCCCCTTTAAGTTCTGCCAATATAACGGGAACAGTGTTCCGAGAAACTTTTAGCTTATTTGCAATCTCAATAATTGTCAAACCATCTGTGTCTTTCTTTAGAAGTCCTATTGTCAACTCTTTTTTTGTTTTACTCATTTGTGCGTCAATGCATTGCATTAATGCACAATTATTTATAAAGATTTCGGAAAAGAGAGATTACTTTTATATATAACTAAATTATACTTAGATAAATTCAAAGAGGTGTATACAAATGAAAAAAATAATTTCTGTACTATTAATTATATTATTAGCAATGACTGTTACTGCTCAAGATTATGATGAAGAGTACAATGAAGTCTTAGAAGAAGATATTTATCAAGATGTTAATGACGTTGAGTTGAAAGGTGAAGCTGGAATGACTCCAGACAGTGCGTTATATTTTATGGAAACGTTACTAGAAAATATGTTAGTGGGAGACAATCCAGAAACTGCTTTAGAATATAAAGAGGAAAAAATTCTAGAACTAAAAGCAATGATTGAAGATAACAACCAAGAAGGAGCAGAAAAAGCTTTAGAAGGTGTTGAAAGGTATAACAAAATTATTAAAAAAGAAGTATCTCCAGAAATAGAAAGAGAAGTTAGAGAAAGTAGTAAAGCTGTAAAAGTTATTTTAAACTCTTTCGAAGTAGATGAAGACTGGGAAGATGTTAAAGATGGTATCAATGATAATCTTAAAGAAGAAGATAAAATTGCTTTAGCTGCAAAGATTTCTAATAAGATTGCTGAACTATGTCGAGCCCTCTCAGACATAGACCCATTAGAATATTCAAAAATTTGTAAAACTGATGATGATGCACCTAAATGGAAAAGAGATTTAGATGAAGAATTAACTGAAGAACAAGAGCAAGAAGCTAAAGAATTTTTTGAAATTATGTCTGAATGTTTTGATAATCCTAGTGAATGTCGATGTGATGATATCTCTGTAAAACCTTTTGCAGAACAATGTAATATCATTGCCCCTTTAGCGGCACAATGTGATGCTGGAGATGAAGAAGCTTGTAAAGAAATGGAAAAGGCAGGAGACCCAATAGATTTACTTCCAGACTACTTACAAAATGTTATGGCAGATTTAGAAGATAATTATGGAGATTCAAAACATGATTTCCATATTCCAATAGAATGTGTTGAAGCTGGTGCAGAAAGTAAAGAAGCCTGTTCAAAAGTTATGTTTAAGATCCATGGTCCTGAACCTTGTGTTAAAGCTTTAGAAGCAGGAAAAATCGACATTAATAATGAACGAGATTCTAGAGAAGCTTGTGAACAAATTATGTTTAAACAAGACGCACCACAAGAATGTATTGATGCAGGACTTAAAAGTTTCCGAACATGTGAAAAATATATGTTTAAGTTAGACGCACCACAAGAATGTATTGATGCGGGTTTAACTGGTTCTGGAAGAGACGATTGGAAGAAGTGTGATGCAATTAGATTCAAATTAGATGCACCACAAGAATGTTTAGATGCAGGTATTGATGGAACACATAGAGATGATTGGAAGAAATGTGAAACTATCCGTTTCAAGTTAGATTCTCCACAAGAGTGTTTAGATGCAGGATTAACTGGAGAAGGTAAAGATGATTGGAAAAAGTGTAATAAGATTACTTTCATGTTGGATGCGCCAGAGGAATGTCACCAATTTGCCGATGACAGAGACCCATGGAAAAAATGTAAACCGGTTCAGTTTAAGTTAGAAGCCCCACAAGAATGTTTAGATGCAGGGTTAGATGGTTCTGGAAGAAGAGATTGGGATGAATGTAAAAAAATTCAAAAGAAAATGGAAGGAGAATCAAAACAAGATTGTGCCGCTGATGAATTACACATCTGTGATGACAATGGTAAAAATTGTAAATGCACTTCAGATTCAAATGAAGGATGTGGAGCAATAGATTGCCAGCAAGGATATAGTTGTCAATATGGACAATGTTTCCCAGACGAAGGAGGTTGCGGTGATTGTGAAAGTAAATGTCCTGGCGCTTCTAGTACAGATTGTATAGATGATCAGTGTGAATGTTACTACGATGATAAAGAAGGAGACGATTGGAAAGAAGGTTGTGATGCAATTCTTTGCCCAGAAGACACTTATTGTGAGTATGGTGAATGTAAATCTCACCCAACAAGTGAATGTAGTGATGGCTGTGAACAAGAGTGTGGTGATCAAAACACAGACTGTGTAGATGGTCAATGTGTTTGCTTAGGTTATGGAGAAAGTGGCCCACCAGGTTCTGATGACAATTCTGGAAGTAATGAGGAGCCAGAAGTAGTAGAAAGTGAACCCGAAGTTGAAGAAGAGGAAGAAGAGTCCGAACCCGAAGTTGTGGAACCCGAACCAACTCCTGAACCAGAAGCTGAACCAGAAGAAGGAAACGCTATTACTGGTGGAGCAATTTCAACTTTCTTAAAGAATTTATTTAATTAATTTTTTTTCTTTTCTTTTTCTTTTTATAATTTCTTACCATATAAGAAAGCAGTTTGTCCCCAACTATAATATCCCGGAAATTCATTAATTTTCTCATAACCTAATTTCAAATAAAACCCTTGAGCTGAAGTATTGTCATCACCAGTATAAAGAAATATTCTTTCATTACCATTTTCTTTAGCTTTATTCTCAATAAATTGAACCAACTTCTTCCCAATACCTTTCCTGTGTTCTTCTTTAAGAACAGCTAAGAAAATAATCCCGCAAGAATTATGTATTGGGAAATCTTTATCTAATCCAATTGCACCAACAATTTTACCATCTTCTTCATATACATAGAAATCATTATTTATGTTATCAAACATTCCTCTAAACCATTCTGAAATCCCTTTCTTCCATTCCGGTTTTTTTTCATAAAATATGTGTCCACTATTGGCATCTAAATAAACTAACTGTTCAAAATCATCTTCTTTAGTTTTACGAATCATTTTTTGATAGAAATACACTTAATTATTAAACTTAACTCAAAAAAAAATAAAAATAAAAAAAATAAAGAAAAAAGAATTTACCTTTTTCTTTTCTTAACTGCTTTCTTTTTAGCTGCTTTCTTTTTAACTACTTTCTTCTTAGCTGCCTTTTTCTTAACTACTTTCTTCTTCACAGCTTTCTTTTTAGCAACTTTTTTCTTAACAGCTTTCTTTTTCACAGCTTTCTTCTTAACAGGCTTTTTCTTAGCTACTTTCTTTTTAGTTACTTTCTTCTTAGCTACTTTTCTCTTAACTACCTTCTTCTTAGCAACTTTTTTCTTAGCTTTCTTTTTAGCAACTTTCTTTTTGCCCTTTTTTCTTCCTCTAGCCATCTTTGCTCTAGCTACATTACCTTTCTTATCGATAAAGTATAAATAACCAGATTCTTTCTTAACACCAACTTTTGCTACTACTTTTTTCTTTGCTCGACCTTTTTTTCTTCCAGCTCGGCTCATTTGAGCGCAAGCTACGTTTCCACTTTTATCAAGAAAATATAGCCAGCCTGATTCTTTTTTAATTCCAGTTTTTGCTACGACTTGTGCCATTTGCAATCACCCTCCTCTTTTTGTTTTATTTTATTAGGAAAAACTAAGTTTTTCTTAGCTGAAGAGAAATCTTTAGGGTATTTAAATCTTTCGTGTTTTATCCGTCGAATACCCGACGAGAGAATTAAAAGTTAAACAATCATCCTCTTAAGATCGTATCTTTCCCCTAATTGTCTCATCTCTTCAGGATAAAGCTCTTCTAAAGAAAATTCTACTATTGCCGTTATTGGTTTAATCCCTGGGCCTTCTTCCAATAATTCTTCAACAAGCCCACTAAGACCAATTCTAAGATTATTGATATTACCACTATCTCCACTAGCCGGCCTAATCATTTCTGGAGCATAAAAGAGACCATTAGAAAACAAAGCAAGATAAGGGAGATTGAAAGAAGGAAGAGCTTCTTGTATTTTAGCAACAAATTCCCGATGTGCTCCTGCATATGTTCTAAGACATTCATTTACAAAAGGATTAACAAAAAATGAATCTACTTCTGTATTAATCACATATAATTCTTCAGCCATTTTAATAAAAAAATCAAGTTAATCATTTAAATAATTTCTGGAATTAGAATCCAATCTCGGCTAAATCCATCCAATTTAAACACTTAAAATCCTCAACAATTCGAGGGCAAGCAGTATTTATCCAAGATTCAATAAAATTAAAGTTTTCTAAAGAATTAAAATCAATATCATCGGCAAGGAAAACAAAAACGTTCTTGCCTTTCTCTTCTAGCTTCAAACGTAACTCTTCAGCTTTCTTACTTTGATTCTGACCAGGTTTAGTAGTAACTAATAAACCAATATTATCTGAAGATAAGAATTTTGCTAACTGACCTTTTCTTTTCTTATGAACTTTTTCTAAATAATCTTGATCTAAAATTTCAATCTGATTATTAAAAGGATTGTAACAATAAACTTTCTTCTCGTTCTCATATAATAAAGCTGTTGGATGAAACTTACCATCGCCAATGTAAAGGAACACTTCAAAATCTCCAGGAAACTTCTCAATGGCGCAACCTAAAGCTTGTCCAGGATGCATTCCATGTTTGCTTTTGAATAAAGTAACTTCTTTCCCCACTAATTGTTCTTTAATAGAATCTACAAAATCAAGAAACTGTACAGGCATAGCTAGAACAATCTTTTGTGGTAATTGTTCTATTAATTCCTTTGGCAAAGTCAGTTTGCCTTCATATTTAGTCTCAATAAATAGTCGTTTCATTTTGTTATAAGCAGTATAAGTTTAGTTAGCATCAATATACGAACGATATAATCGACTAAACATCTTTCTGTGGTGGGGGACGTCCCTTACGGGGAGGACCACAATCAGATCCACAAACAAAAGAGTGAGTCGATGCTAACTATACTTACTGTAAAGCCATTATATAGGAAACTTTTTATATAGTCTCTGTTATATATATCTTTCTGATGGAAAGTTCAAATCAAAAGTTTGTGGCCAAATGCAGAGAATTTAAAGAAAAGAATTTTTTAAAATGGGGTCGGTTTTTCTATGATTTAGGAATCTCTGCCAACACTATGACCACCATCTCATTAATATTAGGAATCTTAACAGTTTACTTTCTATTCTCTAACCATTTGTTATTTGTTGTCTTTGCAATATTACATTTAATTGCCGATGGTTTAGATGGACTAATTGCTAAAGCTTCTCAACCAACTAAATTTGGACAATATTATGATTTGATTACAGACAGAACAATTGCTATTATAACTTTAATTAAATTAGGTTGGTACTTACAAGATTACTATGTTTATATTATATTAGGATTGTTAATTATAACTCAATTAGTTTACTTCTCTTCTAAATTTGAATACCCAGTAGTGTTTGTAAGAACCGGTTTGTTAATTCCGTTCATGTTCTATCCAATTGGAATCTTATTTCACCCAATTGGCAATACTTTTATCCTTACGGCAACTTACTTAATTGTTGGTGGGTTTATCGTTTATTCTTTAGCTTTACAATTACAGCATTTTGTTAAAGAAATAAGAAAAGCGTAGAGTCACCAAACACTCTTGTTGATCTTCAGCCAATATCCCAATAAGTTAAACAAGATGTGTAACAAAGGACTAACAAGTAAAAGAACTAAAATCACTTCCGCTCTGGGAACGTAAACAAAAAAAGATAATAAGATTGCACCAATAACAAAATCAAGTTGATCCCACGGTTTCCAAGATTCTCCTGGTTTAACACCAGACTTTCTTTTAAAATAACTTTTAACTAAATCTCCAAAGATTGCTCCTGCACCTAACAGAAAGCCTAACAAGACCGAAAAACCATTGTAATCAATTAAAGCAAGTTTGGTATACCCATTAAAGTAAGAAATTTTCTGTAACCAAAATACAAATCCCCCTAAAATAATTGCCGCTACAATTCCTCGCCAAGTTTTATGACTGCCAAAATGTTTTTCTGAAACTGGTTTGTCTAGAAAAGGAACATTCTTCAACAATGGTGGAATAAGATTTGCTAGGTAAGCTGGCAAAAAGAAATACAAACTTTTCAAGATTAACATTAAAATCATAAGTTAAAGGAAAATGTTTGGGTTTAAAAGATTATTGGAATACATTTGTAGTTTAGAGAATATATACCATAACACTAGAAAGTATTTAAACCAATTATTTTTCTAAAAAACAGAAAACACAAGATGGGGAAACCAAAACAACAAAGACCCCCAGATGTAGTGTGTCGCTATTAAAAAAGGTGAAAAGATGTATTGTCCATTTTGCTCAAAAACAGATACAAAAGTGCTTGAATCTAGACTTCTCAATGAATCAATAAGGAGAAGAAGGGAATGTTTAAATTGTACAAACAGATTTACAACTTATGAAAAAGCTAAGATCCATTTTAAAGTGATTAAAAGAGATGGGAAAGAGCAAGAATTCAACCTAAAAAAAATTGAAGAAAGCGTAAGTAAAGCTTGTGGAAAAACCCCAGAAGAAATTCTAACCAACCTTACAAAAAAAATTGAAATGAGAATATTAAACAAAAAGATGAACCCATTAAAAACAAGCGAGATTGGAAAAGTAGTCTTAAAAGAATTAAAAAAACATGACAAAATATCGTATCTCAGATTCGCTTCTGTACATAAAGAAATTGATGACCCAGAAATATTGAAAAAAGAAATCAACACGATTATTAAAGGAGGAAGTTAAAATGATAGAACAAATTAAAAAAAGAGATGGAATTGCTACAAAGTTTGATGTTTCCAGAATTGCTAATGCAATATTTAAAGCATCACAATCAATTGGAGAACCAAACTTACCGTTAGCAAACGAACTGGCAAATAAGATTACTGAATATTTAGAATTAATGGATGATGAAGTTCCCGATATTGAGATTGTTCAAGATGTGGTAGAAAAAGTTCTGATTGAAGAAGGACACGTAGAATTAGCAAAAGAGTTTATTATTTATAGATACAGAAGATCTTTAGTAAGAAATGAGTCCGCAATAAGTAATTGTAAAAATGTAGACAATTTATTAAGTAAAGACATCTATTTAAGTGCCCAAGCAATTCACATTTTAAACAATTCTAAGGGTTTCAGCAAGTTAGGAAGATTAATTTTCTTAGACCGATACTCACAAAAAGATCAAGATAGAAATATTCGTGTTGGTGACTTAGTAATTGTTATCACAAAAGAAGATTCTCGCTTTCCAAAAAAAGAGTTAGCAATTACTCTTTCAATAGAAGGAGAATTAGGAAAGTTCTATTTAATAGATTTAGAAAAAGAGTTTTCCCAATCAATCTGGAAAGTTGACAAAGCGCAAGAAGCAGTATTAGATTCTTACAAAAGAATTGCTAAAGCTGCTTCCAGCTTAGAAGATAACATTGAGAGAAAAAACTTTTGGGAAAAAGAATTTTTAGAAGAACTTAAACAAAAAAGAATCCAACCAGCAGGAAGAATCATGGCTGGAGCAACCTCTAGCAAAGGAGGAGAAGTAATTTCTAATTGGACTTTGTATAACTGCTACGTTTTACCTTCCCCAAAAGATTCAAGGGGAGGAATCTTAGAAACGTTAGGAGTATTAACAGAAGTCATGTCTCGAGGTGGAGGAGTGGGACTTTGCCTATCAACATTAAGACCAAGATATGCGATTGTAAGAGGAGTACATGGGAAATCTTCAGGAGCTGTTTCGTGGGGAGGAATTTATTCTTTCGCTACTGGTTTGATTGAACAAGGCGGATCGAGAAGAGGAGCATTAATGTTAATGTTAGATGATTGGCACCCAGACGTAATTGAGTTTATTGGATCAAAAAAACAAAAAGGAATGATTGAAAATGCTAACATTTCTGTTAAAGTATCAGATGAGTTCATGGAAAAAGTAAAAAGTAATGGCATGTGGAATTTAGAATATCCAGATTATGAAGAAAATTTTGAAGCTTATGAAAATGAATGGGATGGTAACGTTAGAACTTGGAAAAAGAAAGGATACCCAACAAAAGTTTACAAAACTATTAATGCCAGAGAATTATGGGACTTAATTATTAGTTCTGCTCATAAAAGTGCCGAACCAGGTGTAGTGTTCATGGAACGGTACAATAAGTTAAGCAATTCTTGGTATTATAATGAACTAATCTGTACAAACCCTTGTGGAGAACAAGGTTTACCTGCCTGGGGAGTTTGTAATTTGGGACATTTATATTTAGCAAGTTTTGCTAAACAAGTTGGAACTGATCCGATTGGTAAGATTTATGAGATGGATTGGGAACAGTTAAAGAAATCTGCCCGCATATTGATTAGATTCTTGGACAACATCATTGACTTAACCCCTTATCATTTCGCAGAGAATGAAAAGAACCAGAAATCAGAAAGAAGAATTGGTGCTGGCACTTTAGGGTTGGCAGAACTGCTAATCAAATTAAGAATCAAGTATGGGGCAGAGGATAGTTTAATTTTCTTAGACAAATTGTATAAAACAATTATTGAAGAGATGTACCTAGCTTCTAGCGAATTAGCTAGTGAAAAAGGTTCATTCCCAAGATATAATCGAGAAAAGTTTATGCAATCAGAATTTGTTAAACAGTTATCTAAAGAAGTACAAGATACTATTTACAAGAATGGAATGAGAAATGTAACTTTAACTACTCAAGCACCAACTGGCACTGTTGGCAGTATGTTAAATACATCTACTGGAATTGAACCCTACTATGCGTTTGAATATTATCAACAGTCAAGACTAGGATTCCATAAAGTCTTAATTCCAATTGCTGAAGAAGCAAAACAAGAAGATGGGTCTTTCCCAAATTACTTTGTTGCTGCGATGGACCTAAAACCAGAAGATCATGTTCGAACACAAGCAGTAATTCAAAAATGGACAGATTCTTCAATCAGTAAAACAGTTAATGTTCCAAGTGGCTTCACTGTAGAGGAAACTAAGAAAATTTATGAGATGGGTTATGATCTTGGCTGTAAAGGATTAACAGTTTATGTGGACCAAAGTAGAGCAGAACAAGTTTTATCTACCTCAGAAGATACTGAAACTAAGAATGCTCTTAGCGCAGAAGGCAAAAATGAAGAAGAGATTGAAAAAAATATTGCAACAAAAAAAGAATCGTTTGTTGATAATTCAGAAGAGTACGGATCAAAAGCAGGTCAACGTTGTCCGGCTTGTAAGGAAGGAGTGATGGTCAAGATTGGTGGTTGTACAGAATGTTCCAGCCAGTGCGGATTCAAAGGCAGCTGTGAGTTATAATCAGATACAATGAGCAGCGCCAACTCGTGAGCGTTTTATAGAAGAAAACATCAGTCTGCGGTGGGGGAAGCCCCATCCGGGGGGAACCGCACTCTTATTTTACATAGAAGAAGCGAACTCGGCCCTGCTCATAATTTAAAATACACAAAATAACAATGTCTAAAAGAGGGTTAATACATGTTTATACTGGAGAAGGTAAAGGTAAAACTACCGCCGCTCTAGGTTTAGGGATGAGAGCAATTGGGCAAGGATTTAAGGTTTTTGTAGTTCAGTTTATGAAAGGTGGCGCTTACACTGGAGAATATATTGCTATCAAGAATTACCTTCCAAAAATGGACATTGCCCAGTTTGGCCGACCATGCATAAAACAACAGAAACAGCTTAAGATTGATGGATTTAGTCAGAAAGGAAGTAGAGATAAAACTTTGTTTGATTTTATCCGTGATGATATTGATTGTGGAACCTGCCGTTACTGTTTCTTGAATGATGAAATTCAGAAAGATTATGCTAAAGAAGCATTTAAAAAAACATTGGAAGTGGTTAATTCAGGACAATACCAATTAGTTATTTTGGATGAGATTAATGTGGCGATGGCCCTAGGTTTATTAGATATTGCCGAAGTAATGGAACTAATCGAGAAAAAGCCAGTCCACACAGAATTAGTTTTAACTGGCCGGGATGCCCCAGAAGAAATAAAAGTAATCGCTGATTTAATAACAGAAATGATGCCCAGAAAACATTATTTTGATAAAGGCCAGATGGCTAGAAGAGGAGTAGAGTATTGATAAATAGAATTGCTATTTGCATCATCAGTCAAAAAACCCACAACTTTTATATAATCAAACAACAAAATCATAATATTAAATGAGGTGAATAATTATGTCTGATGATTTACAAAAGTTAAAAAAACATATTGAAGAAGCAATAGGTTTAGTCGCTGCAGAGTATGGTTTTGCTAAGAGGCTACACTTAGATTTAGAGAAAATTGAGAAAGAAGAACCACAAGATGCGCATAAGGATATTAGAAAAGGATTTAAGATTCTACGTTGGATTGGTCGAGGTCAAAGAAAAGTTGACCGTACCGAACATAAAATCTTTGATGATTTAGAAAGCTTGGGCGAAATTCTTCCTAATGAACTGAAGGCAGAAGAAGAGAAGTTATTGAAACAATTAGAGATTGCAGAAGGAAAATTGTTAGAAGCAGCTTCCATGTTCACAGGAGAGTTAAGAGACGATCTACATAAAATAGAAACCCATGAACAATTATTGGAAAAGTTTAAGGATGATGAAAGAAAAGAAAAGATCCATGCAGGATTAACCAAACTATTTGCAGATGCTCAAGAAGGCATTGCAGATTTAATAAAATGGTTAAGCTCAACTGAAGCCATCCTAAAAGGTATTGCAGGCTTTGAAACTAAGTTAGAAAGTTTTTCCAAAGTATAATTTTTTATTTTTATTTTTTCTTATGATCTAATTAAAACTAAATATAATTAATTAAAAAATAAAGAAGAAAGAAAACTATTCTTCATCATCAGGATCAAAGTTAGGATTCATCAACTTATCATAAAATTGATCCAATTTCTCAACAGAAATTTCTTCAATAGATGGCATCTTAAATCGTGAAAGCTTAATAACCTTTGAATCAAGATCAACATCTGGAGAAAATGATTCCTTAACAGGATTAATTTTAGAATTATCTAGGCCATCAACAGGATGAACAATATATTCAGAAACTTCATCAGTACAGGGATGACCGTAACAAGGACCATCAAAATCAAAAATAATTCCTGGAACAGGAGATTCTTCCCCTGTTACTGGTCCATTACAATCATTATCTGGGCCATCAACTGGATTATAACAATCTCCCGTGATATGATCTCTTGCTAAAGCTTTTCTTAGCATTCGCAGTTCTTGAGGAGTTAACTCATCATCTAGAACGATTTCACCATTTGAATCAATCCCGAATTCTGATGGATTTGTTTCTGTTTTAATCCCAGAATAAAAAGAGAAATTTTGTAAAGCTAATCCACAAGGATCATCCACCTTGCCAAAAGGATCATGTGCACCAAAGTCTGGTTCTTTAATTACAGGAATGCCCGCCAAATAACTTTCCTTATTTTTAACTTTAAGATAAGGATCAAATCCAAGATCATCAATTCTAAAATTAAGTAAATCTACGGGATCATGATCACCTCTGACAGATGTACACTGTTCACGACTAGAATCTGTTACTGGATCTCTTACAAGAATTTCAGAGGTCAATAGTAAGCCACTAAAATATGAACGAAGTAAATTTAATTTATACCTTTTATTTCCATCATCGTTATTATCATTATTTCCCATTATTAATCACCACAAATATTATATTATTTAAACTTAAGCTTAAAAATGAAGGGTGATTTATAAAGTTTTTGTATTTTATCACTCTGGAGTGATGTCTCCCTTGAGATTAATTTTATAAACACTTGAACAAATCCTAATAATATGAATCCACAAGACTTGACGGAAGAGCAACGTAAAGAGTTAGAAGAAAAACTAAAGAAGATGTCTCCTGAAGAGTTAATGGAATTTCAAAAACAACAATGTATCTTCTGCCAATTAATTTCAGGAAAGATCCCCAGTAAAAAAATCTTTGAAGATGATACTTGTATTGTTATTCTTGATATTAATCCGGCTACAAAAGGACACTTATTATTGATACCAAAAGAACATTACGCCATTATGCCACAAATTCCTGAAAAGGAAATCAAACATCTGTTTACGATTGCTAAAAAGATGTCACAATTATTGTTAAAAGCCCTAAAAGTTTCTGGCACTAGTGTTTTTATTGCTAATGGCTTAGTTGCTGGACAAAAAGCACAACACTTTATGATTCACATTATTCCCAGAAAAGATGGTGACGGAATATTTAATATTGAAGAAAGGTTAATTGATAATGAGATGATTGAAAAAGTTGCTTCATTGGTGGAAGTTAAGTTCAATGAATTAATGGGAATTAAGAAAGAAGTTCTTGAAGTTAAGGCCGAAGAAAAAGAAGAACATGAAACTAAAGAAGAGAAAGAAATAGAGCCTGAAGAAAAAGAAAGTGAAGATGAAACTGAAGACACTGACGAAGAGAAAGAAAGTGAAGATGAAACTGAAGACACTGACGAAGGGAAAGAAAGTGAAGGCGATGAAAAAGAATCTGAAGTAAAAGCCGAACCAGAAAGTAAAGGGGATGCTAGTCTTGATGACATAGCTAACTTATTCAAATAAAATAATAAAATGAAATGCGAACATTGCGATATCATTAATGGGAACAGTAAAGCAAAAATTATTTTTGAAGACAATGAAGTAGTTGTTGCGATCAAAGATTTAGCTGTAAGCCCTGGTCAAGTAACAGTATTTCCAAAAGAACATTTCACAATCTTAGAATTAGTACCAAATAACATTTTAGAAAAGTGTGCAAATCTAGCAAATAAAGTTGGCGTTGCTGTTTTTGACGGGCTGGCTGCACAAGGTACAAATATCTTAATTAAAAATGGATTAGGAGCAAATCAGAATGTCCCCCATTTCTCCATTGATATCATTCCAAGAAGAGAAGAAGATGGACTGGATTTAACTTGGGCCCCTAAACAATTAATGGAAGATGAGATGGAAACTGCATTAATGACCCTAAATAAAGAGTTGGACAATGTTCTTAAAGATAATAAGGAACAAGAAACTAAGTCTGATGAAAAAGTAGAGAAACAAGGGAAAGGTGCTAAGAAAGAAAAGTCAAAAGAAGATAAAGATAATTATTTATTAAAAACTATTAGAAGAATCCCTTGAACTTCTTAAGTAGAATTTCTATCTGCATCATTTAGGTTTGTTTAATCTCAACGTGGGCTGTTTTCTTTTACTAATAACTCCCTGAGTCAAATCTTCAACATAATTAATAATCTGTTCTTTCTTTTCTTGTTCAATTTGCAAATCCGAGAGAAACACATCTAGACGTTTATTGTTTCTAGTATCAATCCTCTTTTTAGTTTTACCACCCACTCCAATAGGTAAGAAGTTGATTTATTTAAATTTTTCTTTGTCTTTGTTTAGAATAACACTATTTTGTATACTGCCTGCAATAGGCGCATTTTTGGAGTAGGGCACGGCACCCTAGATTTTACTCATAAGATTCGTAAAATGTGCCTCCTTTAGCGCTACTCCAAAAATCCACGCGCCGGCACGCAGTATACAAATGTTCCTTATTCAAAACATTGCCATTTTCTTCACAATGTTTATAAATCAACTTCCCCCTGAAAACAATAATGGAAATACACTTCTTCCCGTTAGAATTTGAGTACAAAGTTAGAGAAGGCCAACCTTACGTTTACATGTATGGTAAGCTAGAAGATAATACAAAAGTTTGCGTGATTCAACATTATTTACCTTATTTCTACGCTAAAGTCCATAACATCCATTTAGAACAATTGAAAAAAAGATTAAAATCATTAGAGCTTCCAACGAATTCCGAACCAGCAAAAGTAATCAAATGGGAATCAATAGAAAAAGAACTGTTAGGCAAGAAAAGTGATTTCTGGAAGATTTATGTTAACCAACCAAAAGCAGTTTCAATTATTAGTAAAGAAGTTTCTTCTTGGGGCCTGGATTGTTATGAAAAAGATATCTTTTACATTCATCGCTATCTGCGAGATAAAAGGATCTCGCCAATGACTTTAGTTAAAGTAGAAGGAGATTTTGTTGAGGATAAGAAAACGAGAGTCCCAATCTTTTTGGCAGAAAATGTTGAACCGCTTAGTAAAGAATCTGTAAAGAAGTTAAAAATTTTATCAATAGATATTGAAACATACGCTAAACAGAAATCAATCAACCCAGAAAAGGATCCAATCTTGATGATCGGCTTTTATGGAATTGATGAAGATAATAAACCGTTCAAAAAAGTCTTAACTTGGAAAAGATTTGAGAATAAGTTAGATTATCTTGAAGTTGTTAGTGATGAAGTTGAATTGTTAAAAAGATTTCGAGAAGTTATTCTTGATTACAAACCGGACATATTAACAGGATATTTCTCAGATGGTTTTGACTTCCCTTATATTAAAACAAGAGCAGACAAATACAAAGTTAAATTAGATATCGGCTTAGATTATTCAGAACTTAGTGCTGGAAGTAAAACAGACTTCAGAGAAGGAAAAAGTAAAATCAATGGAATTTTACATATAGATATTTTCAAGTTCATCCGTTATATTTTTGGTAAAAATCTTAAAACAGAAAGTTTTTCTTTAGACTCTGTTTCTAAAGAATTATTAAATCACCAGAAGCATGATGTAGACATTTCCGATCTTGCCAATGCCTGGGATAATAACCCAGAACAGTTAGAAGAATTCTGTGAATATAATTTGCAGGACGCATACTTGGCATTACAGTTATGTCAAAAATTAATGTTTGATATGATTGAGTTTGCTAAAATTATTGGCTTACCACTATTTGATATAACTAGAATGCGATTTAGCAGATTAGTAGAGAATTATATTCTAAAAAGAGCAATTGAAGATAATGTTTTAGCCCCCAATAAGCCAGGAAGAAGCGAGATCGAACAAAGAAATGAAGAAACCTTCCAAGGTGCATTTGTTTATGAACCCACTCCGGGATTATATGATGACATAATGATCTTTGATTTCCGTTCACTTTATCCAACAATTATTACTGCCCACAATATCGGACCAGAAAGTTTAGCCTGTGATTGTTGTAAAGAAAAAGCTAAAGTTCCTGAACAAGAAGAATATTGGTTCTGTACAAATAAAAAATCATTTTTATCTAAAGTTTTAGAAAGATTAGTTTTAAGAAGAGTTGATTTGAAAAGATTGATTAAAAAAACAAAAGAAAAAGGAGAAAGTACTAGTATTTTAGATGCCCGATCTTACGCATTGAAAACTCTTGCCAATTCATTTTACGGATATTTAGGTTTCTTTGGTGCTCGCTGGTACTGTATTGAATGTGCTCGATCAACAACCGCTTACGCTCGAGATTATATTAAAAGAACAATTGAAAAAGCTAAAGAAAAAGGTTTTGAAGTAATTTATGCAGACACAGATTCTTGTTTCTTGCTTCTTGGAGATAAAATTAAAGATGAAGCAATGACATTCATGAACGAAATTAATTTTGATCTGCCGGGACATATGGAATTAGAGTATGAAGGACATTATCCAAAAGGAATCTTTGTTGCAATTAAAGGGTCCGATAAAGGGGCAAAGAAAAAGTATGCTTTATTATCAGATGAAGGTAAAATGAAAATTACTGGGTTTGAAATGGTAAGAAGAAACTGGTCCTTGCTTGCCAAAGAATTACAAGAGAAAGTTTTGGAGTTAGTTCTTAATGATAAAAAAGATGAAGCCCTTGAATATGTTAAAGAAGTTGTTGAGAAATTGAGGAATGGTGAGATTAAAAAAAAGAAATTAATTATTAAAACTCAGATTACTAAAGAATTGCAAAACTATATTTCTATTGGGCCGCATGTTGCAGTAGCATTAAGATTGTTAGAGCAAGGCGTTAAAGTTTCTCCCGGAATGGTTGTTGAATATATTATTGCCAAAGGCACTGGATTAGTTCGAGAAAGAGCCAGGTTGTTAGAGGAAGTTTCTGAAGGAGATTATGATGCTGATTATTATCTGAATAATCAATTAATTCCTGCTGTAAATAGCATTTTCTTAGTTTTAGGAATCAGTGAGGAAGAATTCTCTTCTGATAGTTCTCAGCAAGGGTTAGGCGGTTTCTTTTAGTATTTTCCCCTCTTCTCCAATACATTTATATATTCTAATAACTCTTATAATTCTATGGATGTAGGGGGCCAAGCAGTAATTGAAGGAGTTATGATGCGTAACAAAAGTAAGTTCGCAGTAGCTGTAAGAACAAAAGAAGGCAACATCAAAATTAAGAAAGAAGAAAGCAGCAAGTTCCCAAAATTCTTTCAAAAACCGTTCATCAGAGGAATTGTTGGATTAGGATACACTCTTTATGATGGCATTAAAGCCTTAATCTGGAGCAGTAACCAACAATTAGAAGTTGAAGAAAAACTTACTAAAAAAGAAATTATTGGCACAATTACATTTTCAATGTTATTTGCAATCCTAATTTTTGTAGCATTACCTTTCTTTGCAGCAAATTGGATCCATTCAGATGGGGTTTGGTTTGATGTTCTTGATGGCGTTATTAGAATTGTCCTATTCTTAGGTTATTTAACTGTAATCTCAATGATGAAAGATGTAAAAACATTATTTCGATATCATGGAGCAGAACACAAGTGCATTGCTTGTTATGAAGCTAAAGAAGATTTAAATGTTCACAATGTTAAAAAGTATTCACGATTCCATCCAAGATGCGGAACTTCATTCTTATTTGTAGTATTAATTTTATCTGTAGTTTTATTTACCCTAATCAGAGGGCCATTATGGATCAAATTTATTGGCAGGATTTTATTATTACCAATAATTGCGGGAATTAGTTATGAATTTATTAAATTAAGTGGCAAGTACAAAAATAATTTCTTGATAAAAATTTTCATTGCCCCAGGATTATGGTTGCAAAGAATCACTACTAAAGAACCAAGTGATAAACAGTTAGAAGTTGGTATTAAAGCCTTAGAAAGTGTTGTGAAGTGAAGTTTTGAGGACAGAAGTATTTATATTTAAATTGCTGTTCTAATAATTCATGACGAACCCCACAAAGAGTTCTAATAGGCAATTTTACCATTTGTTTAGACAATTATCTACACATGTAGATAACGAAAGAGATTTGTCACAAATTGTTGCTTATTCTGTGGTAAAAGGATTAATATCTTTTCAACCTCAAACAAAACAATTAGGTAGAGAGAGAGAATTAGAAGAACTTCGGTCTACTTATGAAGAATTAGAGAATTCTATAATGGCATGTAATAGTTCTGACCCCTACAGTCACTTGTGTGAATTAAAGGGACAAGTTAACCCAGTTTTGAGTGATTATATTCAACAGGCAGTAGAAGAGGGGGTTGTTCCAGATACAACAATACCTAGTGGTTTATTATCTAAGTTAGTAGAAAAATTAACTAGAGGTCATAGAAAAGATTTTTCAGACAGATTAAAAAGGCAAGGATCACAATTATATCATTGGGTGATGGAAGATAAAGCAAGGATAAGAACCATAGATGCTTTGAATCAGAATTATGGGCAGCTGGAAAGAGCCTTGACAAAGTGAGATAGATGGCAGAGAGATATCATGAAGTTTTTGTACCTTTTACTGATGTGTACGAAGAAGCAGGTTCTACAATATTAGAAGAATTAACCAAAGAGGACCATAAAAATTTAGTAGTGATCCCATTACCATTTATTAATCATTTACATTCCCAAGCAAAAAACGGCCGTGGAGGAGATGCTGACAAATTTGTAAATAAAATCAGAAGAATTCAAAGAAGATCAGAAAGAATCCCAACAGAAGATGGCGTGGCACTTTATCATGCAAGCGAAGGATTAGACATTGCTTTAGTAGATAAACCCATCTGTGACAAAAGTAGGTTTTCAATGACTACCTTAGAAGAAAAAATTTCTAAAGTCTTTAAATCAGAATCTGGAAGACCAACATTACTAACAGGAGAAGCCGATTTACAGATTAAATATGAAAGTAGAGGAATTAAAATTGAAAAGCCACTATTTTTGGTTATTGGACCAGAGATAGCAGAAGAATGGATTGCTACAGCTTCTGATGAATTATCTGCAGAAATATTTGGAATGGGAGGTAATCCAATGAGCCTAGAAATAGCTTGTGAATTACAAGGATCAAAATTATATCAAAATCAATTTGTAGAATTTATTGGTGGTAAAAATAGGCGTTATGCACAAGTCACAGGAGATTTAGTATGGAATAGAGATGGGAATGCAGTTACTAGTGTTAATTCTCCGAGATTAGAATTACTTGACATCCCCAGCAATTTTGAATTGAACATTGGAAAATCTAAGATGAAAAGAGTATTAGGAATTGAAGCATTAGATGTTGAACAATATTTAGCAATGCAACATGTACTTTTAAATCCAAACATCCAACTTGCTTTTATTACTGGGGGAGCAGGTAGTGGAAAAACAATTCTAAGTTATGCAGCAGCAGCAGACCAGATATCATCTTATCCAGAAGAAGAAAAGAGACTTAGAGGTTATCCTAATCCTGGGAAAAATAAAGGATTATATGAAAGAATGATTTTACTTAAATCATTAAGTGCCGTTGGAGGAGAAAACATTGGATTTCTTCCTGGAGCAATGCACGCTAAACTTAAAGATCACTTGAAACCATATGACGATGCACATTCTATGACAACCATGGGGAAATCCTTTCCATTTTTAGAAATGTTTTTACATCCAAAATTCCCTGGGGACTTTGGCATAACAAGAACAGAAAATCTTTATTTCAAAAATAAAGGAAAAAAAGCTTACCTCCCGGCCCATAGAGAAGCAATTGAATTAACTCATAGTGGCGTTATGAGAGGAAGATCCTTGAAAAATACGGTTTTAGTGTTTGACGAAGTTCAAAATTATCTTCCAGATGTGGTGCAAACAATTACCTCAAGGCAAGATAGTGGAACAAAAATAATAATTTGTGGAGACCCATATGGACAAATTGACAACCCAAGATGTACTCCCGAATTTAATGGTTTAACGCATGCATTAAAATATTTTAGAGGAGAACCTTATGTAGCAGCTGTCCACTTACATAGATCACATAGAGGAGCAGTTGCAAGACACGCAGCGAATTGGCGACCACCACAAAGATAAATCATAATTCTATTGTCATATCTTCATAATAAGCTCTTGTTGCAACATTTAATTCTTTTTCTCAAACAACTTTACTTTCATGCCCACTTTTAGAAACTCTAACAACATTCTCAACAAAACTTTCAATCTTAGTTTCGTGAGAAACAATTATTGTCTGCTTAAGATTCAATCTTTCTAAAACATCTCGAACTTTATCTAACTGTTCAGAAGAAAAGCCATCTGTGGGTTCATCTAAAATAATAATATCTTTAGTTTTAATCTCTTGAATTACATCGTTAATCACCTTATTCAAAGCCAAACGATAAGCAAGTGCCGCAGAAGTCTTTTCACCACCAGATAAATTGCCAAAAGAGATCTCATAACCGTTCTGTTCAATCACTGGTGTAAAAGAATCATCTAACCGAGAATAAATATTTTCATCATCAATCAGCATCGAGAACCATTCTTGAAATAATTGATCAAACAAATGATGAATGTTTAACATTACCTGTTTTTCAATCGTGTAAGTCAACTTAGAGAAATGCTGTTCTAACCAATGATAAAGTTCTTTCAAACGAGTTAATTGATTCTTCTTATCTTTCAAATCGTCAACTTTTATTTGCAGTTCTTTCTCCAAACGCAAAGTATTATTCAAATTAGTTTGTAATTCTGCTTGTTTAACTGACAACTTCTTCTCTTCTTCTAAAAAACCATCAAACAGGGCTTTCTTTTCTTCAATTACTGCAGTCAAATCTTTCCGATTACTAAGCACTGTTTCTGCCTCATGATTGTTTTGATGTAAGAAATTAACCTTCTCTTGAGCAAATTTCAATTGTTCATTAACTTCCAGAAAATTCTTACCCAAAAGATTCTTTTGATTAAACAAATCCAATACTTTCCGGTGACCCAATAACTTTTGTTCAGTTTCATAAAGAACATTCTCTTGATCTAGCTGTTGTAATTGTTGCATAATTTGATTGTTCTCTTGCACCCAAGATTTTAGTTGCTCTTGTTTTCCAGATAAACTTTCCTTTTTTTCATTTAGTTGTAATAATTCAAGTCTGATTCGAGTTAATTGATTTTCTTTAAGAATTAATTCTTCAATTTTATTTTGGTTAGTTTCTTTTTGTTCATAGATTTGTATCTTTTTTTTATTTAATTCAAACAATAAATTTTCTGCCTGTTTCACTTTTTGTTCTTCCTGACTTAAAATAGATTGTTTATGTCCCTCCGCAACTGTTTGTAAACAAGTTGGACAATTATCTAAAGAAGAAATCTTCTCTTTCATTTCTTTTGACTGATTAAGTAAAGTTTGATTCTTTGTTACTAATTGAGAAGTCTTCTCAAATAATTCTTGTAATTGTAATTGCTTCTGCCTTAAAGAATCCTTTTGTTCAATCTCAGAGAATAATTGTTGTTTCAGTTTTTCTTTTTCTTCTAATTGAGAAAGGCCTTCTTTAATCTGGCTAGTCTCTTGCTGATTTTTATTGATATTCTCCTGCAGATAAGTTAATTTCTCTTGTAAAGAACTTTTTTTAGTAAAAATGTTTCTTTTTTGTTCTTCTAAACTTTTAATTTCAGATTGAACAATCTCAAGATTAGTTTCCTCGGGTATTGCTAATTCCGAGATTTCTAAATTAAGTTGTTCCTGTTTATTCTTTAACTGTTGAACCTGTTTGTCCTTCTCAACAATTAAAGTTAAATTTGTTTGATATTGTTGCTTTAACTCAATAAACTGTCGCTGCTGCTTTTCTAATAATTGTAATTCATCTTTCTGAGAATTAAGATCTTTACTTAGTTTCATTAATTCTGGACGTAACTGTTCTAAAGCAAAGCTATGTGTCTCTTTATCTTTTGTTAGATTGTTTAACTTTTCTTTCTCGGCTTCAAAATCTTCTAGTTTCGTCTTCAGTACAGCGATATTTGTTCTCGTTTGTTTCAAGTATAACTGTAAATTCTCTCGAATATTCTTATATTTATCAATGTTAAAGATCTTCCTTAGAACATCTAATCTTATTTCAGGATTATCTTGTAAAATAAATTTCATTTCTTCTTGTGGAGTATAAATACTATAACGAAAAATATAATTCTTATTTTTTGTAACAAACTCCTCAGGATACCCTAGCAAAGAAATAATTTCTGCTTTCAACTCAACTGGAGTTAAATCTCTTTTACTATTGTTTATAATCAAATGACCAGCTAGTTGTTTGATATTATCTCTCTCTTTCTTCAAATTCCTTTTAATAATAATTTGTTGCCCGTTAAGTGTAAATGTTAATTCAACACTAGCAAGAATAGTACCTTTTCTCAGTAAAGCCTCTCCTGGAAGATCTGGCCTACTTGTTCCAAATAGAGCAAATTCTATTGCTAACAGAATTGTAGATTTACCAGAACCAATATCACCTGAAAGTAAAGTAGAACCATCTTGAAAATTAATTGTTTCATCCATGTAAGAACGAACATTCTTCAACCTCAATTTCTGTAAAAGCATAATATTATAGTTAAGAAAATGCTTTATATAGATTATTGTGTTAGAAGAATTATAATCAATCAATTACAAAGACACTACCGCCAATGGAGGCGCATTTTGGAGTGTAACGACAAAATCTCGGGCGCCGTGCGTAGTGCTTTTGTAATTATAAGAAAAGTTAGAATTATAATCGAGATTCTAGTGGTTTAGACCATTTCAAATGTTCTGCGATATCGCTAGCAACACCTTTTCTACCTTTACCAGTAAACCATCGATGCCCCACAGAAATATTACTTGATATTGCACCAAGGTTCCTCGCTACTTCTTCTTGTAATTTAGGGTCAAAGATAGCGTCTTCAGTTGTAATAATTGATAATGGCGCTTGTCCACAATAACTTTCAGTTTTCTTGATATTATCAATCTTCATTACATCCCTAGCAGTTGCTGGATTAATCCATCTATCTGCTGCCCAATTAACATTCTTTTTTTTGAGGTCTAACCCATCATGTAATTCTTGAGCGGTTAAAGGATAAATAGGTAATGCACATGGAAAACTAGGTAATGTAACTTCTGCTGTTTTGAAAACCCAATACCAAGGTATTCCAACTATCTTTCTAGACTTACCTTTCCTGTCAGTTAAAGAATCTTTTCCTGTTGTCATGATTCCAGATAAAGCCCCAGGCAAGAATTGCCCTCGATCCTTTTTTGTATAATCAACGCCCATTAAAATATCTGTATGTAAATCTGTAGATAAACTATGACTTACAAGATAAATTGGTCTACCTTCAGCAAGAGTCAAAAATTCTTCAAACATTAATTGTTTAGTTTCTTCTGAATACATTCCCCTTTTGTGTCCATTTCCAGAAACTGCCGGTTGATAAAGTACTCGAACATCTAAACCATGACGAGCAGCTAGATGACTAGGAAAGTCCCCTAAATAATTGCCTTTGAAGAAAGGATTTGTAACTTTATTTGGTAAAATAGATTTTGCCACATAATCGCCATTATCGATATCCCCAGGTTTAACAGCTAATCCCGTAGGCATAATTACTATTGGGTTATTTTCTTGATCAAAGGTGTTCCCATCTAAATCAATTAATTGATAAGACTCACAAATTAGCCCTTTTTCAGTCCTACTTTTTTCATACCTAAAATCTGGTTTCATATAAACAAAAATATAAAGGGAGTTTTTAAATGTTTTGGTTTGTTTACTATTAAATAGTGGTTAATAACTCCAACATATCTTTCAGAGAGAAATAAGACTTATTAATGAAAAGAATTTGGTTAAGGTTATGGACATTAGAGAAAACCCTACAACTTCTTTTTTTGGCGAAAGTATTGGCTTCTTTTCCCCAATGAATGGTGGAAAAACAGAAGCAATGATTCAGGAATTAAAAAGAGCAAGATATTTTGATCTGGGTTCTATCGCCTATAATCACAGCAGAAACACAAGAGAAGAAAATGCTATTGTTGTTGATGGCAAATTCAAATATCCAGCAGTAACAGTAGATAGTATTTCTGCATTAAGAGAAGACCTAGAACACCGCATAGAATGTTTAGGATCACAAAGAATTGGTCTACAGGGTGAACAAGGACAAGTAAATATTAAAGGATTAACTCATTACAAAAAACCATTAAAAGTAATTGGTCTAGATGAAGTTAATTTATTCTGTTTAAGTGAACAAGAAGCGACCGATTTATTGGGTTTTATGCAATGGTGTCGTAAAGAAGAAATGGTTCTTTATGTTGCAGGGTTGTTACATGATTTTAGACATATGTGGTTTGGCCATATGGATTCAATTTACCCTCATGTTGATAGAAAACAAGAGAAAAAGCCAGCATGTATGGCAATTAAAGCAGATGGCCGTAAATGTATAAAGACTGCAAAACATACTCAAAGAGTTTGGTCATTAGATTTTGTTAAAGAAGTGGGCATGAACCAATTAATAAATGAGATGGAATATTTTAACTTCTCAGATAAAGGAGAACATGAAGTAAGGAGAGAGTACGTAGCGGCCCCTTTCTTTGACGAAACATTAAGAATTGAAGCTGAAAAAGACGGGAGAGTAAAATATGTTCCTGTTTGCTTAGATTGTGCCAGATTACCATACCAAAGAGAAACTTTAGCTGTTTACGATGCCATCTGTCAAGGTAAAGACCCAAAAGAAATTCTAGATATTTCATTACTAACAGAGAAGATTACTTCTTTTTTATCTCATTCCTTTGAAGACTGGGTCAGAAAAGATGAAGAATCAGGATTATATGTTCCAACAAGAATACATAGAAATATCTTAGGGGGATTTTCTAGAGAAGCACGACCACAAAACGAATCACAATAAACTTAATTCCCCAGTAACTGCATCAATCTTTTCTTCTTCATCTGGTCCGATTCCAACACAAGTTTTTGTGCCAGGTGCAATAACGGTTCTGCCAGCATCTGTGATTAGAGAAGCAGTTAAACCTTCATCTTTAGCTAACTGAAAATATTTAATTAATTCTTTCTCATCTTTAACTTTAAGAACAATCTTGGCCATCCCTTCTGCACGCCAAGCTTTAACTAACTCTGAATCTGATTTTAGAACTGCATCAACAGAAGCGTGAGCAGCTTGAGCCGCTAACTTTCCTTTAGGAAGCTTAAGATCTTGTCTTACTAAGATCACTTGTTTGTATGTTGTCATAAAGTAAAAGAAATTGTTATGGTTTAAATTAGTTTTGGTTTAAATGATTATCCAGATAAATTACTTCAGCAGGTTTTCGACCACTATAGGTAGAACGATCTAAATTTCTCTTTTCCTGTTGTTCTATGTTGTTAGGATTAAAAAGATTTACAGCTTCTGCTTTAAGTTCCATCGCACCATATTTTCCAAGTATACTTTCTAGAAGTGTAAGTTCAGCATCATTAAAAACAGCAAGATTAACTTCATTAGGTAAAAGAAAATGGTCATTTAAAACTTTTTCTTCCCCATAGTTAAGATCTAAAAAATAAACCAATTCAAGATAATTATTATATCCCCCAAGTTGACCCATATAGGCATCAATTGTGCCTTTCAAACGAGCAAGATATTCTTTTGGTTCTGGGACTAGAATCATTTTAAAAAGTGATTTATTTATTATTAGTTTTTATTTTGTAATCCTTACTTACTATTTCTGACCTTCATCATAAACTCTAAGATATCCGTTTATTGCTTCAGAACTTATTTCTTTAGAAGGAGCACTAGCTTTACACTGCTCTTCATTTCCAGGAGTGTATAGACATGTTCGAGTGTTAAGACTCTCAACACAAGGAGCATTTACACTCACTAATTCATCATCTTGAAATGTGAAATAATAAGTATTAAATGAACATCCTTTTTCAGGAAAGTGAACTGCTTCAGTTTTAGGACCTTTACAGCCAGCTGCACCAATACTCAAAGCGGCTGCCAAAGCACAAATTGCAGTTTTTTTTATTTCCATTTTATTACTTCATCTCTTTCTCAAACAAAGAACCAAAATAGTCAACAAAGTGAGGTGCTTCAACCCAAACAGCTGAGTCGTAACTCTTATGTACTTTTTTATCATCTGTTAAGAAAAGTAACATATCTTTACTATCAACAATACAGAATCGAGCACTACCCTTTAAACCACTTTTCACAGTAGCAATCTTAGATAACTCAGCTACAACTTCTTTACTTGCGTTAGCAGAAACTCCAACGTTAATCTTTACGCCTTTCTTAGCCGCTTTCTTTAAAGGATTAACTAATAAATCAAACTTTCTGTCTAAACCATCTTTAGAAGTCATTAATGTGATTGTCTTTTGAGCATTCTTAACCATAGTTGTTAAATGTTCATGAACTTTATCTCTGCCTCTAAAAGCTCCGCTTTTATCGGTAGGGTCAACTAATTTAATACCTTCAGTATGTAAAGTATTTAGTTCTCCTAAAACTTCAGAACTTTTTAAATCAGATAAAACTTTATTTCTTTGATCAGCTTCTTCAACTACTTTCTTTTTTACTCTTTCAATAACTTCAGTAGGAGGTACAGCCAAATATTTAATAGGTTTTCCAACTTTAACAATAACGAAACCTTTTTTCTCTAAGCTTTCTAAAACGTCATAAGCTCTACTTCTTGGAACATTAGAAATGTCAGATAATTCTCCAGCAGTAGAAACGCCCCTAGATAATAATGCAACCCATAATTTACTTTCATATGAATTTAGGCCGAAGTCTTTTAATTTATTTAAAAAATCTTTTTGAACAATCATTTTGATATTTTCCTCCAGGTGTTATAATATAACATTAATTCTTTCATCTTCCTCTTAAACAAACCCAGAACCCCTTTAAACTTGATATTACTATAAATAAGCTAAAGTATTTATAAAGCTTTCGGTTTAATTGTTACTTTCTAGTAGTCATATATAGCATATGTTAATCATCAACTGTAAACAACCTACTATCTTTAACTTGAAACAAGCCAATTCTAGCACCAGCATCTAACCAGCCATGAGCATAATTCAAAGCTGCAAAAGCTAAAACCCAATCTTCTTTCTTAAAGAAATGCCCAGCATCTGAATAATATCTAGAAGCCATGTCAAAGAAATCTTCTGCCTCTACCATCCGAGAAGAATCAAATTTATCTTTAGCCATCTCTAACGCTTCTTTAGTAATAGAGAAATACTTTTCTAATTTTTCTTTAGTTATTGTATTGTTCATTTTCATCATTTACCCACACTGATATAAAAAGTTGTCCCTTCATTTAAGATTTCTAATAAAGGCCCTCCTTGTCCCCCATCTTTTTCGGAGAAATCTGTTCAGGTTTTTCTGTAGGAGGATATTCGGCCTCTGGATCAAGTTTTCTTAACACAGCAATTAATTCAGAATCTTCTTTAACACCCAACGCATAAAATATTTGAGACCTTCTTTCTCTCTTTTCTTCGAACGTCAAATGTCCACGAACAGCATATGGATAAAATACTGCCCCGTCCGCATAAGCATCAAGATAACTACTAATAGTAGATGCTGAATAAGGAAGCACTTCAGATAAAGCCCTGCAAACCCTAACTTTAAATTGACCAGTTTCTTTTAGATGTTCTTTAAACAATCTCCCATATTCTATTTCTAAATCAGTCTCTAATTCCATCTTATATCAGAAACACCTAAGAACCACAAAAAAAGAAATTTAAAAAAAATAAAAAGTTTATTTAGCACCAGCAATTGGTCTTCTTACAGTAATAGGTAATACACCTTCGTCAAACTCTAAGATAGCGATTTCAATTGGGTCAAATCTTACCTTCTCCAAATCTTCTTGATCCATCTTAATCAAAAAAGGAGCACCCATGCTTAACTGTAATGCACGAGAACCAATCATTCTAGCTTTTTCGTATTTGGTGTATTCTTCTTTCATTTTACAACCTTATCAACTTCAGCCCTTAAAAACTTTGCTTTTTCTAATGCAATGTCAACCATTTTACCAACTTCTTCAATTGTTAAAGGTAATTCTCCGCCTTTCTGTAAAGCAGAAATTGTTCCTTTTTCATCAGAAGCTACGGTTAGACGAGCATCGTAAGAATGTTCTTCCTGAGTTGTTGGATCAACAATTAACTGACCATTAATTTTGTAAATGGTAACTGCTAAAGGTTCCTTTAACAAAGGTAAACCCTGATCAGTTTTTTTCTTATAGTTAATTGCTCCGGTTTCAGGATCAACTTCTGGAAACTTTGCTGCTTTCAAAGCAGTTAATGCTGCCAAACTTGCTGCATCAAAAAGATTTCCAGCATCGTTAATAGTTACAATGTCAATGATTACAAACCAAGCTTTCTCACCAGGAGTAATACAAAGTTTTTTCATGTCAATTGCTTTAGCTTCTCTGATACCTCTGTCGGTAACTCTAGCTAATTCAATTGCTTTGATTCCAGGCGGACCAGATTCATATTCTGGAGAGCTTAAAGGAAGCAACTCAGCATTAATCATAATACCACCTTGATCAGAAGTATCGTTGTATGGTTTCTCAATTGCTAACTTAACTCCAGCCATAACTACAGTTTCTCCAATTTGAACTTTAGCTGAACCTTCTGCAGTCCAAGAGATGTTAGTTTCTAACTGAATTGGTTGACGATAGTCCATTAAACCACGACCATCAATTCTCTTACCTTCTTTAGCCAGTTGTGCGATTGTTTCTTTATTACTTATCATTTTAATCACTCCCTAGAAAACTTATCTTTCAAAGCTTTCATTTGTAGTTCGTAAACCTTATCTGTTGCTACACTAGCCATTTCTAATGACTTCATCAGATTTTCTTTAGTAATTTCTCCGTCCATTTGTAACAAAGTAATTTCTTTAGTGTTATGAGTCATTGCTACAGGAATGTCTGAAACAATTGCGTCATAAGCTTCTTCGTCATAAGAAAGATCTGCTAAAACAGTTCCGTCAACTTCTCCGACAGCTACAGATGAAATCATATCTTTCATTGGAATACCTGCGTCCGCTAAAGCGATAGATGCCGCAGAGATTGCTGCACATCTTGTGCCTGCATCAGTTTGAGGCAAGTCAACATAGATATCTACAACTGCGTTTGGAAATGCACTTAAGTCAATCATTACTTTTAATGATTTTTCCATAACCATTGCAATTTCTTGTGATCGTCTACTATTTCCTGGTCGGATTCTCTCACCACTACCAGAAAAAGGCATCATACCATAATGGCATCTAACAATTCCAGTTTTTGGATTTTGTTTAAATCTTGGAAATAATTCTCTAGGACCATAAACAGCCGCGTAAGCAGTAGTTTTACCAATCTTAACTAAAGCAGAACCATCCGCGTTTGGAATAACTCCAGCTTTTGCTTCCATTGGTCTTAGTTCATCAAATTTTCTTCCGTCTACTCTTTCAGTGTAAGTCATTGTGAAGCACCTCCGCTTAAGAATTTCTCCATTTTGTCAGTCAAACCTGCTTCATGAGATCTTTCTTGAATCATTTTAACTGCTTTTTCAGCAAGTAATTCTTTATCAGCTTCTCCCTTAATCCAAACAATTCCATTCTGGCCAACAGTAATGTTACAACCAGTTTTTTCTTTGATTAAAGAAATCATGCTACCTTGTTTACCAATAATTCTTGGAACTTTTTGAGAATTAATTTTAACTAATCTTCCACCAGAAATTTTGTGCATCCCTGGTTCTTTCATAGTCAGATCAATTAAGTTCTGTGAAGTTACTTTTGTAATTTTTACAACTGCGTAATCTCCAATTGACAAAATCTGACTTAAATCTTCGTCTCTTTTAATAAATCTTGAAGATGCGTCTTTAACATTCATCATTGCTGAATATGCTGTGTTTGTTTGAAATCTCCAACCTGACATGGTAATGTCAAAAACTTTAGCAATTATTTTGTCTCCGGTCCTAGGTAAATATGGCCCAGATAAAGGTGTAATTTTCATTACTCTTCCTGCAACCCCAACTAATCCTAAAACTTTTGAGAAGATCTTTTCTCCTTCTCTGTAAGTGTTATCTCCAGGTAGATAGTCCATGCCTTCGGCCAAACATTCTCCAGGAATAACTACTTCTCTTTCTTTTTTCAGTATGTTACTCATTTTTTATATTTATATTCGTTATTCGATATTGTGAGAATTCGAACGAATATCTCCTTTTATTTTTTCTCTCACTTTTATATAAAATATGGCTGGTTTTTATAAAGTTTTGGGAGGAAACTAGTTCTCCAAAACATCAACCACAACTTGTCCAGAAGTAATAGAATTCAATTTATCAATAAACTCTTCTTGAAATCCAGCTGGAATCTCAACCTTTACACTCCAACTACCATCAGTACGCCAATCTTCTCCAAGAATCTTACTGCCGTTTCTAATAATACTATTAGTCTTACCTACATAATTAGAAGGAATTGTTACTTGTAAAGTTCTCTGTTCAATTTTTAATGGAATAATTGGCCTTAACTTAGTGATAATATCGTCAAATTGATCTTCTACAGACTTATTATTATCTAATCGGATCTTTCCCTCTTCCAAAGCAGCTTCAATTCTAGTAGCAGGATGTGGCAATCCAGATTGCGGATCAATTGCTTGTTTGTGAACCATATCAATTAGTTTTCTAAGATTTTGATCTCTTTCTTTTGCTCGGTGATCAGAAGTTAATTGAATTTCTCCTTCTTTAATAATAATCTCGGCAACCTTCAACGGATCGTCTGTTTTAAAAACTTCTAATAATTTTGCAGAAGGAATTACTAACGCTTTATTAGCATCAGAATAAACTTGTTCAGACTGTAAACATTCTCTAACATCTCTGATGTCTCCGTTTTTGAACTTTAATGCTAAGTCTGGATTTACTGAAATTTCAAAGTTTTCTCCAAATTTTTTAATTCTCGCTAAGTTTAGTTTTTCTGCCATAAATGTAAGAAACAGGGAGTAGTTTATTTAATTTTTGGAAAAAGATAAAGAAAAAAGAATAATAAAATAAAGATTTACTTCATCAAAGCTTTCATCTTATCGTTAGTCAACTTAGTGTACCTTTTATCCCCTACACGAATAACAACAGTATCAACTCTTTCAAAACTAAATTCAGATTTCAAAAAGCCTTTTAACAAACCAAGACCAAACTTAACACCTTCATCTACAGACATAGTAGGTTTAAACTTCTTTTGTAGTTCTGGTTCAATTGACGAATCTCCTTCTCCAATAACTGCTGCCTGATACTGAAAATAAAGACCATAAGGTTCTGTTAAAAACAACTTAATCATGCCATCTTCTTCAACCCCACCAACTAACATAGAAACACCAAAAGGACGCAAACCAGCAGACTGTGTACAAACTTGTTTTAAATCACAAATATCTTTAACGATTGAAAGAATATCAATTTTAGAATCGTAAGTTACTGCATGTTGTTGTGATTTTAATTGAACTCGGTCTACAAGTACACGAGCATCAGAAATTATTCCTGCTGCCGTTGCAACAATATGATCATCAACTTTAAACATTTTCTCAATCGCTTCTGCAACTAATAATTTAGATGTAACTCTTTTATCAGCAACAATCACAACACCATCTTTACAAGCAAGACCAATTGCAGTTGAACCTTGTTTAACAGTTTTCTTAGCATATTCTACCTGTAATAATCTTCCATCAGGAGAAAACATAGTAATAGAACGGTCGTAACCCATTTTGTCTACCATTTGTTTATTCATTTTATCCACCTCATACAGTTCTTTCGCCAACTGGGAGCGAAGTGCGACATGCGTTCGCTTCACAGCTCACTTAGTCCCATAAATTGTTTCCCAATCTTAGGTACTTGAACTTTTTAATTTAATTGTAAACTGGCCTTCTTAAGAGTGCCAGATGTAATTATAGATTTAATAATTACAGGAGTACTTTTAATACTTTTGCTTAAAGTTAAAGCCGCCTTCAATTCATCAACATGTTTATTGTTTACTTTAACAACAAATCGTTGCTTCCCAGAACTGAATTTCTCTTTCAAAAATAAAGGAGAAGCTTTGCTTAACCCAAGTTGACCAAAAAAATCCTTAAGAATTCGAACAACTTCTAACTCAACTTCTAAAACAGAAAATTCTTTGTCTGCAACTATTTCAAAAACAACGTACCTCTTTTTCTGTCTTAAGCTAGGCATTAATTTCATTATTCTTATTCAACAACTTCTTCTTCATCAATCACACCATCTTCAGATTCAGAATCTTCCATTGGAGTTTCAGGATTTAACATTTTTGGATCGTTAGTAAGAACGGTGTTATTTTCCATTGCTTCAACAACGTCTAATTTGCCAAACTTTCCAGAAGAAATTTGTAATTCATCTTTAAACTCTGAGCACCATCCATTTTGTAAATGAACTTTATCTCCTGCTTTAACTTTCTCAATGTCTTCGTTCCAAAGTGTTAATTTAACTGAACCTGTTTCATCTTTTACTTTAGCACTACATACACTTCCAGTTTTACCAAACTTCTCAAAAGTCCGAGGTTCTTCTTTCTCAACAATCTCAAAAACTAAATCAACATTTCCACTATTTGCTTTCAAATCTTTTATTTCCATTATAACCACTCTCCTATATTTAATAGAACACATCCATTTGAACTATTTTATATAGTTTTCTGTTCTCAGAACTCAATTCCCTCTTTCTAACCGTTCCCGTAAATGTACAACATGCTGATAGTATTTGTGTTTTACCTTCACCGGCAATTTACGATATTCATGATAAATTCCCAAATAGCGCTCTTTCTGTTCTTTAATACCACCTTTATGTGCATCTTCTAACAATTCTTCAATCTTCTTCTCTGCTTTAAGTTGCCCCTCAATTGTTTCACGAACTTTAGTGACTTTACTATAAAAGTTCTGCTTATGCTTCTCAGATAGTTTAAGATATAAATTATAAACCCCCAAGTAACCAGACTTCAAAATATCTGCGGTCTCTTCCCCTAATAAAGGACGTAACTTTTTCAGTCTTCTTCTTAATCGAGTAGGGGTATAAGCAAACTGCCAGTAAACAAAGATCCCACCAACCGCCATCAATAAAGCAAGTGAAGATAAAGTAATTGCTTTTCCAGTTGTACTATCAGGAATAAATTCTGAGATCAAACTAGGTTCTTCTGGTAAGGAAGGTTCTTGTACTTCTGGCACAATTGACATTTCACAACTTCTTGATTCCGAAGGTTTAGTTTTCTTAAACAACTGACTTATTGTTCCAGCATCCTCTTTGCTTTCACATAGATTGACATCATTACAATTTCTAAACTGTTCCCCGCCAATACATTCGCTCCAGTCACCACATTGCCAATTCTGCGTACAATTATCTTTTGCTGTAGTGGTTTTCTTAGTATAGCTTCCACCGCCACCTCCACCGCCAGGAGAAGTGGTTGTATCTGCAGGAGTCTCTGGGGTACTTGACGTACTAGTATAATCTGTCAAAGGCAAATAATCTCCACCACCAGTAATGTTTCCAGAATTGTTGTAAGGTAAATCAGTATTTCCTATTTTATCGCTGTCCGTATCACTCCCATTATAGTTACTCCAAAAATTACCTGCTAAATAGGACCCACCAGCAATATTGCTACCTGTCGTTTTGGAAATGTTCCAAATATTCAAAAGATTATCATCAGCATTATTAGTGTTGTTGAAAAGATTATTATAAATGGTATTGTTCCCTGAGCCAGTCAAGTTTATTCCTAAACTATTATTAATAATTGTATTTCTAAATAAAGTATTATTATGTGAACGATTTGTAAAGATCCCAATGCTGAAATTTTTAATAGTACAATTTCTAATTATTGACAAATTCGTGTCAGTAAGATTTAACCCAATACCACTAGCAGAACCAATGATTGAATAACCAGCACAGTCAAAGACTAAACTCACCTGATTTGTAAAGTTAAAACATATTCCTGAAGCGGACACGTTCATCCCCAGAGTGATATTCTTATTAACATTACCACAAGCAATTTTTCCGACAGCAGTTAAAGGTAATTGATCAGTACCATTAATTGTTCCAGCAGAACTACGAATACTTTCATTCAAAGTATCACCAATCCCATTTAAATCAGTATCCCAACCAGTATAATTGTGCCAAAAGTTTCCACCAAGATATGAACCACCAAGAATGTTTGTCCCGCTGGTTAAAGAGATGTTCCAAGTATTACTTCCGTTATCTATAGCATTAATTGTATTGTTGAAAAAGTTGTCATAAACTTTATTCCCGTATGAACGATTCAGAGTTATTCCAACGGAATTATTATAAATCCAGTTAGAAACAACAAAACTATCATTAATTAAGAAGAAATATACCCCTCTATTGTTACTAGAAATATTTGTGTTAGTAATGTTAATTCCTTTTGCAGGATCAGCATAAATAGCAGTAGTAAAGTTGATAATGTCTCCGTCCTTAATAACAGTATAATTGTAACTGCTAATATTAATCCCAACACCAGAACCACTTCCAATTAATGAATATCCATTTAGGTCAATGGTAACATTATTTGCCTTTATTACAAAAGCATCCCCAGTACAATTAACATCTACAGTAAAAATAATATCATGGGTAATATTACCCCCACAACTAAATGCTTTATTAATTCCAACAGTTATACTTTGGTTTGATAAACCACTAACTAAATAATGATCCCCACTATGACTTAAATTATAATTATCAGTTACTCCACCAGATTTAAGTTGTACAACGTTACTACAAGTTTGATCCAAAGATAAATTATAAGCATCTTCACAAACATAAACACCAGAGTCCAGTTGGTTATTGTGATAAAGGTAAGCGGTGTATGTTGCTGCAATTCCAGTAACACCAGTAATATTTACACTTGTTTTATTTGGATTATGATTTAATTTTAAAGTTTCTGCATGGACATCAGACTGATTAAATTGTCCAATTAATTCTAAGTACGCTTTTTTTGTAGTGGTGTCATTATAATTAATTGTTTGAACAGCATTAGGAACAACCTCTGCATTTGTTAACAGCCCAGAAACATTTCCATACGCATCAAATAAAGCACTATAATCAGGGAATGCACCAGAACTCATATCATAATATTGCCTAGCAACATAAAGCACCAATGGATAATTATCAGTCGTACTTCCACTAATGGTATAAGTAGAAGGTTGGTCACCAATACCATCGCCTTGTTCTTCTAAACCACCCAGCCCATTGTCTAATCCATAGTAATCAGAATAAAAGTTTCCTCCTTGACAAGGTCCGCCAACAATGTTAGGTTCTTGACAAGCATAAGTATTAAACCAGGTATTGTCACTATCATCTTCAACATTATTTGTATTCTCAAAATAATTATTGTAAACAGTATTACTGGTTGAGTCACTAAAGTTTAAACCAACATCATTATCCTTTAACCAATTATTAAATATACCATTCCCAGTTGAAGAACCAAATAGTAGGATTGCTTGAGTATTATTTTGAACATCATTATCATGTATGGTTGAATTTGTAACTGTTTCTAATACAAATGCTGTAACATTGGTATTCTTAATGCCATTAGCAGAAACGTTTCCTGAAGAAAAAGTTACTGCAACTAATTTAGAAGTGATAATATTTCTAGCAATAGTAGAACCATTTGTATTATGAACTGATAGAACTTGTAAACTATTATCAACGATTGTCAAATTGTCTGAAGCAGTAATATTTAACAAATCATTGATAGAATTATTTTGTTCTATTCTTGCACCATCAACATTGTAAAGGTAAGTGTTATTGATTATGGTGTTATTTGCTAACACAATATTAGCACTATTATTAATTTCTAAACTAGGCAAATTAGTAGCATTAATAATATTACCAGTCAAATTAATATTATCTGAATTGTTCAATGCTTGTATACCTATAATACCATCCCCAATAGTGTTGTTCTTTATCAAACTATTAACTGAATTTACTAAATAGATATTTCTGCTATTGTTCACAAAGGTGTTGTTTGTAAAGTCGTTATTGTTAGAACCTGTAGAAAATACACCATAATTCAAATGATCAAAGATTTGATTGTTTATGAAATAATTATTATTACTGTTCTCTTTAATCCTTATCGCTTCTTGTCCCAAAGTTAGATTATTGCTTTGGAAATATGAATCAGTTGTTCCTTTATGTACAAACAAACTATACACATCACTCAAAGTAACATTGTTCCCAGTTACATTAGTGGAAGAAGAATTAACTAAATAAATACTGTGATAATTGTTCCAGAAAGTATTATTCTCGATAACACCCCTCTCACTATTAAAAGAATAAACACCATAAAACTTTTTTTGCAAATTGATAGTATTATTAATTATCCGCGTAGCGCTAGAACTAATTTGATAAACCCCATTATTGTCATTAACAATATCATTATCTTTTATTTCAGTGCCATTAGCTTGATACAAATAAATCCCATAAAAATCATTTAATCTTAAATCATTACCTTCGATAATGTCAACATTGTTGGTATTTAATAATTTAATCCCGTAGTAAAAGTTAGTAATGTTACAATTTTTAATTATAATGTTATTTCGCCCACTTACAGAGATACCAGCTCCGGTTCCGCCCCCAGAAATATTTTTCCCATTACAATCTAAAGTAACATCATTAGCGGCAATCGTAATTCCATCACCTGTAAGACAATCCACATTACCACTAAGAGTGGTTGAAGCAGTAATACTTTGACAACTTAGGTTTAATGTGCCATTATCTGAAGTTAACGGCAAGTAATCCCCGCCAGTAATCCCCGTTATATAAGGGATATTAGTATCACCAATTCCATTATCAGAAACATTATAAGGATAAGATCCACCGCCAGAATCTTTACCTAAATAATCACTCCAGAAATTACCTCCAGAACAGTTTCTATTGATAATACTTCCATTATTGGCACCATTACCAGCAGTACAGTTATAAGTTAAATTCCAAGTATTTGTACTCCCGTCATCTTGAGCATTAGCAGTATTATTAAAAAAGTTATCATAAATTTTATTTGAAGCTGCTCCTGAAGTTAAATCTAAACCGAGAGTATTCAACGTAAGATTATTCCTAGAGACTGTATTATTATGAGAGTTAGTTAAGTTAATTCCCACAGTAGAACCATTAATCTTATTTTCAAAAACATGGCTATGATTTACTTTTAATAGTAAAATTCCAAGATTACTATTAATGATAGTATTATTTGTAAAGTTCAAATAATCTGAGGGGTCAGCATAAATTGCAGTTGCAAAGTTATCAATATTAGCATTTAAAATTTTTACCCCGGACTTATCAGAAATGTTAATTGCAATCCCAGAACCATTTCCAATTAGAAAGTAGCCATTAAAATTAATATAAATATTACTTGCTTGAATTATGAAACAACTACCATTAATAGAAATGTTTTGCACTAAAGTTACTGAACGAGAAATATTCCCACACCCTGCCAAGTTGTTTGTTAAAGGTAAGTAATCACCAGACCCATTAATTCTTCCAGAACTATTGTAAGGCACCAAATTGTTGCCAATCCCATCATTATCTAAATCTACACCTGAATACTCACTCCAATAATTTCCACCTTTACATTTTCCACCAATTCTATTAGAACCGCTACAATCATATGTTAAGTTCCAGGTGTTATTAATAGTGTTAACAAAAGCATCTACGCCACCAGTAGAATTATCAATAATGTTGTTATAAATAACATTACTATACGAGTTATTAAAGAACAAATTGTAACCTGAAAAATGTGATATATTGCTATCCGTAATTCTACTATAATTAGATTTAGTTAAATTAATCCCAATAGAACCATTGTAGATCTTCAAGTTGGAATAATTATTATAAGAGGAGTTGTAAGACACTATGTTGTTAGTATTATTAAAAAATATTAAAGAGTTAAAAGTAGATCCTAAGAGGGCATAACTTACGTTTTTCAAATAAACCCCATAAGTATTATTTCTAAGATAACTATCTCCCACAACTTGATCACTTATAGAAACTTTTAATCTTAAAGAATTAAAAACCCTAAGACCATAGCCTCCTTGTGGACTACTACTCTGACTTCCTGAAATATTTGTAGCATCGATTTCAACATCATTTGAATTGTTAATCAAAATACTAGCATTAGTATTGTTTCGTAACAAAGCGTACCGAATGTTCAAGTTAGAGTTATACAAGTAAATTCCGTAATTATTATTATGTATAGTCCCGGTTAAATAACTTTCAGAGGTGGTCCCATTTGAATGAATCCCATAATTATTCCCATAAATATCGTTCTTCAGAGTTTCATTACCAAAATATTGGAATGTTGAAGAAGAAATAAACTTAACCCCAGAATCACTATTATTAAAAATAGTATTATTGTAAATAGAGACAGCAAGAGAATCATTTATTAAAATGCCGTTGGTGTTATTGTAAATAGTATTGTGTTCAATAGTATTGTAATCAGAATTATCACTCAAATGAATTCCAACGCTGTGATTAGAGATGACATTGTTTGAAATGTTATTTCCAGGATTATTTATAGACCCAGGTTTAGCACTTTTCAACCAAATACCATACTCTTGTAAATAAGTGTCTTTAGTATTTTGAATCTTACTATCCCTAACGGTTACTCCCGTTGCTAAAGACCCAATATAAATTCCGACGTTGTTATTATCTCTGATCGTTAAATTAATTAAAGTAACGTTCTGAGCATTTTGAATGTAAACCCCATAAGTAAAGTTATAGATTTCACAATTTCTTACGATAACATCATCAACTCCAACGATTTCTATTCCTCTCATATCATCTTGATATGCGGGGGTTTGGCTAGAAGCATTACCATTTAATATAGTGCCATTACAATTATAGTATTTGTTCTCTTTTGTTATTGCAACCCCTTCACCAGTAGAACTGTTTAATTGTTTAGGACCGCAAGTTGTATTCTCTGAGATGACAATCGGTAAAGAAGAACAAACATCAATTAATGGATGTTTATCTCCCGCAGCAGTGCCTGAACCAGTTATTGTAATCCCTGTTCCCTTGTAAGGCACATTAGTATCTCCTAAACCATCACCAGTAGAATCACCACCAGAGTAAGACAACCACCAATTTCCACCCAGGCATTCTCCTCCGCCCCCGGTTTCTGCAACTAAAATATTCTGAACACCAGAAGCACAATTCTTGTCCAAATACCAAAAGTTAAAACTAACTGCATCATTACAAGCCTCTTTACTTCCTTGCCAATTATCAGAGATATTATGATGAACAGTATTATTATGAATTTTATTGTTCCAGATTCGATTATAAGTCGTTCCATTCACAATATTGTTATTCATGTGAGAAATATTTACACCACAATAGCCAATTTGTTCAATTCTATTACCAGTAAGATTATTAGCAGTACTATTGTAAATGTCAACCCCATCAGTGTTATTGTAAAAGTAATTATTTTGCAGAATGTTACGAGTAGATCTAGTTTCTAAACGAATCCCATCACTAAAGTTATAGAGATAACAATTTTGGATAGTAACACCAGATCGATTAGTTAAAAGAATTCCTGCAAAATCTCGTGTAACTGGACCAGTATGGTTATTACATCCAGAACCTACACATTTGATATAATGGTTCTGACAATCAAAAGTAACATTGTCAGCATCAATATGAAAACCGTCTGTATTAGTACATTCATAATCATGACCAATGTTAATTACGTCTTCAGTAATGGAGATATTACATTCTCCTTTTATAGTTTGAACACCAATCAAAGCACCAGTTAATTGATTATCAGAATTGTTAGCGAAAAATAAAGATGCAGAAATACCTAGAACCAACACTACAATAACTCCTAATAAGGTCAGTGACCCTCTTTTTTTCAAACTCAGTACCCCTCTTTTAATTTTAATTTTGTTATTTTTCATTTATATTTAAATATTTGTATTATTTATCCTCTTCAAAATCTAAGTACCACCGATCTTTTTTTGTGTCATACTTGAAAACCACCTTATTCTTTTTTTCTAAGTTTAATTTGAAGAGAATAGGCTTTGGAATAGTTGTTTCAAATGAACTTCCTCTAGTGTACAATTTACGTTTAAATTCCAACTTAATAGTTACTTATTTTTTTCCCATTTATAAATCTTACTATTTTGCTAGCTTTTTTACTTCTTTTTCTAATATGGTTTTTACTTACTTTTTTACTTACTTCGCCAAATCTAAGGAGAGTTAAATTTAAATAGTTAGATTTCTTTCCCACCATTGATGAAAAAAAAGAGGACTATTTCCAGCAAAGAAAAAAAAGAGATCGGATTAATTTTAGGTTCTGTTTTATTAGTGGCAATAGTAGCAATAATTTCTATAAACTTAGCAGACAATCGAGTCGAAGCAATAAAAGGAGCAGCATTAACATTAAACCCAGACATACCAACGTATGCAGGAGTTCTTATTGTATTAAATGATTGTGGGCCAGTTATTGGAAAAGGAGTTTGCAATGATATTTGTGGAGACAAGATTTGTAAACCTGTTGAAGAAAACTGTGACTTTGATTCTGGAGAAGAAGACACTTCTTGCTGGTGTTGTGATTATCCCAAATAAGTGGTTCAGTTACAAAATTATTATATATTGAGCTCGTTCTGAAAGATTATAATGAGTTTAGCAGATTTAGTTAGCAAATTTAGTGTAGGAAGTAAATTATTAGTAAGTTCTCTAGCATTAGCTTTTGCAGCATATTCTTGTTCCGGTAAAGAAGCCGGTTTTGATTGTTTTTCAGATGACCAATGTGAAACTAATAAAGAAATATGTTTGGAAGGAGAATGTATAGAGATGACTGGTTGTTATTATGAAGAAAATTGTCCTGATTTAGATCGTGTCTGTTACAAAGAACCAGGAGAAATTTTTGGCAGTTGTGTTCCAATTGATTCTGTCGATGTTGTTGCTGGAGAAGAAGTTAATGTAGAGGATATAAAAAGCGAAGAAGACGTCAACCCAGTAGATACAATTATTGAGGATTACAAAGTTGAAACAAATCAAGAAGACACAATTTCAAACCAAGACATTACTGTTGAAGAAAACTGTGTATTAGGAGAATTAGAAGGAAAATTATGTGTTGAAAAATTATTTGAAACAGATTATTATAGTTATGGAATAACTTATCATGGGAAAAGTCTTTGGATTAGTGATTTAGAAGATTATAAAATTTATAAAATTAGTTTGGATGGAGATATCGAAGATACTATTGATGTTCAACATAAAGTAAAAACCATGACTTGGCAAGGAGACAATTTGTGGTACTTATCTGAAAATGTGGATGAAAAACTAACTTACGCTTACAAAGTCAATCAAGAGGGGGATGTTCTTTCTTCTTTTCCTTTACCAAAAGACAATTGTTGGGGAATAGTTTCTGTGGAAGACCATTTATGGGTTAGTGGTAAAGATATGAGATTTTATAAAATGGATGAAGAAGGAGAATTGCTTGACGAAGTCCACTATGTTTCTGGTTATATGGGATTGGGATGGGATGAAGAAAAGATTTGGGTTGCCGCACAAAGAAAAGTGTGGGAACTTATTCCAGAAGCAGAAGAACCTTTTAACCAAGGAAATAAATTTAGCTTAGATCAGTTTTTTGGAAACGAACAATACATTTTTGATCTTGCTTATGATGGAGAAACGTTAATAGGAGTTGTTGGAACTGCCCCAGAAGGAGATAAAGTAGATGTTTATAGATTTGTAATTAGTAACTAGTTTTTCGATAACTTTATATAATTAAATTATTTGTTAATGAGTATTATGAAAAGAGGGATCAGTATAGTTTTAATAGTCTTGTTCTTATTAGTTAGTTCTATTGTAGTTGCTGATAACGATTATGTAACTACTGAATGCCATCACTTTTTTACATCAAATCTCCAATACCCCAATGGTTATTTTGATGTGAAAACAGGAGTAACACAAGAAATCAAATATATTCCTTCAGACATTCAGGCAAAGATATCTAGTAATTTACCAGAAGGATATACTCTTAGTTGCGACCAAACATATAAAGGGCAACTTTTCGTGAAATCTTGGGATTTCCAAAACTTGCCACCTTTTGGGGTTTTCATTGATAAAGCAATTATTTTCTTAGGCAAAGCAATAAATGAACAAGACTTGATAATCCAAGTAGAACTTTCAAATGGGGAAATAACAGAAATTGATCTAAATGGAAATTGTGCAAATTCAAATGATAAAAGGATTGCCTGTGAACATGGAGGATCACTTCAAATCTTTGAAATAGAAGTGAATGATATTATCAACAGTATAAAGTTAGTTCCCACGGAACCAAACCCCTCCCTCGGGTTTATTAAATACGGATTATTTTTTATTGGTGAAGATTTTAAGTTTGAGGGACTATTAGAAGGTCAAACAATGGAACAAGGCCAAGGGCCAGGTTATACTAAAGAAACAGATAGGTGTTATTATGATGGGACTTGTTGTTCTCGAGAATGTGAAGAGAAAATTGATTGTGTTGGAACAGGCCATCCTACTTATGCAAAATGTGAAGAAGGTCAGTGTATGAATTTTTTTTGTGATCAAAAAGACACCTATATCACGAACACGAATTGTGATAATGATGATACTTGCGTAGATGAAGAAGGTCCAAATCACAAGTGTATTAATAATAAATGTTTTTATCTTCCTCCGTTTGAGTCTCCTCCTGGAGGGGATTACTACTGGGCTTGGTCAAATGTAGTGAGTTTTGCTGCAACATGTCGAGATTTGCCGGAGTTCTGCGTGTTTTTCAATAATTTAGATCAAGAGGGGCAAGATTACTTAATGAATACACAAGATTATTCCATCTTTTTGGATAATGCAAATACAATCTCGTTTAAAAAATGCAGTACAAAAACTTTATTGGGAGGAAAACAAGAACCAGTTTGTTCAGAAGAAGTTCAAGAACAATGTTATCTTCCAGGAGCAAAATTAGTTGAGGGAGTTTGTCATGAAACAGATTGCTCTGATAATAGTGATAACGATGGAGATTTAAAAACTGATTGTGAGGACCCTGATTGTGGAATTGATTGTGGCACAAAAGGAAATTGCCCAGTAAGCTTTTTAGAAGTGAATGAAGATTGTAAACAATGGTTAAAAGATGAAAAAGGAAATTACCCTTGTTATGGTCAACTTGAAGATTTTGAGTGTTTATCCCCAGTAGATCCAAATTATAACAAACTAGAAATGTATGGTGATGTATGTAAAATAGAGAACCAATATGGAGCAATAACAATAACTAATGATAACACGAAAATAGAAGAATGCAATATTGAAGAAATAGACCCCAAAGAGATAGATGCTTGTACATTACCAGAAAACGAAGGCTTCATCTCAGAAGATGAAGGATGGAAATGTGAAGGGGGAAAGAAGAAAGAATTAATATGTTACGACCAATGGGATAATGACGAAGATTGTTTTTCATTAAATGATGGAGAAGGAGACAATGATAATAATGACCTATTCACCTGTAACTGTGATTTAGAGGGGATTTGTGATTTAAACATTGATTGTAAAGATTCTGATTGTAATAATCAAGGATGCGATAATACTGGAAACCCAGCATTAGCAAAATGTGTTAATCAAGAATGTAAAGAAATGGTCTGTTCTGAGAATTCCTTTGACGAGGACCAAGATGGAGATTGGAACTGTCAAGATTCTGATTGTTTAGAACAAAGTTGTTCTATCGCAGGAGCAGAAGAAAGTGCAACTTGTCAAGAAAAAAAGTTTTGGGGAGCTATAAATCCAATTGGTTCTTGTACAGAAGTTAATTGTGAAGATGGAATTGATAATGATGGTAAAGAATGTTTTGGTGGATTTGTAGGCAGTATTGGCAAACCTTGTAATTCTGATTCGGAATGTTTAGGGGGAGGAGAATGTCTTGCTTTAACAGATTGTCAAGACCCAGATTGTGGAATTTCTCCCACCTGTACAGAATCTGGAAATTGTGAAGATGATTTTAGTAATGATGGTTATGAATGTGCTGGCGGAGAAAATGATGGAGAAACCTGTTTCAATGATGCAGACTGTCCTAATGGTTACTGTTGGTACTTAGCTGATTGTAGTGACCCTGATTGTGCAGGAGAAGTTAAATCAAATGGAGAAACTTGTTGTTTACCAAACTTCCCAATAAAAGTTAGCCCAGACTGGTTAGGAGAAACAGATTATGGCTGTGAAGTTGGAGCCAAATGTCATTTCCAAAAGCACGTTTGTGTTGAATCAAATTGTTTAAATGGTGTTGATGATGATAATGACGGCTTAGAGGATTGTGAAGATCCTGATTGTAATCAAAAAGCTTGTGCAAATTCATTTTTCAATGGAATTATATTACCAACTGGAAAGTGTCAATATACAGAGGGAGGAGGAGAATGTACAGAAGATATCTGTATAGATGTTTTCGACAACGACGGAGACGGACTAAAGAATTGTGACGATAATGATTGTTCATTCCATTATATTTGCGGTGGAGAAGAAACAAGCTGTTCAGACAACATAGACAACGATGAAGATGGCTTTGTAGATTGTGATGATGAAGATGATTGTGCTTATAATGATGCCTGTAAGTCTAAAGAGAATTGGTACCAATGTGGAGATAAAGTAGATAATGATGGAGACGGATTAACCGATTGTATGGACTTAGATTGTGCAGGAGATCCAACAATAATTACAACATTAGAATTACAAGAAGAAACAAAACAAAAATACCAAGACCACGTTAGTTGTTCTGCAAATAATAATTTAGATGAGGAATTATGTGATGAGAATGGTTTATGTTTTAACGGAAATTCAGATTGTCCATTTGATCAGGGTTTAAATATTAATCAACCCTGTGTATATGGAATCTGTCGTTGTTTAGCAGATAAGTTTGGATTCAGTAATTGTGAAGGACAAGGGGAATGGGTAGATTACACAGAAGAAATTTATGTAGAGATTGAAGAAGAAGGTTTCTGTTGTATGGATGAAGATAGTAAAAACAAAGGAATTTTACCGGGAATATTAGATCCGATTACATCTTTCAAACATGGAGATCTTTCTGGATATAGGTACATCAATAATTACCTAGCTAATAAAATATATGATAAAACTGACTTCTGTTTACCTTCAGAAGATAAAACATTGAGAGAATTTTATTGTGCGGCAGATGGATTAGAAATTAAAGAAGAAGACGTAGAATGTGAGTTTGATTGTTTTAAAGGCCAATGTACTTGTGAAGCTGATAGTGATTGTCCTATTGGAAACTATTGTGAAAAGAATGTTCCTAATAAATCTGCTCCAGTAATGGAAAACAGCCCAGTTTGTTCAGAAGACAGTGATTGCCCAGCAGATTACCCATTATGTGCGGACGGATTAAACCCTTCAGTTTGTTATAAAGAAGTAATTATGGGATATGGAAACTTATGTTATCCATTCTTTCCCGAAGATTGTGACAATAATATTGATGATGATAAAGATGGAAAAATAGATTGTTGGGATGAAGATTGTATTGGAAAAGAAGGCCCAGACGGGATGTTTTGTTGTATTGACGAAGACAATTTCAATAATGGAAATGGCCCAGAAAACATATTTGAACTATCATATTACATAAAAGGTTTTGCTAATGGTTCCGAATATAACGAAGATATTTTTGCCTGGGAGAAAAAAGATAATGAAGACTTTTGCTTCTCTGGAGATAGACTAATAGAAGGATTCTGTTCTAGCGAGTTTGAAGTAAAGTATAAACAATTTATCTGCCCCCTTGGTTGTGATGATGGTTCTTGTGTTTGTGACTCCAACGCACAGTGCCCAGAAGGATTCTCTTGTAACGGAAACGCCACAACAATAAAACATTGTTATCCGCCAGAAGATGTATGCTTTGGAGAAATTGATGAAGACAATGACGGCCTAACTGATTGTGAAGATGATGATTGTAACTTACAATCATGTAGCTCCCAAACAGAATCAGTTTGTTATAACAACCAGTGTGTTTCTGCACCAAAAGCAGGATTAGCACCAATCGAACCACAAGAACCACCACAATTAATATATTCATACAAAGAGATATTAGAAGAATTAAACAAATGCCAAGTTGTTAAAGAAGAAGGAATCTGCGACGAGATTTGTGCAAATCAAAATAAAGTTTGTATATTTACAAACGCAGGCCAATGTGATCAAGAAGGATCATCTAAATGTACTTGCTGTTAAAAAAATGAAAAAAACAAAAAATAAACATCGCTGGGACGAAACAATGGTAATCGCAGTAATGATAGTTTCAGTACTTTGTATTCTATTAATGTTAGCAAGTTATGTTAATGTGACAGGGAAAGCAGCTAGTTCAGTACCAACAATAGATGGAGTGTTAAACATGATTAATGGTGCAACTGTCGTAACAGGAGACGAAAAAATAAATTGCAATTTTGCTTGTGCTAAAGTTAAACAAACTTGTATTCTTGCAAAACATGAAACAAAACTAATCTCTTGTAGTGAAATATTTGAAGGAGAATATACTTGTTTTTGTACTTCTACTTAATAGATTTCTAACAAAACAATTTTAAATAACCCTACTAAAATTAACCCTATGCTAATAAAAGAGTTGCATTTACCAAATTACTTTAAAGAACATTATACTAAATTTCCAACTTTAACACCAATACAAGAAAAAGCTGTTAAAGCAAACCTTCTAAAAGAAGAATCATTATTAATCTGTGCCCCAACCGCTAGTGGGAAAACCTTAGTAGCAACAATGGCCATCACTAACGTACTAAAAGAAGGGAAAGCCATTTATCTTGTTCCATTAAAAGCATTAGCTAATGAAAAATTCAAAGAGTACCAGAACCTATTAGAAAACACAAATTATAAAGTTGTCCAATCAACAGGAGATATTGATTCCGAATCCTCTTACTTAGCAAATTATGATCTCTTAATATTAACAACAGAGAAATTAGATTCTTTACTTAGACACAGAATTTCTTGGATTAATGAAGTTAAAACTGTAGTAATTGACGAGATTCATCTTTTGAACGACCCTAGTAGAGGACCAACTTTAGAAATCATCATCACACTACTGAAACAATTAATCAAACCACAAATAATTGGCCTCTCAGCGACGATCGGTAACCCAGAGGAACTTGCGGCCTGGTTAGGAGCAAAGTTAGTACAGGACAATTGGCGCCCAGTAGAACTTAAACAAGGAATTAATTTAGAAGGAAATACTACTTTTTATTAAATTAAAATTACCTAAACTAATTTCTTTTTTATAAATCCGAGATAATTTCCTTAACTGCTCAACATCAACATTAATATTTTTCCGAGACAACTCTTCTTTCAACCGACAAATGAATTCTACAAACTGAGTAACATTCTTAGGTTTTTCGGTTTTGCTACATCTTTCAAAATCAAGCATAGTTACTTCATTAAATCTATCAACAATAATATGTTTGTGAGGGCGATGCATTTCTTCTTTGTTAACCATCAATTTATCCATAACAAAACATTGTTCTAAAACTTTAGTTAACATCCCTATAACCTCTTTTCCATTTCGATCTACAATCCAGTCTAACACAAATTCCCCTTCAACAAATTCATATACTAAATAATCTTTCCCAGAAAAAACAAATTTTGGACCAATCCCCTTACGATTTAAAACTTTCAACCAATTAGCTTCATTTCTCATTCTTTCAACAGCTAAACTTTCTTCTCTTTTAACTTTGATTCCTACTTTAACTTCATTTTTTCGAGCAAAATGAGATTTAATAAACTTACTTTTATCAAGAATACCAATAAAGATATTTCCCCGCTTCCCGTGAGTTAAATATTTAATCGAAGAAATGTTCTTTCTTTCTAATTCACGTAACAATTTACTTTTCTCAATCAAATAAACATATAATGTTTCAAACATTGGTTGTTTCTCCTGAATCAACTCTTTAAATTCTAACAAGTTCTCAAAGATAATTTCTTCAATTTTCTTTTTGTTAGTTAAAGAAGAAAACAAAAATAATATTTTCCCGTTAGCAACTAAATAATTACTAACTTCAGAGAAAAAAAATTCAGATAACTCCCAACCATGCTTCCCACCATAAAGGGCAGCATCTTCAATAATCTCTTTACCAACTTTATCTTGTGGTAAATAAGGGGGATTAAAAATAATTGTGTCAAATTTATTTCTTACATTTGAGAACAAATGACTAAAAATAACTTTTACTTTTCTTATTTTCTCACTTTTAACTTTATTGTTCAATTCTTCAATTGCATTTTTATTGACATCAACAGCAACAACTTCTCGAACTTCTTTATTCTTAATAGCAGTTAAAGCTTGTATTCCAGACCCCGTTCCAAGATCTAAAACCCTACCAAAAGCATATTTCTTAACATGTTTTTGTAATAAATACGAATCCTCAGCGGGTTGATAAATGTCCATTGAATAGATATAAATTGATAAAATTAATAAATCTACCCATTGACAACAACAACCCCTTAGTACTACTAGAGAATAGTCAAGTTTAAATAATTCATATTATAAAATGAATATAATGTTTATTACTCCCCCGAATTTACTTGTGGTTTTGGCTACTTATTTAGGATTAACATTAGGTTCTCCAATAGATATTGGCTTCACTATTCCTACTCCGCGTTCCAAGATTCAAGAAATAGGACATTATACAGAAGGAATAATAGGAAGAATAGAAAAAAGAATAGAAAAATTCGAAGAATTTAGCGTCAAAGAAAAAATGAAAGAAGAAAAAGAAGCCCTTTCAGAATTAGAAGAGAAAGTTGATCAAGTTTTCGTTCTTTCTGGTGTAGAAAAAGAAACCCCCTCACATAAACCAAAGAATGCAATATTCGGGAAAGAAGAAATTTTTCTTTATCCTGTAGTTATGGTAAAAAATGGTAAAGAAGTTGAATATTATTCTAGTGCACCAGAAATAAAAATAAAAGGAAAAAACATTAGAACTAATCCCAATAAAGAAACAAGAGCAAAATTAGAACACGTTATAATGCAATGGTCTAAAGTTGAACCATTAATTGATTCTCATTTTCCTTATGAGAATTCTGACCCTGATACTAGAAAATGGTTAGGGATAGATAAGATTAATTACGCCAGCTCACAAGTTGAAAAAACTAAAGGATTACAACGAATTCTTGCAGATGCTAAACCCACTAAGCAAAACCATAATTTTGAGTTAGGAACAATGCGCTTTAGTTTAGAACTGAGAATAAATGATAAATCATGGAACACCCCCAACCACAATAATGTAAAAAGGGGTGGAATCAAAAGTGATGTGTTAAGAATCTGTTATCTGTTAGATGAAACATTTCTGGGTTGGACAACTTCATACTTCAACGTTCCAGGGATTTATGGTTCTGCTAGTTTAAATCATTCTCACTCACAAAGATCTCACCAAACAGAATTATATTTAGGATTTGATTGTGCAGATTTAATTGTCGGAGCAGCAAGACATTTGAATAGAAAGTACAAATACACAAATGCGGATGGATTAAGACAACAAACAGAATATTCTGATGAATACCTATTACACCAAAATGGAGAGATTACAGATTTAGAAGGAAACACTGCCCAATTAAAATATGACCAAGATGTCCAACAAGGAGATTTAGTTTTCTTTGCTGACCAAAATAGTAATCGTTATTGGCATGTTGTTGTTCTGTTAGAAGATGTAAATGATTTATCTGCTACTCAAAGAAAAGAAAAAGAAGATGCTGAAAGAATATTTAATGGCCACGACCCAATATTACACTATGATAATTTAGGATTGGGACTCAGTAAATTAACTAGTGTTAGTTACCAAACACAAAAAATAGTTTTCGGCAGAATTAAACATTAAGAAGTAGCCTCTTCTGCAGATTTCTCGGCTTTCTCTTTAGCTTTCTCTTCCGCAGCCATAGTATAAATATAATCTTCTTGCTTGTTTCCAAAAGGATCAAACAAAAAGTCTATGGGGGAAGTTATACGATCCCACCCATAAATGCGGTTTTCTTTGTAAACCGATGTCCCAAAAAGGGGAGTTTTATCTATATCCAATTTCAAACAATTAGATTTAAGATAAAATCTTAGTTCATGAAGAAAATTCTTTAAGTCTTCAATCGCTCTGGGATCATCTGTATGTTGAATAATTTCTTTTAAGTTAAATAACAAGGGATCACTTATTTCTGGAACATCATCTAAAGAACTAAGTTTAGATTCAAAAAGAGTTTTTCCAAATCCAAAAAAATCAAATCTACCTTTACCTTTAATCTTAAAATCAATAAACCCATAAATTTCCCCATCACCAAGATCCCCATTATTTTCACGATAAGAAAAGTAAGCATCACGAAATGAAACATGAATTTCAAAATGATCTTTCATCCTCCCATTTATTACTTTTAACGCTTCTAAAACTCCTCCGCCCCAATCTTTTTTAGAATATTTTATTCCTTTACCAACCCATTTCTTGCGATAAACGCCGCAAGTATGTTTTAATAATTTGCCTTTCTTTCTCGGCAAAGATTCCCCTATCAAATCATTTGCCCAAACATTATCATCTCCAGTAGCCACCCAAGAAGTCCAGGTCCCATGGCCAAAAACAACAATATTCTGAATAAGGGGATCTTTAATCACTTTAATCAAATCGTCTCTTGTAGCTCCTCTCTTTAAAGCACCACTAATCAGACCATCTTTAGAAACCTTCTCTAAATCTGTCCTATACCCATTAACAACATTAGCTCTTTGTCCAAAAGCGAGCTCAACTCTAGCAATATAGGCAGGTAAAAATTCATCTTTAAACTTGAATGCTAATTCTTCATACCAATTTGGATGAATATCATAACTAATTAAAATTGCTAGCCCATTTTCTTTAAGAACAGGTAAATTCTTGGCGAGCCTAGACAAAAGGTTCATATAATTTAAACTAAGATGGCCCAACCCAATTGATGCAACAACCGCAACGGCACCGCCCTTCACTATTGTTTTAAGAAACCTTCTTCTCCCCACTCTTAGATAAGACGCAACAGCGACAGTAATTAATGCTTTAATTTCAGTAATGTTTTTTGTTGCTAGTTCAAGATAAATATTAATTTGTTTATAAGTAACCACACTACCAAATTGTGAGGATTTCTTTTTAATCTCAGTGAGAATATCAATAAGTTCTTCAATTTCTTCTGCAAGTCCAATAAAATCTTTCTTTGCTTGATTATACTCTTCCTTTGTCGTCAATACCTTAGTCTTTGTAACTACTTCACCCCAAAGAATCTTCAAATACTCAAGAAGTTGATCCAAGTTCTTAGAAAAATCTTCAGAAGATATCTTTTTCCGAATTACTCTTCCAGGAAAAGTTCGCTTAAATTTTCGAATAAAAGTAATCCAAACGTTCTTGAATTCATCACTAATGCCAGCAAGTTCTTTTCGCGAACCGATAGTAATCATTTTAGTTCACCTTATTCACAGAATCAATATAAGCTAATTGCGGTTGACCAAGTCCCATTTTAGCAAGATAAGTATAACTATCAATAACTTGTTCAACGTAATACCCATCATAAATATCAAGTGTTCGTTTCTTGACTTGAGCCATCCCACTTCCGCGTTCCCCACCAATTTTTTTAAATTCTTTAGAGGAAGCAGCATAAACATTCTTAATATTATAACCGTCAACTTCCCCAATAATTACGGCGTGTCTTAACGTTCCCCCAGTTCCTTTATGAGCTAACATAATAACCATACCAGGCATTGGTTTTACTCCAATAATCTTAAGATATTCACCAAATTTAGTAAACTCTAATTTTCCAACTCTTTTAGATTGCTTTTTTTGTTTTTTATTTAGCCCACTCTTAATTAAGAGCTTACCATCAACATCAACAATCTTTTTTAGTTTATTTTTACTAAAAATATTTTCTGTAACCCCAACTTTGCTAAAATACTTTTTCCATTTAGTATTTCTTCTCATATCAATTGGTTTTCCTAAACCATTCTTTTGAGCATGAACAATAAATTGGTTACCTAACATTGCTAAGAACATACTCCTCATCAGTCCGTTACAAACAATATTATAGTGATCTGAATCATTAATCCCTGGGGCACCCCAATAAACAGGATATTTCAACATACTATTCAAAACATCCAAGAAATCTTTTTCAGTAATAAAGGATTTGCCAAGGTATTTACCCATAATAGGAACATCGGGGAAATAATTGTCATCCACCAAAGTTACTTGATCAACTTTCTTTCCAGCAAGATTAACTGAAAGAACTTCTTTAACTAAATCATCTCCAGCATAATCTAAATCTGGCCGACCAGTAGATTTAACTTTAATATCTTTGCCAGCATTAACAATTAAAGTTGTTGGCCCATCAATTAAAATAACATCAAAACATTCAAAAGTCAATCTTTGTTTATCTACTGTAACTTTAAGAACAGCATTTTCAGATAAAGACTTGACAATTAAGTTTTCATGTACAGTCATTTCAAGTTTTCTGAAAGAAGTGTGTTCAAGCGCTTCCGCTTTCAGTTGAATCAGTTCTGTGTAACTTGCTAAATCAATAGCAACATTTTTGCGAGTAAATTTAAAATAATAAGTATTTCCGTTTTGATCTAATTCAAATCCTGCCCCATTAAATAAAAGTTTAGCAAAACCAACTTCTTTATCAATTGGTGTTTTTGGGACATTAGTGTCGATCCCTCTACTTCCTTGGCCTTTACCTGCTCCAGCAAGTTTTCTTCGAGCATTTTCCTTTTTCTCCTCTTTCTTCTTAGGTCTAGCAACTTTAACTTTCTCAGCCTTCTTAGCTTCTTCCTTTTTGGTTTCAACTACTTTCTTTTTAGCGGCTTCTTCTTGTTTCTTTGCTTCGGCCAATTCAGTTTTAATCCCTCTAGCAACTTTAACTGCTAATGTCTCAACTGCATCAACTGTTTGAACACTTTTATCCTCAATAATTGTTCCAATTTTCTCAGCAAACTCTGCTGCTAGTTTAGGGGTTCTTCTTAATCGTTCAATATCTTCTGAACTCATTGTTTGTTCAATCGCTTTTTCTTCTACTGCCTGAACAGACATTCTGGGAAGACCATTGTTTAAAGCATTAGCACCAAGGGTCATTAACATTCCAGCAACTAAAACTTGAGTGCCACGTCGCATTAGAGTACCCACATTACCAGCAGTTTGTTTTGCAGCTTTAACCTCTTGGAGTCTAATCTTATCTTCCTTTTTTAATTCAGTATTAAGTTCAGCAACTAAATTTCTTCGTGTAAGTTCTAAAGTAACACCAAAGCGATTTTCTTCTAAACTAACTTTTTTGTCTAATGCTTTAACTGTTGCATCAATAGCCTGTTTTTGTTCAGAGAATGCCCAAGCACGACTTTGATACCATTCTTTTTTATGTTGTTGTTTACCTCGGACAACCAACTTCATTCTTTGCATATTCAATTTAGTAAAAAACTTTGTAGCCTCTTCTTTTATTCCCATTAATTCATGAGTCAACTCTTTTTCTTTCTTCATTGCTTCAATAATCATAAATTCTGCAATTTGTACCCTTAAAATACTAAATTTAATCAATTCCTCAAATTGTTTACTAAAATATGCTAATTCGTTAAGTAACGCTTGTTGAAGACTTTTAGTTTCTTTAGAATTTAATTCTTTTCTTAACCTGTTTTCTAAATCCTTTATTTGAATTAGAACCCATTGAACTTTACCATTGATTTTTCTTTTAAAGGTGGTACGTTCACGTAAATGTTGAGCTAATGTTCTCTTAGTACTTTTACTTTGATAAAAAGACAAATTGTTTTTTGTAAAACTTAATACTTCTCCAACCAGTTTTTCTAATTCTTCGCCTATACCTTTAACTATTTCTCGTACTTTTTTTTCTACTTCTGGAGATAATTTTTGACGTAATAATTTAGGAACAACTTTTTTAAGTTGATGAGCAAAATGGTCCACCGCATTTAATGGAGCACGAGTATCATGAACAACTTCTAAATCTTCTCTTAACACTAATTGATGAAGGTTTTCAATAATTTTAGCAATCAGTCTAACTTGTTTGTGTAAATTTCTACTATACTTTTTTAATTCTGTAACAGTCATCTTTTCTAACTGGAAAGTTTTACGTAATGTAGCAATTCCTTCCTTTAAAGAATGAGCATCAGCAACATCAACTTTACCCAATAAACGAGAAGTATCAGAAATTCTTTTTTGGTTCTCTGTTCTTAACCGTTGTACTTCACCTTCTTCTAAGATCTCGGCTTCTAGACGTTTTTCAGTTCTTTTCTCCATCCGAGTACTTCTTACAACAAATCTAGCAGAAATAAAATCTTGGTTAAGCAGAAAAAGTGTACTTTTAAATTTTAAAACATCTTTAATCCCCATCTTTAAGTATAAGAATATAATATTATTTATTAACGTTTCGTATATTAAACTAATCAGAATCAAAGAAACATTTTTAAATGAAATCAAATCTAGTAACTAATAATGGGCCTATGGTCTAGTGGCTATGACAGTGCCCTTACATTTCCGCAAGGAATAAGTGAGGCATTGATCCCCGGTTCGAGTCCGGGTGGGCCCACTATTTTCATCTTATTCTCAGAAGCGATTCCCGGACGAGAGAGGGCAACGAACGTAACGAAGTGAAGTGACCTTGTCCGGTTCGAGACAGATTATTTTAAAATCAGTCCGGGTGGGCCCATTACATTCATCTTATTCTCTGAGGTTATAAAACAATAAACCTTATAAAACCATAAATTTTCCTTTAAGATAAGAAATGCAACAAAAAATCTTTGATTTAATCATTGAACAAGAAGAGGTTGGTTGGAAATCTATTCTGTATGACTTGGTTAAAACGGAACAGATGAATCCCTGGGATGTAAATATTTCTATGCTAACTAAAAGATATATCCAGTTAGTTAAAGATATGCATGAACACGATTTAAAAGTTTCTGGGAAAGTAGTTTTAGCGGCAGCAATTCTGTTAAAAATGAAATCTAGTCATTTGTTAGAGTATGGAATCACTAACTTAGACAAACTGATCAATCAAGGTGATCTTTCTGAAGAAGAAATGTTGGAAGATATTGGCGAAGAAATGTATAAACAAAGAAGAGAACAACAAAAATATCAATTAATTCCAAGACAACCACAACCCAGGAGCAGAAAAGTTTCCATTCATGATTTAGTTAATGCTTTGCAAAGAGCAATGGAAAGTAAGAAAAGAATTATTGCTAAGCAAAGGCCAGTTAAATATCAGATGCCTAAAAAAAGTATTGACATCATGGAAGTAATCTATGATTTGTATCACAAAATCACTTATTACACCAACAAAGAAAAGGATAGCAAATTAACTTTCACTAGACTTTTGCCACCAAGACCAAGCAAACAAGATAAAGTTTACACATTCATTCCACTTCTCCATTTGGAAAACCAACGTAAAGTTGAAACTACCCAAAGCGAACCTTTTGATGAGATTCATGTTAAGCTGGCTAAAGGCAGGAAAGCTAAATAAGAGATTAATACCACAATTCTTTTAAATACCCTTAAGAAAGTAATATAAATAAGAGGTCAGATGTTCTGTAAATCAATTAAATAATATGAAGACTACTAAAGATATCAAAGTACCAAAGGACATTGTCAATCAAGTTATTGGGCAAGAAGCAGGAGTTGAGATAATTAAAAAAGCAGCTCAACAGCGAAGACACGTGCTATTAATTGGAGACCCTGGAACAGGAAAATCGATGCTAGGATTAGCATTAGCTGAACTTCTTCCTAAATCAGAATTGAAAGACACTTTATCATTCCACAATCCAAATGACGATAATCATCCATTAATTAAAGAACTTCCTGCAGGAACTGGCCGAGAAGAAGTTAAAAAATACCGAATTGATGGCAAACAAGTTCTAAAAAACAATAATTTCTTATTATTCATTGTAGCAATCGTTACATTAATCGCACCATGGTGGATTAGATACCATTACAAATCAGATTTAATGTTTACTGCATTCTTTTTAGGAGGAATGTTATTCTTAGCAGCATTTGCGATCATGACTAGTATGGGACCAAAAATGTTTAAAACAAGTAATGTGATTGCTCCGAAAGTAATTGTAGATAACTTTGGTAAAAAACAAGCATCATTCTTTGAAGCCACCGGAGCACATGCTGGGGCATTATTAGGAGATGTACTTCATGATCCTTTCCAAAGCGGCGGTTTAGGAACACCAGCAAATCAAAGAGTTGTCGGTGGAATGATCCACAAAGCAAATTTGGGAGTATTATTCATAGATGAAATTGCTACATTACATCCAAGAACCCAGCAAGAGTTATTATCAGCAATACAAGAAAAAAAGTTTCCGATCACTGGCCAATCTGAACGATCAGCAGGAGCAATGGTTAGAACAGAACCGGTGCCTTGTGACTTTGTTTTAGTTGCAGCAGGAAACATGGAAACTCTCAAAAGTATGCATCCAGCATTACGTTCAAGAATTCGTGGTTATGGATATGAAATTTATATGAACGAAACGATGGTTGATAATAAATCTAACCAAAACAAAATTGCCAGATTTGTTGCTCAAGAAGTTAAAAGAGAAGATGGCAAAATCCCTCACTTTAACGTTGATGCGGTAAAAGCAATACTTCAAGAAGCAAGAAGAAGAGCTAATAGAAAAGGACATTTAACCTTACATTTAAGGGGTTTAGGAGGTTTAGTTAGAGCTGCAGGAGATTTAGCAAAGGAAGAAAAAGCCACCCATGTTACTGCAGAACATGTTAAAGGGGCAAAGAAATTAGCGAGACCATTAGAACAACAAATAGCAGATAAACACATTGAACGAAAAAAAGAATATGAAGTTATTGTTACAAAAGGAAAACTAGTTGGTAGAGTTAATGGATTGGCAGTAATTGGTTCAGGTTCTGCTTATTCTGGAATCTTATTACCAATTGAAGCAGAAGTGACTCCTGGTGGAAAGAAGTCTGAGATTATCGCCACAGGAAAATTAGGGGAGATCGCTAAAGAAGCAGTTAAGAACGTTTCTGCAATTGTAATGAAGTACTTTGGAGAAGACATTAAAGAAACCCGTGATATTTTTGTACAGTTCTTACAAACCCATGAAGGTGTTGAAGGAGACTCTGCTAGTATTGCCGTGGCTACATCCATTATTTCAGCATTAAAGAATATCCCAGTTAAACAAGATATTGCCATGACGGGATCATTATCAGTGCGAGGATCAGTCTTACCAGTAGGGGGGGTTTCTTCAAAAGTTGAAGCAGCAATTGATACTGGTATTAAAACAATCATCGTTCCAAGATCTAATTTACAAGATATTGTTGTTGATAAAAGCAAACTAGCAAAAGTAAGAATCATCCCTGTAACGAAGATTGAAGAGGTTTTAGAATTTGCTTTAGATTGGAATGGCAATAAGAGCATTAAAGAAAAGATTGTAAAAAACAAAAGTAAACCAAAGTTAACCAAAACCTTTAAAAAGCGAACCCAAATATAAAGCATAACAATGGCAAGATCACAAGCAAAATCAAAAAGAAAATTATCTGGCGGAAGGTACAAATCTACCCAAGCTAAAAAGAAGTACGAATTAGCAGGTTACCAAACAAACACTAGATTAGGGGACCTTAAAACTAAGTTAAAAAGAATTCTTGGTGGTAATAAAAAAAGATCTACTTTATCTACTAATCAAATTAGTGTTACTGATAAAAAAGGCAAGACCACTAAAACAGAAATTTTAAACGTAGTTGAGAATCCAGCAAATCCAAACTTGGTTAGAAGAAACGTTATTACAAAAGGAGCAATCGTTGAAACTAAACTTGGAAAAGTAAGAATCACTTCTCGTCCTGGACAAGAAGGTTCTGTTTGTGGCGTTTTAGTTTAATTTTATTTCTTTTAATTTATTTATTCTTGATAAGAAAAAACGTCAATACCCATTTTTGCTAAATTTTTTTCTAAGTTATGTAAAGGCAAACCAACGACGTTTGAATAGCAGCCATCAACTTTGGCCACAAAGATTGCACCTAATCCCTGCATTCCAAAAGCACCAGCTTTATCTAAAGGTTCTTCAGTATCAATATACTTCTTAATTTCTAAAGTAGTTATCTTTCTGATCTTAACTTTACTAATTTCATAATCAACAATTTCTTTTTTTGTCTTAGCATCAATTATTGCCACACCAGAATAAACTTTCAAAGTTTTCCCAGAAATCTTTTTTAAAGTTTCTTTTGCTTTAACTTTATTGTGGGGTTTACCAATGACTTCTTTGTTAAAAACTACAAAAGTATCTACGCCAATAACAATTCCTGATTTTCTTCTTTCTGCAACATCTGAAGCTTTTCCCTTAGCTAAAAACATTGCCAATTTGTGTGGAGGAAGTTTTAAAGTCATGTCCTCCTCATAGTTACTAGGAACAATTTTAAACTTTAAACCAATTTGGTTAAGTAAGTCGTGTCTTCTTGGACTGGTTGATGCTAAGATTATTTCTTTCATTGTTTTAAATGATCTTTTTATGGTTTATAACTTTTGTTATTACAATTCTTTCCCAGATGCAACTAATTCCAGAATGCTTAAGTTATCTTGTAACATTTTTAACTTCCAGCCATCATCTTCTCCATCAAAGACATCTGCGTTGTCTAAACTTAATCTGGCCCAGATTGCGTTTTGGATTCCGTTTATATTTTGATTTCTTTGGTTGGGAGTCATATTTTTGTAAGCTTCATATTTCTCTTCGTTACTCATTAATTTCTCTCCTTTGTTTTCAAAGTATGTCCCCATAAGTTCTTGTTCACGTTTTGTGTATTCAACCATTTTATTTTTCCCCCTATATTTATTTTTTAATTTATTCATGTAGCTTACGATATTGCTTAACATGACTATCTACCAATTCTTGAAGGTCATTACTTTCTAAACGATTCCGAGTATAAACATCAATTACAAATACAAATAATTCTGCAGCATATTGGGTAGTCATCATCTCTTCAATCAGATATGTGGCTGCTCCTTTAACTCCAACTTCTTTTTCTTTCAATTTAAGGAGATCCAAAGCCACAAAAATAGGGTCAAAATGCTCTTGAGTTGCTAAATTGGGAGATATTCTAACCCCCATCACCGGAGCAGATTGTACTAAATCTTGTAATTTTTGTTCTAATTCTTTTGTTTCTTCCATTTTTATTTTTCCTCCTCAGCTATTCTTCTAGTATTTTCAATTCTTTTCAATGTCTCACTTTGGGACCCAAAGCAATCTTTTATGTTGTAAATAGTTCGATGTACCCACCATGGCCCGGTCGTATTGTTTCCAAAAAGTACGGGTTCTGATTTCACACCAATAGTATATGCGTAATTGCTAACAATTTCAGAAACTCTTCTAATATATTGGTGGGGAAATTTCATAATCTCTAGAGCAAGGTTTTTGCAAAGATCTTCATCGCGAGAATAAAAATTCTTAGTCTGAACTTCCCACCATTCTTTT